>NZ_JBFPGY010000126.1:0-3277 GCF_041083715.1 Sphaerotilus sp.
TCGAGCGTGGCGGGCTGCGCGTAGTCGGCCTGGCGGACCTGCACGCCGAGCGCGGCGAGGTCCGCGACCGCGGCGGGCTGGCGCACGGCGGCGACGATGCCCGCGGCGGGCACGGTCTTCAGCAGCGACTGGATGACTAGGCGGCCGAGTTGGCCCGAGGCTCCGGTGACGACGATCATGGCGAGAACTCCTGGGAAGGTGATGGGACGCAAGACGAAACGAGCCGCCAGCTTAGCCAGAACACTTACCCAAAGTAAGTACACACCAAAAAGTAAGTAAAGAATCCCCGTGCAGGCTGGCGGGGCGCATGCGGGCGCCGTACAGTTCCCGCATGAACGCGCCCTCCACTTCTGCGCCCGCGCCGGCCCTCTCCCTGCAAGAGCAGCTACGGCGCGGCAACCTCTTTGCCGAGGCCTGCCCGTCGCGGGAGGTGCTGCAGCACGTGACAAGCCGCTGGGGCGTGCTGATCCTGGTGGCGCTGCTCGGCGGCACGCACCGCTTCAGCGAACTGCGCCGCAAGATCGGCGGCGTCAGCGAGAAGATGCTGGCGCAGACGCTGCAGGCGCTGGAGAGCGACGGTTTCGTGCTGCGCACGTCCTTCCCCGTGGTGCCGCCGCATGTCGAGTACTGCCTGACGCCGATGGGCGTCGAGATCGCCGGCCAGGTGCAGACGCTGGCGGACTGGATCGAGCACCACCTGTCGACCATCCTGCAGACCCGGGCGGCACGGGCCGAGGCCTAGACCGCGCGCCCCATGCTTGTCGCCCTGCCCCGGATCGACCCGGCCCGCTGCACCGGCTGCGGCTGGTGCATCGCGGTCTGTCCGCCGCATGTGCTGTCGCTGCAGGTGGTGGACTGGAAGAAGCGCTCGGTGCTGGACGACCCCGGAGGCTGCACCGGCTGCGCGAAGTGCGCGGTGCGCTGCCCCTTCGGCGCGATCCGGATGGCGAAGACGACGGGTGCGCCGGCCTCAGTCCGTCCGGTGCAGGGCGCGTGACGCCCGCCCGCTGCGCAGCACCGACCACGCCAGCCACAGCGCCCCACCCGCCGCCGCCAGAAACCCCAGCAGCCCGAAGGCGGGCAGCCCCAGCAGGGTCGGCCCGCCCTGCACCGTCATCACGATCGACGAGCCGATGATGAGTGCGGCCACGACCAGCGCCACCGTCAGCCGGCTCGCGGCACGGTCGAGCTGGTCGGCGACCTGCTCCAGATGGCGCACCTCGACGTGCACCTGCACGCCGGTGCGCTTGGTCAGCCGCAGCAGCCGCGTGATCTCGCGCGGCAACCCCGTGAGCAGTTGCGCCGCGTGCAGCGCCGAGGCCCAGCCGCGCTGCGCCAGCGCCTTCGGTGCATAGCGGGCCCGCAGCGCCGCCTCCAGCAGCGGCTCGGCCTCGGTGGCCATGTGGAACTCGGGCGCGAGCGTGCGGCCCAGGCCTTCGAGGGTGATGAAGGTCTTGATCAGCAGCGCCAGATCCGCCGGCAGCGCCAGCCGGTAGTCGCGCAGGATGGTGGTCACGTCGCCCAGCATGCCGCCCAGGCTGAGCTTGGCGAGTGCCGTGCCGCGGTACTGGTCGACGAAGGCCACGACGTCCTGCTGCAGCGCCTCCAGGTCGGGCGCGCTGCCGGTGGAGGCGTCCTGCGTCCACGCCATCAGCACGTCGGTCACCGCGGCGGGGTCGCGCTGCACGAGGCCCAGCATCAGCGACAGCAGCTGGTCGCGCCGCGTGTCGCTGAGCCGGCCGACCATGCCGAAGTCGATGAAGGCCAGCCGGTTGCCGGGCAGGTAGAAGACGTTGCCGGGATGCGGGTCGGCGTGGAAGAAGCCGTCGTCGATGATCATCTTCAGCACGGCGTGCGCGCCGCGCTGCGCCAGCACCGCGCGGTCGAGGCCCGCGGCGTCCACCTGCGCCAGATCGTTGCCGGGGATGCCGACGATGCGCTCCTGCACGTTGACGCGCTCGCGGGTCCAGTCCCAGTAGACCCGCGGCACGACGATGTGCGGCCGGTCGGCGAAGTTGGTGGCGATGCGCTCGGCGCTGTGGCACTCGCTCGACAGGTCCAGCTCGCGGCGCAGCGAGCGGCCCAGCTGCCGCACCAGCCCGACCGGCTGGTAGGGGCGCAGCTCGGGCCACTCGTCCTCGGCCAGCTGCGCCAGCCGCTCCAGCAGGCGCAGATCGGCCTCGATCACCGGGCGGATGCCGGGGCGGCGGACCTTGACGATGACCTCGGTGCCATCGTGCAGCACGGCGGCGTGGACCTGCGCGATCGACGCCGCCGCCAGCGGCACGGTGTCGAAGCGGGCGAAGACCTGCTCGGGCGGGGCCCCGAGGTCTTCGATGAGCTGGTCGCGCAGCAGGACGTAGTCGACGGTCGGCGCCTGGCTGTGCAGCTTCTCGAACTCGGCGATCCAGGCGGGGCCGAACAGGTCGGCGCGGCCGGCGAGGATCTGGCCGAGCTTGACGAAGGTCGGCCCCAGCTCTTCCAGCGCCAGCCGCAGTTGCACCGGCGGCTCCAGCCGCACCAGCTCGGCCGCGTGGTCCAGGTGCAGCACATGCCCGGCGCGGGCGAGCCGGTCGGCCCAGCCCAGCCGCCGCACCAGATCGCCGAGGCCGTGGCGGATGAAGACCGCGGCGATCTCCTTCAGGCGGCCCAGGTCGCGGGCGGCGGTGAACGTGGTGAACGGCATCGGTGCGGTGCGGGCCGAAACGGCTCAGGCGCCGAGCTGCGCCCAGAGGTAGGCGAACTCCAGCGCCTGCAGGTGCGCGCGCTGGGTGTTGTCGGCCGCGCCGCCGTGACCACCCTCGATGTTCTCGTAATAGAGCACCGGGTGACCAAGGGCTTCCAGCTTCGCGACCATCTTGCGGGCATGGCCGGGGTGGACGCGGTCGTCGCGGGTCGAGGTGGTGAACAGCGCCCGCGGGTAGCGCACGTCGGCGCGGACGTTCTGGTACGGGCTGAACTTCTGGATCCACGCCCACTGCTCAGGCTGGTCCGGATCGCCGTACTCCGCCATCCACGAGGCGCCCGCCAGCAGCCGGTGGTAGCGCTGCATGTCCAGCAGCGGCACCTGGCAGACGACGGCACCGAACAGGTCCGGCCGCTGCGTCATCGCCGCGCCGACCAGCAGGCCGCCGTTGCTGCCGCCCATGATGCCGAGCCGCTCGGGACGCGTGACCTGCGTGCGCACGAGGTCTTCGGCCACCGCGATGAAGTCGTCGTAGCTGCGCTGCTTGTGTTCGCCGACCGCGGCCTGGTGCCACGCCGGGCCGAACTCGCC
>NZ_JBFPGY010000127.1:0-10758 GCF_041083715.1 Sphaerotilus sp.
CGCTGCTGCCCGGCATCACGCTGATGGCGCAGCGCGCAGGCGTGCCGATCCAGACAGTGCTGATCGAGACCGACTCCCCCTACGCCGGCAAAGGCTGGCCGCTGTGGCGGTTGCCACCGCTGCCGGTGGTGTTCCGCGTGCGGCTGGGCGAGCGCTTCGCCCCCGACACCGACCACGAGGCCCTGCGCCAGCGGCTGCAAGCCTATTTCACGAAGGAACTCGCCCGGTGACCACACCCTCGCGCACCCACGCGGTGATCATCCCCAGCTACAACACCGGCGCCAAGGTGTACGACACCGTGCGCGAGGCCCGCGCGCAGTGGGCGCCGGTCTGGGTCGTCGTCGATGGCAGCGACGACGGCACCGCCGACGGTCTGCGCGCGATGGCGGCCCAGGACCCGCAGCTCCACCTGATCGTGCTGCCCGAGAACCGCGGCAAGGGCGCCGCCGTGCTGACCGGCCTGCTCGCCGCACGCGCCGCGGGCATCACCCACGCCCTGGCGATGGACTCCGACGGCCAGCATCCGGCCGACCTGATCCCCGCGTTCATGCAGCGCTCGCAGGTGCAGCCGGACGCGATGGTGCTGGGCCGGCCGGTGTTCGATGCCTCGGCGCCGCTGCTGCGCGTGCGCGGGCGGCGCATCTCCAATGGCTGGACCGATCTGGAAACACTGGGCGCCGGCATCGGCGATTCGCTCTACGGGTTTCGTGTCTACCCGGTCGCCGACCTGATCGCGGTGATGCGCCACCAGCCATGGATGCGGCGCTTCGACTTCGACACCGAAGCAGTGGTGCGGCTGGCGTGGCGCGGCGTCGCGCCAGTCAATGTGGATGCACCGGTGAAATACCTGCGCCCGGAGGACGGCGGCGTCTCGCATTTCCATTACGTGCGCGACAACGTGCTGCTGACCTGGATGCACAGCCGGCTGGTGCTGGAATTCGTGCTGCGCCTGCCCTGGCTGGTGGCTCGACGGCTGAGACGGCGGCCGCCGTTCCACCTGCTCGAACGTTGAGCGGATGCCACCCGTGGTTCGACATCGTTCCGGATACCGAATTGCGGGAATCTTTCAGGTGTGCTGCTGGTCAGGTCTGCGCCCGATGGGCACACTGGCAGCCCACCCACCCAAGAGATCCGAATGAGCCGAGACACTGCCGACCCCTCCCGCCGACGCGTTCTGGCCGCCGCCGCGCTTGCCCCGCTGCTGCCAGCGCTGGGGGCGCTGGGCGGCTGCGCATCGGCCCCGCTGTCGCCGATCGAGGCCAAGGAAACCACCGACCCGGCCGCGCTGGCCCTGTTCAACGACTGCGCCGCCGCGCACGGACTGCCCGCCTGGCGCCGCGTGAAGGATCTCAACGTGAGCTACAGCGGCGAATGGCGCCCGCTGGTCGGCCGCCTCCAGCCTGAACTCACCGACACCCGTTTCCGCGGCAGCTCCCAGGAGCGGCTGCTGCCGGCCGAGGGCCTGATCGCCCAGACCCACATCGGCCCGAGTGGCCACAAGCAGGTCGTGCGCCGGATGGGCCAGGACGCGGTCGCCGGCGATGTGCAGGTCTGGTACAACGGCCGCCCCACCACGGACGAGCCGCTGCGCCAGGCCTCGGCGCTGGTGGCCGACAGCTACCGGCTGTTCCTCCTCGGCCCGCTCGCGCTGGTCGACCGGCCGCAGGTGATGAAACTGGCCGGCCTGGAGCAGGTCGACGACTACGCCTGCGAACGGCTGATGGTGCGGCTGGTGCCAGGGCTGGGCTTCTCGCCGGTGGAGCAGCTCGTGCTGTGCATCGACCGGCGCACCCGCCTGATGCGGCGCGTGCGCTTCACGCTGGAAGGGCTGGCGTCCACCCGCGGCGCGGTCGCCGAGGTGGACGTGTCGGACTTCCAGAATTTCCAGGGCATCGAGTGGCCGACGCGCTTCCAGGAGCGTCTGCGCAAGCCCATCCCGCACCTGCCGGTGCACGACTGGCAGCTCACCGGGCTCGACCTCAACCGCGGCTGGAGCGCCGCGGACATCACCGGTTCACAGCTTGCGGGCGTGGCGAAAACGGCTGCAAAGGCGCTGCCGGGGAGCAATCCGGTCCTGAGCTGAGCACCCGGTCGCCGCGCAGGGCCGGCAGCCAGCGCCGCAGCATCGGCGTGGTGACGATGGTGGAGAACACCGCCATCAGCACCAGCATCGTGAACACCTCCCGGCCGATCACGCCCAGGTCGTGGCCGACGTTGATGATGATCAGCTCCATCAGCGCGCGCGTGTTCATCAGGATGCCGACCAGCTTCGCCGCCTGCGGCGACAGCCCGGCCACCCGTGCCGCCAGTGCACAGCCGCCGAACTTGCCCAGCGTCGCCAGCGCGATCAGCAGGCTGCACCAGCCCCAGGCCGCACCACTCGACAGCGCGCCGATGTCGGTGCGCAGGCCCGTGTAGGTGAAGAAGATCGGCAGGAAGAACACCTGCACGAAGCTGCCGACCTTCCCCTGCCAGGCGTCGGCGAAGTCGCGCTGGCGGTGCAGCAGCACGCCGGCCATGAAGCCGCCGAAGATCGCGAAGATGCCGAGCTGGTAGGTGCACATGCCCATCGCGAACACCACGGCGATGACGACACCCATCAGGGTCGGGCCGAGCGTGCCGCCGTCCGCCGCCATGCGGGCACGGGCAAAGCGCTCCAGCGGCGGGCGGACCACCACCCAGGACAGCACGCCGAAGCCGATCACCAGCGCCACCTCCCGCGTGAAGGCACCGGCCGAAAACGCCGCGGTGCTCAGCGCCGTGACCAGCGCCAGCAGCAGCCAGCCCACCACGTCGTTGATGGCGGCGGCGCTGATGGCGATGACGCCCAGCGGCGTGCGGGTCAGGTCGAACTCGATCAGGATGCGGCCGAGGATGGGCAGCGCGGTGATCGAGAACGCCGTGCCGACAAACAGCGCGAACGCCAGCCGCGGCGCGCCGGCCACCTGGTACACCGCGGGCAAGCCCCACGCGAAGCCGACACCCAGCCCGAACGGCGCCACCAGTCCCGCCAGCGCCACCCACCACACCGCGCGCCGGTTGCGCCGCTCGGCGAGGTGGCCGAAGTCGAACTCCAGCCCGATCTGGAACATCAGCAGCAACAGGCCGATCTGCGACAGGATGGTCAGCGTCTGCGGCGGGCTGGAGCGGAAGACCAGCGCGAACAGCTCCGGCGCCAGCGCCCCGAACAGCGACGGCCCGAGCAGCAGCCCGGTGACGATCTCGCCCACCGCCGCCGATTGCCCCAGCCGCCGCGCCACCACCCCGCCCAGTCGCCCGGCCAGCACGATGACGACGAGCTGCATCAGCACCGAGAACAGCAGCGCCTCGGTGGCATGGACCCCGGCCACGCGCGCCGCGGCGGACGCCGCCAATGCCACGGACTCGACCGTCATCCGACCATCCCGCCGTTGACCGAGATCACCTGCCCGCTGATGTAGCCGGCGTCCGGCCCGGCCAGGAAGGCCACCAGCGCGGCCACTTCGTCCGGCGTGCCGGCACGCTTGGCCGGCACCAGCTGCGCGATGGCCTGGGCGTCGAACGCTGCGTCCGCCATCGCCGAGGCGATGATGCCGGGCGCGACCACGTTGACCGTGATACCGCGGCTGGCGAGTTCCATCGACAGCGCCTTGCTCGCCGAGTGCAGCGCGCCCTTGGCGGCGGCGTAGTTGACCTGCCCGCGGTTGCCCGCCACGGCCGCGACCGAGCTGAGGCTGATGATGCGGCCCCAGCGGGTGCGGATCATGGGCATCGTCAGCGGCTGGGTGACGTGGAAGAAGCCGTTCAGCGAGACGTCGATCACCCGGTGCCACTGCTCGGCGCGCATGCCGGGGAACACGGCGTCGTCGTGGATGCCGGCGTTGTTGACCAGCACCTGGACCGGACCGGCCTCCAGCAGCGCGGTCAGCGCGGCACGGCTGCCATCGGCATCGGTGACATCGAAGGCCACGGCTTCGGCCGAGCCACCGTCGGCGCGGATCTGCGCGGCCACGGCCTCGGCTTCCGACAGGCGGGTGTTGGCGTGGGCGATGACGTGCAGGCCGTCGCGGGCCAGCCGCAGCGCGATGGCGCGACCGAGGTCGCCGCTGGCGCCGGTGACGAGGGCTCGTTTCATGGGCAAGACTCGGGTTCGGGTTCGAGGACGACCGTCAGCCGGCCCTCGGCGACGGGCAGGCCACCGTGCGTGACGGTGAAGGCGTAGAGCCACTGGCGCGCGTCGCCCGCCTGGCGTTCGGCGGTGATGGTCAGCGGGCCGGGCAGATCGTCGAGGCGCAGCCGGTGGAACTGCACCGCGCGCGCACTGGCCAGCAGGCCGCCCCGCACCCCTGTGCCGGACGCCGATGCGGTCAACCCGCCGTGCAGCGCGGCGGCTTGCGCGGCGTATTCGATGGCAGCGGGCGCGAGCAGGCCGCCCGCGCTGCGCAGCGGGTGGTCGGGTGCGGTGTGGCCGGTGGCGGTGCAGCGGATCGTCGCCGCGTCCCAGGCCTGCAGCGTGTCGAGCAGCGACATGCGGCCGGCGTGCGGCACCAGCGCGCGGATGCCGGCCGCGTCGAGCAGTGGTGCCGCGGCCGGGGTCATGCCGGCACCACGTCGATCACGAGCACCAGCGGCGGCGCCGCAGCGATCACCACCGTGGCCGCCACGCCTCGGGCGAGTGCTTCGAGCAGCGGCAGCGCCCGCGCCGCAGGGATCTGCTGGCGCAGCGTCTCCAGCGCGGCCTCGCGGCACGGCGTTTCCGGCGGCGCCTGATCGGCAGGACACAGCGCCACGCGCAAGGTGGCTCCAGTCGCGGGCTGGAGCCCGGGCACCGGCTCGGGCGCCAGCACCAGCGCCACGCCCAGCGTGTCGGGCAGGCGGCGCAGCGTGTGCAGCGGCTCGGGGTACGGCGTGTCGCTGGCCACCAGCAGCAGCGGCGCGCGCGCGGCGTGCACCTGCGTCAGCGCGGCGATCAGGCCGGCGCCGAAGCTGGCGTCGAAGGCGCACAGGCTGGTCGAAGCGGCGCGGCTGCCCACGGCGATGTGCCAGTAGCCCGCAGGCGCGTTGTGGACCGAGTTGGTGAAGCGGGTCGGTGACACCAGCCGATCGGCGGGGTTCGGGCTGGCGAGCGTCTCGCACAGCGTGTGGCAGTTGGTGCCGTCGCCGCTGGACGAGGTGAAGACGCTGCCGAGGGTCTGCGGATCGACGCCAGCATCGGCACAAGCGGCGTCGGCCACCGCCATCGCGATCTTGATCGCGGTCCCTGCACGGCGGCGCTCGGCGGCCGGCAGCCGCTGCGACGGCGGAACCACCGATGCCACCGGCTGGCAAGCCATGCTGCCCTGCAGCACCGCCTGCGCCGCCGCCCACGACACCAGCCCTGGCCCGATCAGACCAACGCCCTGCACCACGACGGAAAGGGTTGTCACCGCCATCACGCCGCCCCCAGCACGAGGCTCGCGTTCGAGCCGCCGAAGCCGAACGAGTTGCTCAGCACCCGCTGCAGTGGCGCCAGCCGGTTCTCGGTCAGGTAAGCCGCATGCAGGGCCGGATCGCGAGCGCGCAGGTTCAGCCCGCCCGGCATGCGCCCGTCGCGCAGCGCCAGCAGCGACAGCACCGCCTCGACGCCGCCCGCCGCGCCCAGCGTGTGGCCCGTGGCGCCCTTGGTGGAGCTGCAGGGCACGCCCGTGCCGAACACGGCGCTCACCGCGCGGTCCTCGGCGGCGTCGTTGTTGGGCGTGGCGGTGCCGTGCAGGTTGATGTAGTCGATCTGCGCAGACACGAGGCCCGCTTCGGCCAGCGCCTGGCGCATCGCGGCGATGGCGCCGAGGCCTTCGGGGTGGGGTGAACTCATGTGGTGACCGTCGTTGCTCTCGCCGACGCCGAGCAGGTGGCCGGCTGGCGCCTGGCCCGGCACCGCCTCGCGCTGCAGCAGCGCAAACGCCGCCGCCTCGCCCAGCGAGAGGCCGCTGCGCCCGGCATCCCAGGGGCGGCAGACCTCGGGCGACAGCAGTTCGAGCGAATGGAAGCCGTACAGCGTCGTCAGGCACAGGCTGTCCACACCGCCGACGATGGCGGCATCGGCCCAGCCGGCGTCGATCAGCCGCGCCGCGTCGCCGAAGACCTTGGCGCTCGACGAACAGGCGGTGGAGACGACCCAGGCCGGCCCGGTGACGCCCAGTGCGGTGCGCACGAAGTCGGCCAGCGCGCAGGTGTTGTGCGTCTGCGCGTAGTGGAAATCGGCCGGCAGCACACCATCGGCGCCGCGGTGGCGGTAGGCCAGCTCGGTGTCGAGGATGCCGGACGTGCTGGTGCCGAGCAGCACGGCCACGCGGTGGGCGCCCCAGCGGGCGCGGGCAGCGGCCACGGCCTGGACGAAGCCGTCCTGCTGCAGCCCGCGCCAGGCGAGGCGGTGGTTGCGGCAGTCGAAGTCGGACAGGCTGGCGGGCAAGGCCACGGCATCCAGCCCGTCGACGGCGCCGATCCAGCCGGGCAGCGTCACGTCGCCGAAGACACAGGGCTGCAGGCCGGAGCGGCCGGCGGCCACCGCGTCGGCATGGGCCGTGCAGCCGGCGCCGAGCGCGGTGGTGAGCGTGGCGTGGGTGATGGGCAGGGGCCTTCTGGGCAACGGCGTCATGCAGCGGCTCCCTCGCGGCGCTGCGCCACCAGCAGCACGTTGGCGAACAGCGTGCCCTGGCTCATCGGCCGCGCCTCGACCTGCAGGCCCAGCGCGCACAGCCGCTCGGTCCACGCCGACACCGGACGGCCCTGCACCGGTGGTGCGCCCCGCCGCAGACGGCTCACGACCCGGTCGACCCAGCGGCTGAAGGCGTATCCCCAATGCGCCTCGGCATCGCCCACCCGCAGCAGCAGCCGCCCGCCAGGCGCGAGCGCCGCACAGGCCCGCGCCAGCACGGCCTCCTGCGCCGCGGCCGGCAGGTAGTGCAGCACGTCGAGGAGCACCACCGTGTCCGACACCGGGAAATCCTGCGTCCGCACGTCCGCGCAGACGATCGTCGCGCCCGAGGTCACGAGCGCCGCACGTGCACGCCCGGCGTCCCGCGCCAGCAGCTCGATGCCGGTGTAGCGCACCGGTCCGCAGGCCTGCAGCAGACTGCCGAGCAGCCCCTGGCCGCAGCCCAGGTCGAGCACCCGCGCCCCCGCAGGCACCAGATCCGCCTCGACCAGATGGCGGAACACCGGGTCCAGCCCCAGCTTGCCGCGCGCGAACTGCCAGGCGTAGCGGCCGGCGGGTCGGTACGGCGCGCTGGCGCGGTCCAGCAGGGCGCGCCAGGCGAGGTCGGCGGCAGGCAGCATCGTCAACGGCATCGAAGTCGTGTTCATGGGGTGGTTCGCAGCGCCTCGGGAACGGTCACGGGCCGCAGCCCGGCCTGTCGGAAGGTGTCCAGCAGCGCCGGCAGCACGGCCAGGATCACCGGACGGCCATCGGGCAGGCGGGCGGCGTGGCCGTCGTGCAGCAGCAGGATGTCGCCGGCAGCCAGCCCGCGGGTCAGGCGGTCGAGCACCTGCTGCGGATCGGTGGTGCGGGTGTCGTAGGCGCGGCGGGTCCAGCTCGTCAGCGTCAGGCCCAGGCGGTGCAGCACAGGCGCGAGGAAGGGATTGCGCAGACCGGCCGGCGCGCGGAACAGCGTCGGCGCCTCGCCGGTCAGCGTGGTGAAGGTGGCCTGGGCGGCCTCCAGCTCAAGGGCGAAGCCGCGCGGACCGAGCAGCGAGAAGGTGTGGCGGTGGTGCTGGCTGTGGTTCTGCACGCTGTGGCCGCGGCGGCGGATCTCGTGCAGCAGCGCGGGGTGCGCCGCCGCGCGGTCGGCGATGCAGAAGAAGGTGGCCTTCGCGCCGGCCGCATCCAGCTGGTCGAGCACGGCGGGCGTGACCTCGGGATCGGGACCATCGTCGATGGTCAGCGCCACCTCACGCCGTGCGACCGCTGCGGGGGGCAGGCGCAGCAGGTTGGGGCCGAGCGCCGTCGAGCGCGGCCAGAGTCCGCAGGCGGTGAGCACGCCATGGTTCAGCGCCAGCGCCGCCAGCACCCAGGGCCAGCGGGCGGGTGCGCTCAGCAGGAGCAGGACGGCGCCCAGGTGGAGGACCGCGCTGGCTTGCAGCAGCGGCGGCAGCGGCCAGGGCGTCGGAGGCATCGACGGAGATCGAAGCGGCGGCGGCATGACGGGCATGGACAGGGACGGATCAACGGGGCTGCGCAGGGGTCTGCGTGCGGTCGATTCTCCCATGCCGCCCCTGCATGGGCATGAAAGCGGCCGACAAGGCCAGCGCCAGCAGCGCCCCTGGCGCCACGGCCTGCCCCACGGCGGCCAGCGCCGGCACCGACGCCGTGGCGAGCAGGCCGAACGAGACGACGGTGGTCACGTTGGCCATCAGCAGCGAGGCCAGCGTGTCGGCGTCGGGGCCGTCGGCCGTGCCCAGGCCCGCCACCGCCTGCAGGTGGTCGAAGAACAGCGCGTAGTTCGACCCCACCGCGGCCACCAGCAGCAGCCCCACCAGGTGCAGGATGCCCAGCGCCTGTCCGGACAGCGTCAGCCCGGCCAGCACCAGCACCACGCTGGCCACCAGCGGCAGCAGCACCCGCCCGAGCCGCCGCACCGAGCGCAGGTGCCACGCCAGCAGCGCCACGACCGCCAGCGCGCCGAGGCCCGCCTGCCAGCGGGCCTGCTGCAGGTAGTGGGCGTAGAGCGCATCCAGCTCGGCGCCGATCTGCACCACGCGGGTGTCGGGCAGACCCTGCAGCGCGCTGCGCAGCCGCGCCGCGTCCACACCGGCCGCGGCCGGCGCCTGCAGGTTCAGCAGCACCGTCCATGGCCGCCCCGCCCCGCCCGGCGTGAGCTGTGCCTGCACGGCGCTGGCCAGCGCAGGCGCGGCTGTCCGCAGACCGGCCAGCGTGACCGGCGCGAGCAGACGCTGCGCCTGCACCTCCTCGATGAACGGGCCGAGCCTGTCCACCGGCAGCGGCCCGCCCTCGGCGGCCTGCGCCAGCCGCGCGCGCAGCACGCCCGCCTCGGGCAGCGCGGCACGGCGGCCCAGTTGCGTCGCCGGACTCGGCAGCAGCCGCGCAGGCGAGTCGTAGCCGAGCAAGGCCCCCTGCGCCACCAGCGCATCGAGCCGGGCGCCGGCCTGTTCGGCGCGCTGCAGCGCGGTGGCCTCGTCCGGCGCCTCGACGGCGACCAGCGTGCCGGCTTCGGACGCACCCAGGTCGGCGCGCAGCGAGGCTTCCAGCGCCAGTGCGTCGGGCGACACCGGGCTCAGTGCGGCCAGCGTGCCGCGCCACGGCGATGGCAAGACCGCCAGCAGGCCGGCGGCGACCAGCGTCAACGACAGCAGCGGCCGGCGCCAGCGCGGCAAGGCCATGCACAGCTCCGCCGTCATCCGCCCGAGCGCCACGCGCAGGCCCTGCCCCGGACTGCCCCGCGGCGCGAGCACGGGCAGCACGTGGCGTGTCGTCAGCGCCGCCGCCACCAGCCCGCTCATCGAGAACACGCCCAGCTGCGCCAGCCCCGCGAAGCCCGACAATGCCAGCGCCGCGAACCCCGCCAGCGAGGTCCACAGCCCGAGCCGCACGGTCGGCCAGCGGCTGCGCTGCCACTGCGCATGGCCACCCGCGCGGGCCTGCACGAGGTAGTAGATCGCGTAGTCGACCGCCTCGCCGATCAGCGTGGTGCCGAAGCCGAGCGTCATGCCGTGGACCTGCCCGAAGCCGAGGTCCACCGCGACGATGCCCGCCAGCACGCCACTGGCCACCGGCAGCAGCGCGATGCCCAGCGCCCGCAAGGAGCCGAACGCCACCAGCAGCAGCGCGACCATGGCCACCGTGCCGGCGGTGGCCAGGCGCTCGACCTCGCCCTGGATGCGTGTCCGCGACGCGACGCCGAACACGCCCGGCCCGCTCAGCTCCAGCGTCAGGCTCGGCGCGCTGGCCGCCAGCGCCGCGAAGCGCTCGCGCACCAGCGCCTGCGCCCTGGCCTGTCCGTCCAGATCGCCACCGTCGGCACGCACCGTCGCCAGCAGCAGCGCCCGCGGCTGTTCGCGCGACACCCACACGCCGCCGTCGCTGCGCGGCGCGTTGGCCGGCAGCATCGCCTCGGCCATGCGCACCGTCTCGCCGGTCGGGTCGCGCCAGAGCAGCGGCTTGATCGACACACCGGCCGGCGTGCCCAGCAGCGCGACGGTGTCGGCGATGCCCTCGCGCAGGCCGTCCACCGTGAAGCGCTCGGCGCTGACCGCCGGGCTGAGCAGGTAGCGGTGGTGGAACAGGAATTCACCGGTGGCAGCGTCCGCGGCGTGGTCGCCGTTGTGGACCGCCTCGAACAGGCCGCTGCCACGCAGCGCCTCGGCCAACCGCAGCGAGGCCGCGGTCCGCTGCGCCGGCTCACCGCCGCGCAGGCCGATCATCAGCACACGCGCGGTCGCGCCGTTCTGCAGCTGCGCCATCAGCACACGCTGCGCGCCGGTCGGCGCCGCGGGCAGGAAGGCGGACAGGTCGGCCACATACGTCGCCCGCACGCAGCCCCACACCGCCAGCGCCATCAGCGCCAGCCACGCCCACAGCGCCCGGGACCGCAGGCCGCTCACGGGTTGCGCTCGGCGGTCACCGGCTCGATCTGCATGACCGAGCGGTCGCCGTCGGTCATCGTGATCTGCACCTCGCGCAGCTGGCCCTGCCGGCCGCTGACGCGCACCTGCGCCACCTGCCCGCGCAGCCGGGCGTCGCGGGGCACGAGGTCCAGGCTCCAGCGCTCGGCGCCGCCGAGCAGC
>NZ_JBFPGY010000128.1:0-10750 GCF_041083715.1 Sphaerotilus sp.
CCTACGCGGACGGCGACGCACGCCGCCTGCTCAACACCTACGAGAACGTGGTGCGCATGGTCGGCACGGCCACTGCGCTGGATGAAGCGGCACTGGAGCGCAGCCTGGGTGCGCAGCTGCGCCGCTACGACAAGGGCGGCGAGCAGTTCTACGACACCATTTCGGCGCTGCACAAGTCGGTGCGTGGCAGCAGCCCGGATGCGGCGCTGTACTGGTTCGCGCGCATGGTCGATGGCGGGGTCGATCCGCGTTACATCGCGCGGCGGCTGATCCGCATGGCCAGCGAGGACATCGGGCTGGCGGACCCGCGGGCACTGCGCCTGACGCTGGATGCCAGCGAGACCTACGAGCGGCTTGGCTCGCCTGAGGGCGAACTGGCGCTGGCGCAGGCCGTCGTCTATCTGGCGGTGGCGCCCAAGTCGAACGCGGTCTACACGGCGTGGAAGGCGGCGCGGGCCTTCGTGCAGCAGGATGGCTCGCAGCCGGTGCCGCTGCACCTGCGCAATGCGCCGACCAGGCTGATGAAGGACCTCGACTACGGTCGGAATTATCGGTATGCCCACGACGAGGCGGACGGATATCCGTCCGGCGAGCAGTACTTCCCGGATGCCCACGACCCCGCGCCGCGCTTCTATGCGCCGGTGGCCCGCGGGCTGGAGATCCGCATCGGCGAGAAACTGGCCCAATTGCGCCAACTCGACGACGAAGCGAAGAAAAACCGCTGAATCGCCGGCCATTGCCGGATGTTCTGCGGTTTTCATAGCGCAAACGCGCATCTTTTCCAGCATCTCCCCCGCCTAGAATCCGTGTGCGGAATGCCACGGCAGGATGTCACGACCCGCCGTGTGCTGGGTCAGGCAGCGGAACATGTCGCCTGGCACAGGCCTTGCGATATTGCCCGCAGCGGTCACAGGAGAGCTTGGAATGGATACCTTTGTACAGCAGATCATCAACGGTCTGGTGCTCGGGAGCATGTATGCCCTCGTCGCACTCGGCTACACGATGGTCTACGGCATCATCAGCCTGATCAACTTCGCCCACGGCGAGGTGCTCATGGTCGGCGCCATGGTCAGTTGGAGCGTGGCCATCGCGTTCCAGGAGGCGGGCTCGACCTTGCCGGGCTGGCTGATCATGTTCATCTCGGCGATCGCGGCGATCATCGCCTGCTCGCTGCTCAACTACGCGATCGAGAAGATCGCCTACCGGCCGCTGCGCAACGCGCCGCGCCTGGCGCCGCTGATCACCGCCATGGGCATGAGCCTGCTGCTGCAGACGCTGGCCATGATCATCTGGAAACCGAATCCCAAGCCCTACCCGCAGCTGCTGCCGGTGGAGGTCTACAACCTCTGGGAAGACGGCCCGGTCATCACGCTGACGCAGATCCTGATCCTGGTCATCACGGCGGTGGTGCTCACCGGCCTGCTGTGGCTGGTGAACAAGACCAAACTCGGCCGCGCCATGCGCGCCACGGCCGAGAATCCGCGTGTCGCCGGCCTCATGGGCGTGCGCCCGGACCACATCATCAGCACCACGTTCGTGATCGGCGCGGCGCTGGCCGCCATCGCCGGCATCATGTGGGCCGCCAACTACGGCACGCTGCAGCACAGCATGGGCTTCATGCCCGGCCTGAAGGCGTTCACTGCGGCGGTGTTCGGCGGCATTGGCAACCTGACCGGCGCGATGGTCGGCGGCGTGCTGCTCGGCCTGATCGAAGCCGTCGGCGCGGGCTACCTCGGCGATCTCACGGGCGGTGTCTTCGGCAGCCAGTACGTCGAGATCTTCGCCTTCCTCGTCCTGATCCTGGTGCTCACCATGCGACCGTCCGGCCTGATGGGCGAACGCGTGGCTGATCGCGCCTGAGGAGACCACACACATGACTTCCATGGACAAGACCAAGCAGTGGATCGTGTTCGGACTGGCCGCAGCCCTGCTGCTGGCGCTGCCGCTGTTCGCGGCGCAGTTCGGGCAAGGCTGGGTGCGCATCATGGCGCTGGCGCTGCTGTACGTGATGCTCTCGCTCGGCCTGAACATCGTCGTCGGCTTCGCCGGCCTGCTCGACCTGGGCTATGTCGCCTTCTACGCGGTGGGGGCCTACCTCTACGCGCTGCTGGCCTCGCCCCACCTTTCGGACAACTTCGAGTGGATCAAGGCGATGTTCCCGAACGGGCTGCACATGCCGATCTGGGCAGTCGTGCCCGTGGCGGCGGGGGTGGCGGCGTTCTTCGGCATGGTGCTGGGCGCGCCGACGCTCAAGCTGCGCGGTGACTACCTGGCCATCGTCACGCTGGGCTTCGGCGAGATCATCCGGGTGTTCATGAACAACCTGGAGTACCCGCTCAACATCACCAACGGCCCGCGCGGCATCAGCCAGATCGATCCGATGAACTTCTTCGGCTTCAGCTTCGGCCAGCCGGTGGACCTGTTCGGACACACCTTCCCGCCCGTGGTGCTGTACTACTACCTGTTCCTGGTGCTGGTGGTGCTGACGGTGATCGTCTGCCGCCGTCTGGAAGTCTCGCGCATCGGCCGCGCCTGGATGGCCATCCGCGAGGACGAGATCGCCGCCAAGGCGATGGGCCTGAACACCCGCAACCTCAAGCTGCTGGCCTTCGGCATGGGCGCCACCTTCGGTGGGGTGTCGGGCGCCATGTTCGCGGCCTTCCAGGGCTTCATCTCGCCGGAGTCGTTCACGCTGGCCGAGTCGGTGATGATCGTGGCGATGGTGGTGCTGGGCGGCATCGGCCACATCCCCGGTGTGATCCTGGGCGCGCTGCTGCTGTCGGCGCTGCCGGAAGTGCTGCGCTACGTCGCCGGTGACGTGCAGGCCATCACCGGTGGGCGCCTGGACGCGGCCATCCTGCGCCAGCTGCTGATCGCGCTGGCGATGATCACGATCATGCTGGTGCGCCAGCGCGGTCTGTGGCCCGCGCCCGAGCACGGCAAGGCTGCCCCGGTGGCCAAGTGAAGTGAAGCGAACAGGAGCCATCACCCCATGAGCAAGAACACCTCGGACATCGTCCTGGAAGTCAAGGGCGTCTCCAAGCGCTTCGGCGGCCTGCAGGCGCTCTCGGACGTCGGCATCACCATCCACAAGGGCCAGGTCTACGGCCTGATCGGCCCGAACGGCGCTGGCAAGACAACCTTCTTCAACGTCATCACCGGCCTCTACACGCCGGATGGCGGCACCTTCCACCTCGGCGGTGCGCCCTACACGCCGACCGCGGTGCATGAAGTGGCGGCGGCGGGCATTGCACGCACCTTCCAGAACATCCGGCTCTTCCCCGAGATGACCGCGCTGGAGAACGTCATGGTCGGGCGCCACGTGCGCTCGCATTCCGGGCTGATCGGCGCCGTCTTCCGCACCCCGGCGTTCAAGGCCGAGGAGGCGGCGATCGCCAAGCGTGCGCAGGAGCTGCTCGACTACGTCGGCATCGGCAAGTTCGCCGATTACAAGGCACGCACGCTGTCCTACGGCGACCAGCGCCGCCTGGAGATCGCCCGCGCGCTGGCCACCGATCCCAAGCTGATCGCGCTGGACGAGCCGGCCGCCGGCATGAACGCCACCGAGAAGGTCGTGCTGCGCGAGCTGATCGACCAGATCCGCAAGGACGGCCGCACCATCCTGATCATCGAGCACGACGTCAAGCTGGTGATGGGCCTGTGCGACCGGCTGACCGTGCTCGACTACGGCAAGCAGATCGCCGAAGGCACACCGGCCGAGGTGCAGAAGAACGAGAAGGTGATCGAGGCCTACCTGGGCAGCGGTCACAAGGCCCACTGAACGCAGCAGGACATCCCCACCCATGGCAAGCGCAACTGCAACGAAACAGACCAGCGGCCAGGTCCTGCTGAGCATCGAGAACCTGAAGGTCGCCTATGGCGGCATCCAGGCCGTCAAGGGCGTGACCCTCGAAGTCCGCGAAGGTGAACTCGTCAGCCTGATCGGCGCCAACGGCGCCGGCAAGACCACCTCGCTGAAGGCGGTCACCGGCATCCAGCCGATCGCCGAGGGCGACGTGAAGTACCTGGGCAAGAGCCTGAAAGGGCAGGGTGCCTGGGACTTGGCCAAGCAGGGGCTGGTGATGATTCCCGAAGGCCGTGGCACCTTCACCCGGATGACGATCACCGAGAACCTGCAGATGGGCGCCTACACGCGCGACGACAAGGAGATCGATGCCGACATCGAGAAGGTGTTCAGCATCTTCCCGCGCCTGAAGGAGCGCCGCGACCAGCTCGCCGGCACGATGTCCGGCGGCGAGCAGCAGATGCTGGCGATGGGCCGGGCGCTGATGGCGCGTCCCAAGGTGCTGCTGCTGGACGAGCCCTCGATGGGCCTGTCGCCGATCATGGTCGACAAGATCTTCGAGGTCGTCGGCGACATCCACAAGCAGGGCGTGACCATGCTGCTGGTCGAGCAGAACGCCAGCCGCGCGCTGGCCGTGGCCGACCGGGGCTACGTGATGGAGTCCGGGCTGATCACGATGACCGGGCAGGGGCAGCAATTGCTGGCCGACCCGAAGGTGCGGGCGGCGTACCTCGGGGAGTGACCTCGGCGGCGGCCCTCGGCATGGCTGGCGGCGGGACCATGGGATGATCCCCGCCCGAAATGATCAACCGCCGATGTCGGCCGCTTCCATGTCCCGTCCTGTCTCTTTCCCGCGGCGCCTGTCTGCGCTGCTGTCGACCGCCTGCCTGACGGCGTTGCTGGCCCATGGCGTCCAGGCCCGCACCGCGGCCGCCGCAGCGGCTGGCTATGCCACCTTCGCGCCAGGTGCGTCCTATGCCCTGTGTTTCGTGCCCGATGGCGTGCCGTGCGAGACGCTGCTGGTCGACACGATCAATGCCACCCAGCGCAGCCTGCGCATCCAGGCCTATTCCTTCACCAGCGTGCCCATCGCCCAGGCCGTCAAGCACGCCAGGGACCGTGGTGTCGACGTGCAGGTCATCGTCGACAAGAGCCAGGTCGGCGAGAGGTACACCAGCGCCACCTTCCTCAAGAATTCGGGCATTCCCGTTGTCGTAGACACCAGGCCGGCCATTGCCCACAACAAGGTGATGATCTTCGATGGCCGGGCGGTCTTCACGGGGTCGTTCAACTTCACCAAGTCCGCGCAGGAGCGCAATGCCGAGAATGGCCTGCTCGTCCGCGACGACCCGGCGCTGGTCAAGGCCTATGCCGACAACTGGCTGAACCGTTTCAATCTGTCCACCCCCTACTGACCATTCTGGAACGGACATGCGCATCGTCCACAACCCGGACCACCGCCTGCACACGGCCCGCCACGAGATGTACCGTGGCCGTCTCGTGCCCTGCCATGAAACGCCGGATCGGCTGGACCATGTGCTGGCCGCTCTGCAGCAGCAGCCGGCGGGCCCGCTGTGCTTGCCGGGTGCGGTGTCGGACGAGACGCTGGCCGTGGTCCACCGCCCAGGCTATCTGGCGTTTCTCGCCGGGGCCTGGGACGACTGGGTGGCACTCGATCCAGCCAACGCCGCGCTCGACATCCTGCCCTCGGTGTGGCCGGTGCGCGGGTTCCGGCATGACGTGGTGCCGCACCACTTCGCGGCGCGCCTCGGCCTGTATTCGTTTGATGCCGGCAGTCCCATGGTGGCCGGCACCTGGGCTGCGGCGCGGGCCGGTGCGGCGTGTGCGGTGACGGCCGCCCGAGCGGTGGCCGCGGGTGAGCGCAGTGCGCTGGCGCTGACCCGGCCGCCGGGCCACCACGCGGGTCCGGATTTCTTCGGTGGCTATTGCTTCCTCAACAACGCCGCACTCGCCGCGCAGGCGTTGCGCGAGGGTGGCGCGGCGCGGGTGGCCGTGCTCGATGTCGACTACCACCACGGCAACGGCACGCAGACGATCTTCTACGACCGCGACGACGTGCTGACGGTCTCGCTCCACGGCGATCCGATGACCGAATACCCCTTCTTCCTCGGCCACGCCGACGAACGTGGGGAGGGCGCTGGCGTGGGCGGCAACCTCAACCTGCCGCTGCCCCGCGGCACCTCGGCCGCCACCTGGTTCGACACGCTCGACCATGCCGCGCAGGCTGTCGGGCGGTTCCAGCCCGATGCGCTGGTGGTGGCGCTCGGTGTCGATACCTTCGAGGGCGATCCCATCTCCGGCTTCCACCTGCGCAGCGCCGACTACCTGCGCCTCGGCGAGCGGCTGGCGCGGCTGGGGCTGCCGACGGTGTTCACGATGGAAGGCGGCTACGCCGTGGCCGAGGTCGGCGTCCATGTCGTCAACGTGCTGCATGGCTTCGAGGCACGGGCGCGGTAGGCTTGCGGCCTTGTCCACACCGCACGACCTCGACCTGGGAGCTGTCCGCCATGTCCTCATCCCTCTGCCTTGTCCCGGCTGCCCTGGTGGCGCTGGTCCTGTCCGGCTGTGGCGGCAGCGCCGGCACCACCGGCGGCGCCAGTGACACCGGCGCCAGCGCCGATTTCACCACGGCCGCCAGCACGCTCTACGCCGCCCGGCCGGACACCACCCTCTGCCGCGCCGGCACGCTCGCGGCCACGGAAACCGCCAGCGCCCTGGCCGCCGTCAACGCCATCCGGGCTGCGCACGGTCTGGCCGCCGTGGCCTACGACGCGGCGGGCGACAACGAGGTGATGCAGATCTCGCTGATGTCGGTCGTCAACAGCGCGCTCAGCCACACACCGCCGAGCACCTGGGGGTGCTACAGCGCGGCGGGCCTGACGGGTGCCCAGACCAGCAACCTCTACCTCGGTGGCCCGAGCGCCTACCTGACGCTGGCCTCCTCGGCGTCGATCCTGGCCGGCTGGCTCGCCGACGTCGGCAGCGAGGCCACGCTCGGCCACCGCCGCTGGCTGCTCGACCCCTTCCTGAGGCAGATCGCCTTCGGCCGTGTCGATGCCCAGGCCGCCAGCGGTGTGCGCACCACAGGCGCGGCCATCAAGGTCATCTACGCCACCGACGAGGCCGGCCCGGTCACGCCCGACCATGTCGCCTACCCGGTCGGCGACTACAGGAAGGTCTACTTCCAGGGCAGCCCCATCCAGTCCTTCACCGCCATCGCCGACAAGACCAGCCGCAGCGCCAACGGCCTCGGCAAGGTCGACTACGGCGTCGCGACCGTCTCGGTGGTGCCCCGTGGCGGTGCCGCGCTGGCCGTCACGGAGGTCTCACCCGACTACGTCGGCTACGGGGTGCCCAACGTCCTGCGCTTTCGCGCCGCGGGCATCACCGCCGGCGTGTTCCATGACGTGACGGTGGCGAACGTGCGGGTGAACGGTGTGCTGCGGAACTACAGCTACACCTTCCGGCTGGTGGACTGAGGGGGGCGTGCGGGGCGTGCCAGGTTCCCGCGCAACGGTGTCAGCCCGTGTTGCGCAGGCCCGCCGCCACTCCGTTGATCGAGATGTGGATGCCGCGCTGCAGCCGTTCCAGCGTCGGGTCGCCCGCCGTCTTGGCGTCCGCCGGACGCTGCCGGTAGCGGCGCATCAGTTCGACCTGCAGGTGGTTCAGCGGGTCGAGGTAGGGGAAGCGGTGCTCGATCGAGCGGGCCAGCGTCGGGTTGTTGGCCAGGCGCTGGGTGTCGCCAGTGATCTGGTTGAGCACGTCGTTGGTGCGCTGCCATTCGGCTTCGATCGCTGCGAAGATCTTCTTGCCGAGCTTCTTGTCCTCGACCAGATCGAGGTAACGCGCCGCGATGCGCAGGTCGGTCTTGGCCAGCACCATGTCCAGGTTCGACAGCAGCGTGCGGAAGAACGGCCACTCCTTGCACATCTTCTGCAGCAGCGCGAGCCGCTCGGTGCGCTGCTTGTCGGTCTTGCCGTTGGCCAGATACGCCTCCACCGCCGAGCCGAAGCCGCACCAGCCCGGCAGCGCGACGCGGCACTGGCCCCACGAGAAGCCCCACGGGATCGCGCGCAGGTCTTCGATCGCGCGCGTGGCCTTGCGGGACGCCGGGCGCGAGCCGATGTTCAGCTCGGCGATCTCGCGGATCGGCGTGGCGCTGAAGAAGTAGTCGGTGAAGCCCGGGGTCTCGTAGACCAGCGCGCGGTAGGCGGCCATGCTGGCTGCGGAGATCTCTGCGGCGGCGTCGAGGAAGCTGCGCGGGGCGCTCTTGGTGGGGTGCAGCAGCGTGGCTTCGAGCGTGGCCGCGACCAGTGTCTCCAGATTGCGCAGGCCGATCTCCGGGTGTGCATACTTCGACGCGATGACCTCACCCTGCTCGGTCAGGCGGATCTGGCCGTTCACGGTGCCCGGGGGCTGCGCGAGGATGGCCTGGTAGCTCGGGCCGCCGCCGCGTCCGACCGTGCCGCCGCGGCCGTGGAACAGGCGCAGCGTGATGCCGTGGCTGTGGCCGAGGGTGTCGAACAGCTCGACCAGCGCGAGTTCCGCCGCGTACAGCTCCCAGTTGCTGGTGAAGAAGCCACCGTCCTTGTTGCTGTCGGAGTAGCCGAGCATGATGTCCTGCTCCGCGCCCGAGCGCTGCACCAGCCCTGCGATCCCCGGCAGCGCATAGAACTGCTGCATGATCGGCGCGGCGTTGCGCAGGTCGCCGATGGTCTCGAACAGCGGCACGACGATCAGGTCGTTGCGCGCGGCGTCGCTGTCCAGCGTGCCCCGCAGCAGACCGACTTCCTTCTGCAGCACCAGCACTTCGAGCAGGTCGCTCACGTCCTCGGTGTGGCTGATGATGTAGTGGCGCAGCGCGTGGCGGCCGTAGCGGGCCAGCATGGTGCGCGCCGTCTCGAAGATCGCCAGCTCGCTGCGGGCGTGCTCCGAATACTCGGCGCCGATCACGCGCAGCGAGCGAGCGTCGTTCAGCACGCGCATGAGCAGTTCGCGCCGGCCGGCTTCGTCGAGCGCGCTGTAGTCGGCCTCGATGCGTGCGGTGCGCAGCAGCTCGGCCACCACTTCCTCGTGCTTGTCGGAACTCTGGCGCAGGTCGACGGTGGCCAGATGGAAGCCGAACACCTCGACGGCCCGCATCAGCGGCGCCAGGCGCGGGGCGATCAAGGCTTGGGCGTGGTGGTGCTTCAGCGACGCCTCGATCACCTTCAGATCGGCCAGGAACTCCTCGGCCGACGCATAGGGGTTCTGCGGTGCCACCGCGTGGCGCAGTGCCTCGGTGCCAGTCAGCGCCTGCAGCGTGGCGGCCAGCCGGGCATAGACGCCGATCAGGGCGCGGCGATACGGCTCGTCCTCGCGGTGCGCGTTCTGGTCCGGCGAGCGCTCGGCCAGTGCGGCCATGTCGGGCGTGATCGGCGCCAGCAGCAGCGACATCGACAGCTCGGCACCCAGCTCGTGCGCCTCGGTCAGGTAATGGCGCAGCACGGTTTCGCTCTGGCGCGACAGGGCGAGCTGGAGCGTCTCGGCGGTGACGAAGGGGTTGCCGTCGCGGTCGCCGCCGATCCAGTTGCCCATGCGGAAGAAGTTGGCGATCGGGCGGCCGGGCAGGGCGTTCTCGACCTCGCGGTACATCTTCGGGATCTGGCGCAGGAAGGTGCTGCGGTAGTAGGACAGCGCGTTCTCGATCTCGTCCGAGACGGTCAGCTTGGTGTAGCGCAGCATCCGCGTCTGCCAGAGCTGGGTGACGCGGGCGGTGAGCATGGTCTCGTTGTCGCTGCGCTCGCGGGCGGTGTGCAGGCCATCGCGCTCGCCGATCAGCTCGGCCACGGCGCGCTCGGCGTCGAGGATGGACTTGCGCTGCACCTCGGTCGGGTGCGCGGTGAGCACGGGCGAGATGTGCGCGTGGTCCAGCGTGCGGGCGATGTCGTCGGCGCGGATGTCGGCATCGGCCAGGCGCTCGAAGGTCATCGCCAGCGAGCCTTCCTGCAGGTGGCCCTGGCGCTCGTGCACGTCGCGGCGGCGCACATGGTGGCGGTCCTCGGCGATGTTGGCCAGGTGCGAGAAGTAGCTGAAGGCGCGGATGACGCTGACGGTCTGGTCCACCGAGAGGTTCTTCAGCAGCCGGTCCAGCGCCTTGCCGGCGGTGGCGTCCTGCTTCAGGCGGTAGGCGACCGAGAGCTGGCGGATCTTCTCGACCAGCTCGTAGGCGGCTTTGCCCTCCTGCTCGCGGATCACGTCGCCGAGGATGCGCCCGAGCAGGCGGATGTCCTCGACGAGGGGGCGGTTCTTCTCGGCCGCGTCGGCCGGGGTGCTGGCCTCGACCACGGTATCTGGAGCGGCAACGGGGCCGGGCGAGCGGGAGCGGGCGGCGCGGGGCATTGAAACCTCGAAGTCGTTGGATTGGTAATCTGGTTACGCGACAAATCTTAGCATCGCATGTTTCGCATCGTATGACGAAATGAGCAAGTTCGAGGCCAGCCGCGGGTCGGTGGTGGTCGGCGGTGATGCGGGAGAATGTCGGGATGAACACACTGTCGCCTTCCTGCACCATTGCCACCCGTGAAAGCCGCCTGGCCCTGTGGCAGGCCGAACATGTCCAGGCGCTGCTGCGCACGCGCTTCGGCTGGACGGTCGATCTGCTGGGCATGACGACCCGCGGGGACCAGATCCTCGACCGCGCGCTGTCCAAGGTGGGCGGCAAGGGGCTGTTCGTCAAGGAACTCGAAGTCGCGTTGGAGGAGGGCCGCGCGCACCTCGCCGTGCATTCGCTCAAGGACGTGCCGATGGAGCTGCCTGCAGGCTTCACGCTGTGCACCGTTCTGGAGCGCGAGGACCCGCGCGATGCCTGGGTGTCGAACCATTTCGAGTCGGTGCAGGCGCTGCCGCTGGGTGCGAAGGTCGGTACATCGAGCCTGCGCCGCG
>NZ_JBFPGY010000129.1:0-10726 GCF_041083715.1 Sphaerotilus sp.
GCTGCGCATCGCGCGGCTCGACGACCGCGGGCAGGACGTGCAGGCGCTGCTCGACTGGGCCGCTGCACGCTCGACCGCGTCGGACGACGAGGTGCGCGAGCGGCTGGCGCAGCTCGTCGGCGAATACCGGCCCGCCCGCGCCGCCGATCCCCTCACACCAGAGCGCTGACCCCCGACGCCGGCCACACGCCCTGTGCCAGCAGGGCCCGCAGTGCCTGCGGCTCGACCGCCGCGCTGCAGAAGAAGCCCTGCACCATCTCGCAGCCGCAGGCACGCAGCACCGCGCGCTGCTGGTCGCTCTCGACCCCTTCGGCCAGCGTGTGCATGCCCATGGTGCGGGCCAGCTGCACGATCAGCCGCACGATGGCCTCGGCCTGCCCACCGCCCTCGCGGCCCAGGGCAACGACGAAGCTGCGGTCGATCTTCAGCGTGTCCACCGGCAGCGTGGCGAGCTGGGCCAGCGACGAGTAGCCGGTACCGAAATCGTCGAGCGCGATGCCCAGGCCCAGCGCCCGCAGCGACTGCACGCAGGCCAGCGCCCGGTCCGGGTCGTGCATCAGCGCCGTCTCGGTGATCTCGAGTTCGAGCCGTGGCGCCGGCAGGCCGCTGTCGGCCAGCACCGTGGTCACCATGGCCTCCAAGCTGTCGCAGGCCAGTTGCGCCACCGACAGGTTGACGGCCAGCCGCACCGACGCCGGCCAGCTGGTCGCCTCGGCACAGGCCTGCCGCAGAACCCACGCCCCCAGCGGCACGATCAGGCCGGTCTCCTCCGCGATCGGAACGAACTCACCGGGCTCGATCCAGCCATGCCACGGGTGCTGCCAGCGCAGCAGCGCCTCGGCCCCGACCAGCCGGCCATCGACCAGACTGAACTGCGGCTGGTAATGCACGGCCAGCCGACCGGCCGTCGGGTGGGTCGCTTTCGGCGCGGCCAGCAGCAGGCCGATGTCACGGATCACGCCGGCACGGCGGTTCATGCGGCCACGCATGGCGGCATCGAACACACAAACCTGGTTGCGTCCGCCGTCCTTGGCCTCGTACAGGGCCAGGTCGGCGTTCTGGAACAGGCGGTCGGCGTCGGTGTCCGGTCCCTCGAAGGACGCCACACCAATGCTGGCGCGCACCTCCACCCGCAGCGACTCGACCACCCAGGCCGGCTGCAGCGCCGTCAGCAGCGACGCCGCCAGCCCCTCGCGGGCCGCCAGGGTCAGCGCTTGCTCGATCAGCAGCGCGAACTCGTCGCCCCCCAGACGCGCCAGCACCACGGCCTGCGGCTGCGGCCAGGCTGCCACGCAGGCCGTCAGCCGGCGGGCGATCTCCTGCAGCAGCCGGTCACCGGTGGCGTGGCCGAGGGTGTCGTTGATGGCCTTGAAGTTGTCCAGATCGATCAGGCACAGCGTCAACAGGACCAGCGCGTCAGGCCGGCGGTCTGCCCGGGTGAAGCCCGCACAGCGCGTGACCGCCTCGATGCTGCGTTGCTGCAGCACATGCCGGTTGGACAGGCCGGTCAGCACGTCGGTGCGGGCCAGCCGGTGCAGCTCGCGCGCCTGCTCCTGCACCAGCGTGACATCGCGCACCAGCCCGCGCCAGCCTGCGTCGCCTCCATCACTGTCGAACACCGGCACGCCGCTGAAGCTCCAGATGCGAAGCGCCTCCTGCGGCCGACCGAGGGTGAGCGACAGGTCCAGCCCTCGGAAGGGTTTCGGCTGCTGCAGCGCATCCGACAGCACCGACACTGCGGTGCGCCCGCACAGCACCTCGGTCAGCCGGATGCCGATCAGCCGGTCGCCCTCGTCGAACCCCAGCGCCCGCGCCATCGGCAACGACACATGGCGCAGGCGCCCACCCGCATCGGTCTCCCAGAGCCAGTCGTCGGCCTGGGTCTCGAAATCGCGCAGCAGCAGGTCCAGCGACTGCCGGTCGCGCAGCGCAGCGGTCTCTGCCCGCAGCCGTGCCAGCACGCCGCGGCTGATCGAGCGCACCGAAGCCAGCAGCAGCAGATCCATCATCAGCAGCATCCCGGCCGTGACGTTGCGGACGAACGGGTCCAGCTGCGCCAGCCCGAGCAGGACACCCGCAGACATCACCAGCAGCCATGTCAGCGCGATGCTGCGCACCGGCGCAAGGGACAACGTGCCCACCGGGATCGTGCCGCAGGCCATCACCCCGAGCAGGAACCGACGGTCCGGCCCGGCCACGGGGAACAGGAAGATCGCGATGCCGGAAAACATCACCGCGATCAGCGAGGCATGCAGGATGAAGCGCCAGCGGACCGCTGGCCGCGCCAGATCCTCCAAAGGGCGCCCCAGATGCATGAGGCTGTCGATGGCGTAGACACACGCAGCCGCCGACAGGCCGAGCGGCCAGACCATGTGCGCACTCCAGCCCTGCTCCGGGTAGACCACCCACGCGGCCAGCAATCCGAGCCCGACATCCACCAGCGCAGCCATGGGCGTGATGCGCAGCAGCATCTGCATCAGCCGGGCATTGTGGTGGCGGCGCTCGGCAGCGTCAGACCAGCGGGATTCACCGCCGGTGAGGTTCATGTCGGCAGCCAGACTGCTCACGCGCTGGTCACTCGGATCGGGAAACAGGTCATGGCGGAACCGGAGCTGGTACGGCGCCGATTATCTCAATATGTGCACTTCGGGTGATATCCAGAACGCGCCAGAACGTGAAGTGGGTACCAGAGTGCCCGTACTCTCGGTGACTGGAACGTGCACGGCGACGTACCATCACCGCACACTCGCTGGAGCCTGGCGAGCCCGCCGGGATGACCACACCGATGAGATACCACGACAGCATGGAGCGAAGTGCCGACGTCTTGCGACAGGCGGTGCAGCTCATGAAACGACACGGCAGTGCCCTGCACCCCGTGAACTACACGCTCTGGTACGAATACGTGCGCGGTGAAAACCCGGCGCTGCGCGCAGCCATGGACCGCTACCTGGGCCAGCACCTGCAGCTCGACGAAGCGGTGGCCGAGGCCATGTACCGGCGATTCGTCTCTGGCAGTGGCATCGATGCCACGCTCGTCGAGCGCACCGCCGAAGGCGTGTCGACCGTGCTGACCGGCATGGCCGAATCGGCCGCCCGCGCCGGTGACCAGACCGCGCAGTACGGCACCTCGCTGTCCAGGCTCAGCCAGGAACTCGCCGGCAGCGCCCACTCGCCCGCGCTGGAGGAAATGCTCACCACGACGCGCCAGATGCAGATCGCCGTGACCGAGATGCAGCAGCGCCTGTCCGACAGCCAGAACGAGATCGGCCAGCTGCGGGCCGAGTTGCACCGCGTCCACGAGGAATCGCGCCTCGACAGCCTCACTGGGCTGGCCAACCGCCGCGCCTTCGACCAGCGCCTGGCAGCTTGCCTGGCTGAAGCCGATGCCCCGGCGCGGCGCTACCAGCGCCCCTGTCTGATGATCGCCGACATCGACCATTTCAAGCGCATCAACGACACCTATGGCCACCCGTACGGTGACCATGTGCTGCGCGCCGTCGGCGCCATCCTGAAGGAAGTCACCCCGGCGGACTGCCTGGCTGCGCGCATCGGTGGCGAGGAATTCGCCATGCTGGTGCCGTCGAGCAGCCTGTCGGAGGCCCGCGCACTCGCCGAGAGCGTGCGCGTGCGGGTGGCGGCAGCGCGGGTGCGCCGCCAGGGCCAGGACGACGAGGCGACCCGCGTCACCATCTCGATCGGCCTGACCCTGTTCCGTCCGGGCGAGGAAGGCACCGCCTTCATGGAACGCGCCGACCAGGCGCTCTACACCTCCAAGGACAGCGGGCGGGACCGGGTCACGGTGCTGGCCGGCTGAAGCGCTCGGCGGCCGCCAGCAACGGCTTCAGGAACCGCCCCGTGTGGCTCCCCTCGCAGGTGGCCACATCTTCCGGCGTGCCCGCGATCAGCAGCCGCCCGCCGCCCGCCCCGCCTTCCGGCCCCATGTCGAGCAGCCAGTCCGCCGTCTTGATGACATCCAGGTTGTGCTCGATCACGACGATGGTGTTGCCAGCTTCGCAGAGCTGGTGCAGCACCTGCAGCAGCAGCTGGATGTCGGCGAAGTGCAACCCAGTGGTCGGCTCGTCCAGGATGTAGAGCGTGCGGCCGGTGTCGCGCTTGCTCAGCTCCAGCGCCAGCTTCACCCGCTGTGCCTCGCCGCCCGACAGCGTCGTCGCCGACTGGCCGAGCTTGATGTAACCCAGGCCGACATCCAGCAGCGTCTGCAGCTTGCGCGCCAGCGCCGGTACGGCGCTGAAGAAGGCGTGCGCGTCCTCCACCGTCATGCCGAGCACTTCGGTGATGTTCTTGCCCTTGTAGAGGACTTCCAGCGTCTCGCGGTTGTAGCGTTTGCCGTGGCAGGTGTCGCAGGGCACGTAGACATCGGGCAGGAAGTGCATCTCCACCTTCAGCACCCCGTCGCCCTGGCAGGCCTCGCAGCGCCCGCCCGCGACGTTGAAGCTGAAGCGCCCCGGCCCGTAGCCGCGCTCGCGGGCGGTCGGCATCTCGGCGAACAGCTCGCGGATCGGCGTGAACAGGCCGGTGTAGGTGGCGGGGTTGCTGCGCGGGGTGCGGCCGATGGGGCTCTGGTCGACGTTGATGACCTTGTCGAAGTGTTCCAGGCCTTCGATCTCGTCGTGCGCCTCGGGCTCCAGGTGGCTCTGGTAGAGCTTGCGGGCCACGGCGGCATAGAGCGTGTCGTTGATCAGCGTGCTCTTGCCCGAGCCGGACACGCCGGTGATGCAGGTGAACAGTCCCACCGGAATCTCGGCGGTGACGCCCTTGAGGTTGTTGCCCCGGGCGTTGACGACGCGCAGCACGCGCGGGTCGGTCTGGTCCTGCAGCCGGCGGCGCTGGCCGGGCAGCTCGATGCGCAGGACCTGCGACAGGTAGCGGCCGGTCGGTGAATCGGGGTTGGCCGCCACGTCGTCGGGCGTGCCCTGGGCCATCACGCGGCCACCGTGGACGCCAGCGCCCGGGCCCATGTCGACGACATGGTCGGCGGCGCGGATCATGTCCTCGTCGTGCTCGACCACCAGCACGCTGTTGCCCAGGTCGCGCAGGTGCTTCAGGGTGCCGATCAGGCGCTCGTTGTCGCGCTGGTGCAGGCCGATGCTCGGTTCGTCCAGCACGTACATCACGCCCGACAGCCCCGAGCCGATCTGCGAGGCCAGCCGGATGCGCTGCGCCTCGCCACCGGACAGGGTGTCGGCGCTGCGGTCCAGGCTCAGGTAGTTCAGGCCGACGTCGTTGAGGAAGCGCAGCCGCGCCCGGATCTCGCGCACCACCTTGTCGGCGATGTCGGCCTTGGCGCCCTTGAGTTGCAGGCCTTCGAAATAGGCCAGGCAGTCGGCCAGCGTGGCGTGTTCGACCTCGAAGATCGCCCGCGACGGCAGGCCGTTCGCATCGGCCAGCAGCACGTGGCGGGCCTCCCGGCGCAGGCGTGCACCGCCGCAGTCGGCGCAGGGCTTGTTGGCCTGGTAGCGCGCCAGGTCCTCGCGCACCGCGGACGAGTCGGTCTCGCGGTAGCGGCGCTCCAGGTTGGGGATGATCCCTTCGAAGGGATGGGCGCGCTTGACGCTGCGCTTCTTGCCGTTCGCACCCTCGGCGGCGTAGGTGAAGGAGATCTCGTCTTCGCCGGATCCGTAGAGCAGTGCGTGGCGGTGCTCCGGTGCAAGGCCTTCGAACGGCAGGTCCAGATCGAAACCGTAATGGGCCGCGACACTCTCGAGCATCGAGAAGGTGTAGCCGTTGCGCCGGTCCCAGCCCTTGACGGCGCCGCTGCCCAGGCTGAGCGTCGGAAACGCCACCACCCGCTCCGGGTCGAACACGTTGACGTGTCCCAGCCCGTCGCAGCTCGGGCAGGCGCCGACCGGCGAGTTGAACGAGAACAGCCGCGGCTCCAGCTCCGACAGCGAGTAGCTGCACACCGGGCACGAGAACTTGCTGGAGAACAGGTGCTCGCGGCCGGAGTCCATCTCCAGCACCAGCGCGCGGCCTTCGGCGATGCGCAGCGCCGCCTCGAAGCTCTCGGCCAGCCGCTGCTGCGCGTCCGGGCGCACCTTGAGGCGGTCGATCACGACGTCGATGTCGTGCTTCTCGGTCTTCTTCAGCGGCGGTACCTCGGTCGCCTCGACGATCTGGCCATCGACGCGGAAGCGCACATAGCCCTGCGCCTGCATGCCCTCGAACAGCTCGACGAACTCGCCCTTGCGGTCGCGCACCACAGGCGCAAGCACCATCAGCTTCATCTCCTCGGGCAGCGCCAGCGTCGCGTCCACCATCTGGCTGATGCTCTGCGCCTCCAGCGGCAGGTGGTGGTCCGGGCAGAACGGCGTGCCGGCGCGGGCGTAGAGCAGGCGCAGGTAGTCGTGGATCTCGGTGATCGTGCCGACGGTGGAGCGTGGGTTGTGGCTGGTGGCTTTCTGCTCGATGGAGATCGCCGGGCTCAGGCCCTCGATCACGTCCACGTCGGGCTTGTCCATCAGCTGCAGGAACTGCCGGGCGTAGGCGCTCAGGCTTTCGACGTAGCGGCGCTGGCCCTCGGCGTAGAGCGTGTCGAACGCCAGGCTCGACTTGCCCGACCCCGACAGCCCGGTGATCACGACCAGCGCGTTCTTCGGCAGGTCGAGGTCGATGTTCTTCAGGTTGTGCGTGCGGGCACCGCGGACGGAAATCAGCGACTGGCGGGCAGGCGGCTTGGAGAAGGCATGGGGCATGGCGACAGGTTCCGACGGCGCGAGGGCAACCGGTCATGATAACGAGCGCCGCCACCGCCGGCCGGCAGGCCTGTGGACTGTGCGGAGATTCAGTGCAGCGCGGCCAGGAACTGTTGCAGCTCGCGCGTCTTCGGCGCACTGAGCAGCTGCTCCGGCGGGCCAGCCTCGTGGATCCGCCCCGCGTGCATGAACACGACGCGGTCGGCCACCTTGCGGGCAAAACCCATCTCGTGCGTGACCATCAGCAGCGTCATGCCCTCCCCGGCGAGCTGCTCGACCACGCGCAGCACCTCGCCCACCAGCGCCGGGTCCAGCGCCGAGGTGATCTCGTCGCACAGCAGCACCGCCGGCTGCATCGCCAGCGCGCGGGCGATGGCCACGCGCTGCTGCTGCCCGCCCGAGAGCTGGTCCGGCCAGGCGTCGAACTTGTCGGCCAGTCCGACCCGACCGAGCAGTTCGCGCGCCTGCACCTCGCAGGCACGGGCGCCACGGCGCTGCACCAGCGACGGCGCCAGCATCACGTTGCGGCCGACCGTCAGGTGCGAGAAGAGGTTGACGTTCGGGAAGACCATGCCGACCTGCTGGCGCAACCGGCGCAGCGTCTCGGCGCTGCCGTGGCGCAGCGACAGCAACTGGCCGTGCACCGTCAGCGTGCCGGCCTGGAAGGCTTCGAGCCCGTTGACGCAGCGCAGCAGCGTGCTCTTGCCCGAACCGCTGCAGCCGATCAGTGCGATCACCTCGCCGGGCGCCACATCGAGGTCGATCCCCTTGAGCACCTCGTGGTGGCCGTGGTATTGGTGCAGGCCGCGGATGCGCACCAGCGCAGGGACCTCGGACAGGTCGGTGCGGTCAGCGGGCACGTTGGAATGTCCTCTCCAGCACACGGCCGAACACCTGGCGCGGCCCGAGCAAGACGACCACGCTCCGGCTCACCATCCCCGGCCAGCACCGACCGAGCACCGATGGCAGCACGATGCAGAGGAAGATCTGCAGATCGGTCATCGCCAGGCTGCGCGCCGCCTCGATCTGGCCTCGCGGCGTGCGGCCAATCAGCGCCACGCAGCCAGCGGCCCCGACGCGCAGCGGCAGCGACCACTCGGCCAGCACGGACCGGATATCGAGCATGACCATGGGAGCCTCTCCAGCGGTGTATGCAAAGAAGCCGTCTTGTTGCAAATTGCACGCCACCCGGTTCCCCCTTCGGCGCACCGCACCTGTGCGCATCGCCCGCACCTGACAGGGCTGTCCGGTAACGTCAGCCCGGTGCGGGCCCGGACACGCGATACTCCGCCCTGTGTCCGAACGGTCCCGATCCGACCACGCCAACATGGCCCAGCCCGTCCCCATCCATCCCCCGAAAACCGCGCCTGGCCCCTACAACCCGCAAGCCCAGGTCTGTTCGAGCTGCGGCGTCCGCCAGTTCGCCCTGTTCGGCGCGCTCGACGAGGCCGCGCTGGCCCAGATCCACTACCGCATCGCCGACATCACGCTGGAGCCTGGCCAGACGCTCTACGCCGCGCAGGACAGCGGCAACGCCGTGTTCACGGTGCGCAGCGGCGTGCTGCGGCTGGAACGCTCCAGCGAAGCGGGCGAACGCCGCATCCTGCGCCTGGCCGGCCGCACCGACCTGCTCGGGCTGGAGGCCATCCTGCACCAGACCTATGCGACCGATGCCGTGGCCTGCACCGAGGTGCAGGTCTGCCGCATTCCGCGGGCGCTGATCGACGAACTCTCGGCCGGTCACCCCGAGATCACCCGCGACCTGATGAAGCGCTGGCAGCGCGCACTGGACGACGCCGACGAGTGGCTGACCGAGCTGGCCCGCGGCCCGGCCCGCCACCGCATGCTGCGGCTGCTGCTCAAGCTCAGCGAGTTCGGCGACGAATCCGGCCGCATCTGGATGCCAACGCGCCAGGAGATGGGCGCGATGCTGGACATGACCTTCGAGACCGCCAGCCGGCTGGTCTCGGCACTGCGCCGCGAAGGCGTGCTGCACGCCGTGGATGCGCGCCAGGCCCGGCTGGACATGGACGCGCTGATGCGGGTGCTGAAGGAAGACAGCGCATCGCGCTGAACGCTCCGCCAGGACACCGGATCAGAACGCGAGCGTCCAGACGAAACGGACCGAACCGGCATTGGTCACTTCGGCAGCGGCTGCTCCACATACTTCTCCACCACCGCACCTTCGAGCGTGTAGCCGCTGACGCCCATGTCGGTGTCGCCGCGCTCGGTGCGCAGCGTGCCGGTGACCCAGACGGTGTCCATGCTGCGCAGGCCCTTGGCCGGAATCGCCGCCTTGACATGCACGATCTGGTTGGCCGGCGGCGGCGGCGAGTGGACGCAGGCGCCGAAGTACGGCACGACCAGGAACTCCTTCCACTCGCCGCTCTGGCCTTCGAGCGGGACGAGGTAGCCGGGCAGCTTCACCTTCTGGCCGGCGAGTTCGGGCCGGGTCGGCGCGTTGTCCCAGACCTCGCGGACCTCGCGCATCAGCGAGGAAGTCTTCGGGTCGCCGTCCTGCAGGCGGTTGAGATCGCCCTTGCTTCTGAGGGTCTTGGTCGGATCCCAGCCGGTCGGGACCAGCTCTTCCCACTTGATCTCGCGGATGCCGCCCGGCTTGACAGCCTTGGCAGGTGTGGGTGTGGCGGCCTGGACGATCAAAGGCGCAGCCAGCAGGAGGCCCAGGAGCAGGCGTCGGTTCAAGCGATTCATCATGGTGCGATTCCTCAGATCCTTGGCGACAGGCCATCGGCCAGCGACAGTCGGTAGGCACGATAGCCCGGAACGAGGCTGGCCAGCCAGCCCCCCATCAGCAAGCCGCAAAGCAGCATCCATTCGCCCGGGCCCGGCCAGCCGAGCCGCAGTGCCACGCCCCAGTGCAGCCGGCCCCAGTCGCCCAGCGCCGCGATCAGCCCGTAGCAGACCACCGCCCCGAGCACGACACCCAGTCCGGTGACCAGCGCACCCTCCACCGCCAGCAGCCCCAGCATCTGCCACGGCCCGGCGCCCACCGAGCGCAGGATCGCCAGCTCGCGCCGGCGTTCGTTCAGCCCAGCCATGATCACGGCCATCAGCCCGGCCAGGCTCACCACCGACACCAGCGCGCTCACCGCCAGCAGCGCCCGCTCGCCCGCGCCGACGACCTCCCAGAGTTCGTCCAGCGCCACACCGGGCAGCACGGCCATCAGGGCCTCGTCCGGGTAGCCGGACACCCAGCGCTGCACCGAGAACACGGCCGCACGGTTCTTCAGCCCGACCAGCGCGGCGGTGACGCTGCGCGGCGTCAGGTCCTGCGCCACCGCGGCGTCGGCGGTCACGGCCAGGCCAGGCATCGGCGCGCCGGCAACCCAGTCGAGGTGGATCGCCTCCATGCCGCCGAGCGGGATGTGCACCGACCGGTCCACCGGCGTGCCCGTGCGCTGCAGGATGCCGACGATGGTGAAGGGCTTGTCCGCATGGTCATTGGCCGCGAATGCACCGTCGCCGTGGCTCAGCACGATCTTCTGGCCCAGCGTGTAGCCCAGCCGCTCGGCCACTTCGCCACCGAGCACGGCCTCGTACACATGGTCGTTGCCGTCGGCGAAGGCACGGCCCTGCGCCAGCGCCAGTGGCTGCTGCTCGCCGTGGCGGAAGTGCGCGAAATACCCCGGTGTGGTGCCGATCACCGAGAAGCCGCGGTGCGAATCCCCCAGCGAGATCGGCACGACCCAGGCCACCTGGCGCTGTTTGGCCAGCGCCTGCACGCTGTCCCAGCGGATGTTGTTGGTCGCGCTGCCGAGGCGGAAGACCGCGTACAGCAGCAGCTGCACCGAGCCGGTCCGCGCACCGACGATCAGGTCGGTGCCGGAGACCGACTGCGAGAAGTTGTGGCGCACGTCCTGCCGCACGCGCTCGATGCCCAGCAGCAGGAAGGTGGACAACGCGATCGACGCCACGATCAGCCCGAGCACGAAACGGCGGTTCCAGGCACTGCGGGCGGCGAGGTGGAGCAAGGCGGTCATGCGGCGTCCTCC
>NZ_JBFPGY010000130.1:0-10721 GCF_041083715.1 Sphaerotilus sp.
GCCACCAGCGCGACCACCGCCAGCGCATTCAGCATCCGCAGCAGCGGCACCGCACCCCAGCGCAGCACCAGCCGATCCCCGGCAAAGCGCATCGCCATCATCGCCATCGCGAACACGCTGTAGCCCAGCGCGGCCTCGGCCTGCGTGGTGCCCAGTGCGCCATTCAGGTAGACGGCACTCCAGTCGGCCATGGCACCCTCGATCAGGAACGCAGCGAAGATGATCGCGCCCAGCCCCGCCAGCGCGGCCTCGGGGCGGGCCCAGCGCGGAGCTTCTTCCTCGGCCTCGTGCACATCCCCGATGTGCCCGCCCAGCCAGCCACGCGCCCACAGCACGGCGCCGATCGCGGCCAGGCCGATGCCCGCCAGATGCCAGCCCGGCCAGACGCCCTGGTGCGCCAGCCAGCCGCCCAACAAGGCGCCGGCCAGGCCGCCGGCACTCCACAAGCCGTGCAGCGACGACATGATCGGCCGCCCCACCCGCTGCTCCACCTCGACCGCCAGCGCATTCATCGCCACATCCATCGCGCCGTTGGCCGCACCGAACAGCGCCAGCGCCAGACCGAGCAGCCAGCCATTCGGCGCCAGCGTCGGCAGCACCAGCAAGGCGCCATAGGCCAGCGACACGAACAGCGTCACCCGCCGCGCACCCCAGCGCTGCACGCCGTGGCCAGTCGGGCCGAATGCGCACAATCCACCCACCGCCATGCACAGCAGGGCCGACCCGAGTTCACCCTCGCTCAGCCCCAGCGGCCCGCGCACCGCCGGGATGCGCGACACCCAGCTCGCGAAACCCATGCCATTGGCGATGAACAGCAGCGCCACCGCCACGCGGGCCCGGACGACCTCGGGCAGGGTGGCAGCGGGCAGGATTGCAGTGGTGGGCATGGATGGAACCGGTTTCATCGCGACAAAAGTGCATTGTCCGAAGGAACACCCCCTTGATGCACTGGTGAAGAACCCTCAGATACGCTGGCATCCCGAGGCAACGCCACCCACAAGGAATCGCGCCATGAAACGCATCGTCCTGTTCCTGCTCACCAACCTGGCCGTGATGCTGGTGCTGGGCATCGCCTCCAGCGTGCTCGGCATCAACCGCTACCTCGATGCGCAGGGACTGCACCTCGGCACCTTGCTGCTGTTCTCGCTGTTCATGGGCTTCACCGGCGCGATCATCTCGCTGCTGATGAGCAAGCCCATGGCCAAGTGGAGCACGGGCGCGCAGGTCATCAATGGCTCGGGCGACCCGATGCACCGCTGGCTGGTCAACACCGTCGCACGCTTCGCCGAACAGGCGGACCTCGACATGCCCGAGGTGGCGGTCTACGACGGTGAACCCAATGCCTTCGCGACCGGCGCGTTCAGGAACTCGGCGCTGGTGGCGGTGTCCACCGGGCTGCTCAACAGCATGAACCGCGAGGAGGTCGAGGCCGTCATCGGCCACGAGATCGCGCACGTCGCCAACGGCGACATGGTGACGATGACGCTCATCCAGGGCGTGCTCAACACCTTCGTCGTCTTCATCTCGCGCGTGGTCGGCTACGTCGTCGACCGGGTGATCCTGAAGAACGACAAGGATGCCCCGGGCCTCGGCTACATGGCCACCACCGTGGTGATGGACCTGCTGCTCGGGGTACTGGCGTCGGTGATCGTCGCCTGGTTCTCGCGCCAGCGGGAGTTCCGGGCCGACGCGGGCGCCGCGCAGCTGATGGGCGACCGCCGCCCGATGGTGCATGCGCTGGCCCGCCTGGGTGGCATCGAACCGGGCGAGCTGCCCAAGAGCATGGCGGCGATGGGCATCTCGGGCCACCCGAGCGGGCTGATGGCGCTGTTCTCCAGCCACCCGCCGATCGAGGACCGCATCCGCGCGCTGCAGAACGCCCAGTGAAACCCATTGACGCCCTGCGGGCCTTCCGATGAAAGCATCTCCATGAAATCCCTGGGTCGACGGGCAGAAGGCGAACGCCTTGAACGCATGCAGGACTCGCCGCGCTGGCATGACGGCCGCTTTCGCAACCAGCATCCGATCCAGCCGGGTCTGCGCGATCCGGCCGCGTCGATGCCGACGGTGCGCGAGTTCCTCTGGGGCGGCGAGCGGCGCACGCCGGGCCGGGCGCTGCCGACGCTCAATCCGCACACCGTGTGGGCACGCCGCCCGGACTCCGGCCTGCGTGCCACCTGGCTCGGGCACTCGACGGTGCTGCTCGAGATCGACGGCTGGCGCGTGCTGACCGATCCGGTCTGGGGGGCACGCGCCTCGCCGTCCACCCTGCTGGGGCCGAAGCGCTTCCAGCCGGTCCCGGTGGCACTGGACGCGATGCCCGCCGTGGACTGCGTGGTGATCTCGCACGACCACTACGACCACCTCGACTACCCGACCATCCGTGCACTGGCCCGCAGCAACGTGCCCTTCGTCACCTCGCTGGGCGTGGGCGCACACCTGCAGGCCTGGGGCATCCCGCCAGCGCGCATCACCGAGCTGGACTGGTGGGAGACGCACACCGTGCCCGGGACGGACCTGTGCATCACGGCCGCGCCCTCGCAGCACTTCTCCGGCCGTGGCCTGAAGGACCGCAACGCGACGCTGTGGTCCTCGATGGTCGTGCGGGGCACCCGGCATGCCGCGTTCTTCAGCGGCGACACCGGGCTGACCACCGAGTACGCACTGATCCGGCAACGGCTGGGTCCGTTCGACCTGGTCATGCTGGAAGTCGGCGCCTTCCACCCGGCGTGGGGGGACATCCACCTCGGACCGGCGAATGCGCTGAAAGCGAATGCGCTGCTCGGCGGCGGCACCTTCCTGCCGGTGCACTGGGGCACATTCAGCCTCTCGACCCACGACTGGGACGAGCCGGCGGAGACCCTGCTGCAACTCGCGCCGGCCCATGGCGCGCGGCTGCTGATGCCACGGCTCGGCGAGCCGGTGGAGCCTGTGCAGGTCGACACGGTCGCACCGTGGTGGCGGGACCTCCAGTCCGCACATGCACCAGCCCCGCTCCCCGCAGCAACCACGCCAACAGCGCTGCCAGCCACGCTGCCCTGGCCTCTGGACTGACCCGCTGGCGCAACGCGCCCGACCACCTGCCAAGCACGCCTTCAGGAAAACCCGCCATCCCTCAGCGAAAATCAATGTAACCAATAGTTACTTGATCACATGAACGCTGCCGCAGGGAAGGCCATGAAGTCCGTCGTCGACGCGCCGCTGCGCGGGCCGTGGATTCGGGAGGCGTCGCCGATGCGCCTGCGGTCTCCCGTGCTGCTCACGGCGCTTCGGCAGCCACGCCTGGCAGGGCTGGATGCGCTGCGCGCGCTCGCGGTCCTGCTGGTCATCGTCAACCACCTGGGCATGGACCGGATCGGGCCGGTCATGGTCTTCGACGGCGCGGTGGGGGTGGAGCTGTTCTTCGTGATCAGCGGCTTCCTGATCACCTGGCTGCTGCTCGACGAACACGAGCGCCATGGCCACATCGCGCTGGGCGCCTTCTACCAGCGCCGCATCGCCCGGCTGCTGCCGGCGTCCCTGGCCTATCTGCTGGTCGGCATGGGACTGCTGGCACTGCGGCAGCAGCCGATTCCGTGGGGTGCGGTGGTGTCCACCGTGTTCTATGGCACCAACTACTACCAGGCCTTCACCGGTGCCGCGTCGCACTACCTGTCGCACTGCTGGTCGCTGGCAGTGGAGGAGCAGTTCTACCTGGTCTGGCCCTTCCTGCTGGCAGCACTGCTGCACCGTGGCCAATCGCCACGGGTCGCGCTGGCGGTGTCGATTCCGCTGGTCTGGTTCTACAAGGCGGTGCTGATCTTCGGTTTCGGGGTCGGCGAGGTCTACCTCTACCGTGCGCTGGAGACCCGCATGGACCAGCTCGCCGCAGGCTGCCTGCTCGCCGTGCTGCTGAAGACCCCCCGCTGGCGGCGTTATGTCGAACAGTGTGCCCGCCAGCGCTGGCTACTGCCGGCGCTGGTGGCGGGGCTGGTGCTGTCGACGTCCCTGCTGCGCGGCACGGGTGCCGTGGCGGACCAGCAGCTCTACGGCTTCGCACTGGAGACGGTGCTGCTCTGCGCGCTGCTGCCGCTGGTGCTGATCGAGGCCACAGGGCGGAGCCCCGCCGCTGCCCTGCTCAACGCCCCGGCGCTGGTGCTGATCGGCCAGATCTCCTACGGCATGTACCTCTACCACCCCTTCATCGTGCACCCGATCCACAACGCCGTCACTCGGCTGGGCGGGCCGCACTGGCTGGGCATCGTGGCGGCGATCGGGGGGCTGGTGGCGGTGTCCTGGGCCTCGTTCCGGTGGTTCGAGCAGCCGCTGCGGGCGTGGCTGCGCCCACGGTCGTTCAGTAGCGCCCCGTCACGCCCGCCAAGCGCAGGTACACATAGGCCGCCCACTCGACCAGCACGCGCGGTGCCAGTCCGGCCCAGCCCTGCGACTTGACCCGCTGTGCGGTGATCGCTTCGGACTGCGCCAGCGCCCGACCGATCTCCACCGCCAGATCCTGCGCGAAGGTCGCATCACGCACGACCATGTTCGCCTCCAGATTGAGCAGCAGCGAGATCGGGTCGATGTTGGAGCTGCCCACCGTGGCCCAGTGGTCGTCGACCAGCATCACCTTGGCGTGCAGGAAAGCTGGCACGTACTCGTAGATCTCGATGCCGTGGCGCATCAACTCCTCGTAGAGCACGCGCGCGGCCATCGCAGCAATGCGGTAGTCCGGCTTGCCCTGCATCAGCAGGCGCACCTGCACGCCGCGCCGCGCCGCCTTGCACAGCGCGCGGCGGAACTCCTGACCGGGGTAGAAATACGGGCAGATCAGCCAGATGCGCTGCTGCGCCGAGCGGATGGCGTCGATGTAGGCGCGCTCGATGGTGCGGCGCTGGCGCAGGTTGTCGCGCACCACGAAAGCGGCCTGCACCGACGGCTGGGCATCGTCCAGCCGTGCCACACGGTGGCCGCGCCGGGTCAGCCGCATCTGCCGCAGGAGGCCACGCAGGTGCTGCACCGGACGCTCGGTGTGCATCAGCAGGCGCATCTCCTGCTGCCAGTCGCGGCCGAACCAGGAGCGCGACCACATCGCCCGCACCGCCTGCTCCATCGGCCGCACCACCGGACCGACGGCACGCACCGCGAAGTCCAGCCGCGGCAGCTCGGTGTGGCCATGGTGCAGGTCGATGTGGTCGTCGATGACATTGATGCCGCCGACGAAGCCAACCGCGCCATCCACCACACACAGCTTCATGTGCAGCCGCCGCAGCTGACCGGGTTGCAGCCAGTGGGTCCAGCGCTCCAGCGGGCGGAACACCGTCACCGCGATGCCCGCGGCGCGCAGGCGGGGCTCGACCACCGCCAGATCGTCGTGGGCCCCAAAGCCGTCGATCACCACCCGGACCCGCACCCCGCGCCGCGCCGCCCGCTCCAGCGCCACCGCCACCGCCATCGCGGCCGCATCGTCGTGGAAGATGTAGGTGGCCAGCCAGATCTCGTGGCGCGCATTGCGGATCGCGCTGATCATGGCCGGGAACAGCGCGTCTCCGCCACGCAGCAGCTCGACCTCGTTGCCGCCGCGGAACACCGGCCGCGGCACCAGGTACCAGGACATCGGCTCGTTGTCCTGGTCAGGATCGAACATGCTGATCGGATCGATGGGAACAGGATCGCCGGGCTTCACGTCAACTCCAGCTCCACCAGCAGCGGCAGGTGGTCGGACATGCGCGCCCACACCGGCCCCCGCGGCACGTTCATGTCCAGGCAGCGCAACCCGCGGGTGTAGACACGGTCCAGCGACAGCAGCGGCATGCGCGACGGGAAGGTGCGCGGCGTGCGACCGTGCGCACCGGGCGGATGGGCCCGCACCAGTCCGGCGAGCTGGAACATCGGATCCAGCCGCTCGCCCCAGTCGTTGAAATCGCCCGCGACCACCACGGGCGCATCGGCCGGAATCTCGCTGCGGATGTAGGCCCCCAGCCGCTGTGCCTGGCGCACCCGGCTGGCGTGCATCAGGCCGAAATGCGCGACGATGGTGTGGATGTCGACGCCCCGCCAGCACACCTTGACGTGCAGCAACCCGCGCTGCTCGAAGCGGTGGTCCGACACGTCGTGGTGCTCCACATGGCCCAGCGGCCAGCGCGACAGCAGCGCGTTGCCGTGCTCGCCGTCGCGGGTGACGGCGTTGGTCCGGTAGGCCGCGCTGTAGCCGTCCGGGGCGAGGAAATCGGCCTGGCCTTGTTCGGGCCAGCCGAACCAGGTGCGGTCGAAGTGCCGCGCGTCGCCATGGTGGAACAGGCGCACCTCCTGCAGGAAGACCAGGTCCGCGTCCAGCGCTTCCACCCCCAGCCCCAGGTTGTGGATCTCCAGCCGCCGGCGCGGGCCGACGCCGCGCACGCCCTTGTGGATGTTGTAGGTCGCCACGCGCAGCCGCGGGCCGGCCAGACCCCCCGGCAGGGTCATCGGCATCGTCGGGGTCATCGGGCCACCGATCTGGGCGGCAGGAGGTGCCGTGGCAGATGCAGGATCGCCTCGGCGTTGCTCGGTGAGAAGCAGCGGTCTGCCGCTTCGCGCCAGGGCAGCCAGACATGCTGCAGGTGCTCGCGCGGCGCCAGCGTCACGGTCGTGCCGGCCGGCACGGTCAGGCCGAACACATGCTCGGTGTTGTGCGTGACGCCCTCGGCATAGCGGTGGCGCCAGACGGGGTAGATCTCGTAGACGTTGCGCAGCGCCCAGTCGCGCAACGCCTCGTCCGGCACCTGCGCCGTACCCACTCGGATCCCGGTTTCCTCGGCCACCTCGCGTCGGGCGGTCTCGCGCAGTGGCTCTTCGAGCATGTCCTTCGAGCCGGTGACGCTCTGCCAGTAGCCAGGCTTGTCGGCGCGCTCGATCAGCAGCACCTGCAGGTCGGGCGTGTGGATCACCACGAGGACGGATTCAGGGATCTTGGGCGGGAGACGGGTGATCATCCCCAAAGCATAGCGGCAACCAGGACGAAAAAAGGCGCGGACCTCGCCGCGCCTGGATGCCGGAACCCGAAGGTCAGCCTTGTGCCGCCACCTGCGCGTTGCGCAGCCGGATGTGCAGCTCGCGCAGCTGCTTGTCCTCGACCACCGACGGCGCGCCCGTCAACAGGCACTGCGCACGCTGCGTCTTCGGGAAGGCGATCACGTCACGGATCGACTCGGCCTTGGTCATCAGCGTGACCAGGCGGTCCAGACCGAAGGCCAGGCCACCGTGCGGGGGCGCACCGTACTGCAGCGCGTCCAGCAGGAAGCCGAACTTGAGCTGCGCGTCCTCCTTGCCGATGTTGAGCGCGCTGAACACCTTGCTCTGCACCTCGGCACGGTGGATCCGGATCGAGCCACCACCCAGTTCCCAGCCGTTGAGCACCATGTCGTACGCCTTGGCAATGCACTTGCCGGGGTCCGTGTCCATGTAGTCCTCGTGGCCATCCTTCGGCGCCGTGAACGGGTGGTGCACCGCGTTCCAGCGGTTCTCGTCCTCGTCGTGCTCGAACATCGGGAAGTCCACGACCCACAGCGGCGCCCAGCGGTCCTCGAACAGGCCGGTCTTCTTGGCAAACTCGCTGTGGCCGATCTTCAGTCGCAGCGCACCGATGGCGTCGTTGACGACCTTGGCCTTGTCCGCACCGAAGAACAGCAGGTCGCCATCCTGCGCACCGGTGCGGGCGAGGATGTCGCTGATCGCCTGGTCGTGCAGGTTCTTGACGATCGGCGACTGCAGACCTTCGCGGCCCTTGGTGATGTCGTTGACCTTGATCCACGCCAGCCCCTTGGCGCCGTAGATCTTGACGAACTCGGTGTAGCCATCGATCTCGCCGCGGCTGATCGACGCGCCACCGGGCACGCGCAGGGCCACGACCCGGCCGCCCTTGGTGGTCGCCGGGGTCGAGAAGACCTTGAAGTCGACCGTGCCCATCACGTCGGTCAGCTCGGTGAATTCGAGCTTGACGCGCAGGTCGGGCTTGTCGGAGCCGAAGCGGTGCATCGTCTCGGCGTAGGCCATCACCGGGTAGTCGCCCAGCTCAACGCCCAGCGCCTTGCGGAAGACGTGGCGGATCATGCCTTCGAACATCGAACGGATCTCTTCTTCGGTCAGGAAGGAGGTCTCGATGTCGATCTGCGTGAATTCGGGCTGGCGGTCGGCGCGCAGGTCCTCGTCGCGGAAGCACTTGGTGATCTGGTAGTAGCGGTCGAAGCCGGCCACCATCAGGAGCTGCTTGAACAGCTGCGGCGACTGCGGCAGCGCGAAGAAGTGGCCGTCGTTGACGCGGCTCGGCACGAGGTAGTCGCGGGCACCTTCCGGGGTGCTCTTGGTGAGCATCGGCGTCTCGATGTCCACGAAGCCCTGCTCGTCGAGGTACTTGCGCACTTCCATCGCCACGCGGTAGCGCAGCATCATGTTCTTCTGCATCGCCGGGCGGCGCAGGTCGAGCACGCGGTGCGTCAGGCGGGTCGTCTCGGACAGGTTCTCGTCGTCGATCTGGAACGGCGGCGTGACGCTCGGGTTCAGCACGTCGAGTGCGTGGCACAGGAGTTCGACCTTGCCGCTGACGAGGTTGGCGTTCTCGGTGCCCGCCGGGCGGGCGCGCACGAGGCCGACCACCTTCAGGCAGAACTCGTTGCGCACGCCTTCGGCGACCTTGAACATGTCGGCACGGTCCGGATCGCAGACGATCTGCACCAGGCCTTCGCGGTCACGCAGATCGATGAAGATCACGCCACCATGGTCGCGGCGACGGTGGGCCCAGCCCATGAGGGTGACGATCTGGCCGGTCAGTGCTTCGCTGACCTGGCCTGCATAGCAGGTACGCATGGCGGTGGTGTCTTTCTTTGGATTCAGTGGGGGGCCGCGGCAACGGCGACGGCCGGGGCGGCGTGCACCGGCGGCGCGACCACGCCCATGGAAATGATGTACTTGAGCGCCTCGTCCACGCTCATCTCCAGCGCCCGCACATCGGAGCGCGGGGCCATCAGGAAGAAGCCGGACGTGGGATTCGGCGTCGTCGGCACGTACAGGCTGACGAACTCGGTGTCCGCGGGCGTGCCCATGCGCTCGGCCACCTCGCCTGCGGGCTTGCCGGTGACGAACGCGATGGTCCAGCAGTCACGCCGCGGGTATTCGACCAGCACGGCCTCGCGGAACGCCTGTCCGCTGCTGGAGAACAGCGTGTCGGAGACCTGCTTGACCGAGGTGTAGATCGACTTGACGATGGGGATGTTCGACATCAGCCGGTGCCACTGCCGCAGCCACCACTGGCCGACGAAGTTGGCGACGAACATGCCCGTCAGCAGCATCATCGTCAGCAGCGTCAGCACACCCAGTCCGGGGATCGACGACAGTGTCTCCAGCACCGTGTGGGCGCTGGCCGGCAGCACGGCCGTGGCCGCATCCAGCAGCGCCTGGAACACGCTGTTGAGCAGGCCCAGCACCCACGTCAGCACCCAGATGGTGATGGCCAGCGGCAGCCAGACAAGAAGGCCGGCAATGATGTATTTTTTCACGCTGGAGATGCCTCAATGGCAGGCGCAGGAGCCGCCACAGGGAGCCGACGGCGCGGCGGTGGCGGCACCACCGCCGCTGTCCGGAGAAGCCGCAGGCGCGGCTGCGGGTGCGGCCCCCCCTGCAGCGGCAGCCGGCGCGGCGGAGCCACCGCGGAAATCTGTCTGATACCAGCCCGAGCCCTTGAGCTGGAATCCGGCAGCCGTCACCTGCTTGGAGAACGATTCGGCACCGCAGGCGGGGCAGGTGGTGAGGACCGCGTCGGACATCTTCTGCAGCACGTCTTTCGCGTGCCCGCAGGAGGAACAACGATAGGCGTAGATCGGCATCGCTAAACCCTTGATTCGAAACAGGAATTATAGAGGAGCCAGGCGGTGGAGCACCTGGATGGCCAAGGCCCCGAGCAGGAAGCCGACCGCCGCCCAGCCAAAGGCCTGCAGCAGCCGGTTGGTGCGGCGCTGCTCGACCAGCAGCGCCTCCACCAGCTCGCGTGACGGACCGGCCGCGGTCGTGGCCGCCACCGTGCGCGCCAGCAGCGCTTCATGCAGCAGCCGCGGCAGCTCGGGCAGGAAGTGCGCGTAGCGCGGCGCCTCGTTCTTGAGCTGGCTGACCAGCGCGCGCCAGCCGATCTGCTCGTTCATCCAGCGTTCCAGGAAGGGCTTGGCGGTGCTCCAGAGGTCCAGCTCCGGGTCGAGCTGGCGACCGAGACCCTCGACATTGAGCAGTGTCTTCTGCAGCAGCACGAGCTGGGGCTGGATCTCCACATTGAAGCGGCGCGAGGTCTGGAACAGCCGCATCAGCACCTGGCCGAGCGAGATGTCCTTCAGCGGCCGGTCGAAGTGCGGCTCGCAGACGGCACGCACGGCGCCTTCGAGTTCATCCGCGCGCGTGCCCGGCGGCACCCAGCCAGACTCGATGTGCAGCTCGGCCACGCGCCGGTAGTCGCGGCGGAAGAAGGCGATGAAGTTCTGCGCCAGGTATTCCTTGTCGCGCGCATCCAGCGTGCCGACGATGCCGAAGTCCAGCGCGATGTAGCGCCCGAAGGTGGCCGGCGCGGTGGACACCATGATGTTGCCCGGGTGCATGTCGGCGTGGAAGAAGCCATCGCGGAACACCTGGGTGAAGAAGATGGTCACACCGTCGCGGGCGAGCTTCGGGATGTCGACTCCGGCGGCGCGGAGCTGCTCGACCTGGCTGATCGGCGTGCCGACCATGCG
>NZ_JBFPGY010000131.1:0-10719 GCF_041083715.1 Sphaerotilus sp.
AACCAGACCAGGGCGCGGTCCACGGGGTCCAGACGGGGAGGGGGCGGGAGCAGGCTGTGCATGTCCGCCAGTTTGCGCGATCGGTACAATCCGCGCCATGTCCGCCCTTGGCAGTATCAACCTCACCAACCAGTTCCTGATCGCCATGCCCGGCATGGCGGACGACAGCTTCGCCGGCTCGGTCGTCTACCTGTGCGAGCACACCGAACGCGGCGCACTCGGGCTGGTGATCAACAAACCGATCGACATCACGGTCAGCAACCTGTTCGAGCGCGTGGACATGACGCTCGACCGCCCGGACCTGGCCGACACGCCGGTCTACTACGGCGGCCCGGTGCAGACCGAGCGTGGTTTCGTGCTCCACGACCGCCAGGCCGACGACCACGTGCCCTACACCTCGTCGCTCTCGGTCCCCGGCGGACTGGCGATGACGACCAGCCGCGACGTGCTCGAAGCGCTGTCGGGTGGCGAAGGCCCCAAGCGCGTGCTGATCACGCTGGGCTACGCCGGCTGGGGTGCCGGACAGCTCGAAGACGAGATGGCGCGCAACGGCTGGCTCAATGTGGACGCCGATCCCGCCGTCATCTTCGACACGCCGGTCGAGCAGCGCTACCACCGTGCGCTGGCGCTGCTGGGGGTCGATCCGGCGATGCTGTCGCAAGACGCGGGACACGCATGACCGCGGCGGACACCCCGCCCGCGCGCACCCCGCCGCTGCCGCCGTCCCGCCCGCACCAGACCTTCCTCGCCTTCGACTACGGGCTCAAGCGCACTGGCGTGGCCAGCGGCAACCGCCTGCTCGGCCATGGCACGCCGCTGACGACGGTCGCGGCCGAGGGCGATGCGCGCTTCGTGACGATCGCCGCGCTGATCCAGGAATGGCAGCCGGACGCGCTGGTGGTCGGCATCCCCTTCCACCCGGACGGTGCTGCCCACGACAATACCCGCCGCGCGCAGCGCTTCGCGCGCCAGCTGCAGGGCCGCTTCCGGCTCCCGGTGTTCGAGGTGGACGAGCGTTACAGCACCACCGAGGTGCTGGCCGGTGGGGCCCGCGATGCCGACGCGGCGGCGGCGGCCCTGCTGCTGACCCAGTATCTGGATGAACAAGAACGAAAGGAACCCCGATGAGTCTGCACCTTGACGCCGAGGCGCTCTACACCGAGCTGCTGGCCGGTGTGCGTGGCCTGATCGTGCCCGACGTGGTGCTGGTGGGCGTGTGGTCGGGCGGTGCCTGGCTGGCCGAACGCCTGCAGCGCGACCTGGGCCTGGCGACGCCGCACGGTGTGATCTCCAGCACCATGCACCGCGATGACTTCGGCTCCCGCGGCCTGGGTTCGACCACCGACGCGACCAACCTGCCGTTCTCGGTGGATGGCCGCCCGATCGTGCTGATCGACGATGTGCTCTACACCGGCCGCACCATCCGCGCCGTGCTCAACGAGCTGTTCGACTTCGGCCGCCCGGCCTCGGTGCAACTCGCGGTGCTGGTCGATCGGGGCGGGCGCCAGTTGCCGATCCAGCCGGCGTTTGCCGCTGCCCGCATCGCGCTGCCGGCCACGCAGCAGATCGCGCTCGACCGCGACGCCGCCGGCCGCTTCCGCTTCACCGTCCAGGAGACCCGCTGATGCTGTCGCGCCGCAATCCCCAGCTCAACAAGCACGGCGAGCTGATCCACCTGCTGTCGATCGAAGGCCTGCCCAAGGCGGTGCTGCACCACATCCTCGACACGGCGTCCACCTTCCTGTCGGTCAGTGACCGCGAGGTGAAGAAGGTGCCGCTGCTGCGCGGCAAGTCGGTGTTCAACCTGTTCTTCGAGAACTCGACCCGCACCCGCACCACCTTCGAGATCGCTGCCAAGCGCCTGAGCGCGGACGTGATCAATCTGGACATCGCCAAGTCGAGTGCGTCCAAGGGCGAGAGCCTGCTCGACACCATCGCCAACCTGAGCGCGATGCACGCCGACATGTTCGTGGTCCGCCACAGCGAGTCGGGCGCCCCGTACCTGATCGCGCAGCACTGCGCGCCGCATGTCCACGTGGTCAACGCTGGCGACGGCCGGCACGCGCACCCCACCCAGGGGCTGCTCGACATGTACACGATCCGCCACTACAAGAAGGACTTCACCAGGCTGCGCGTGGCCATCGTCGGCGACATCGTGCACAGCCGTGTCGCGCGCTCGGACATCCACGCGCTGACCACGCTGGGCGTCCCGGAGATCCGCGCCGTCGGGCCGAAGACGCTGGTGCCGGGCGACCTGCGCGAGATGGGCGTGCGTGTCTGCCACGACATGGCCGAGGGCATCCAGGACGCCGACGTCATCATCATGCTGCGCCTGCAGAACGAGCGCATGAGCGGCGCGATGCTGCCGAGCGCGGGCGAATACTTCAAGAGCTATGGCCTGACCGAGGACAAGCTCGCGCTGGCCGCGCCGGACGCGATCGTGATGCACCCGGGGCCAATCAACCGCGGCGTGGAAATCGATTCGTCGGTGGCCGACGGGCGGCACAGCGTGATCCTGCCGCAGGTGACCTTCGGCATCGCGGTGCGCATGGCGGTGATGTCGATCATCGCGGGGAACGAAGCATGAAGATCCTGATCAAGCACGGCCGCGTGATTGACCCGGCCTCGGGGCGTGACCAAGTCACCGAGGTGGCGATCGCCGCCGGCCGCATCGTCGGCATCGGCCGCACGCCGACCGATTTCCACCCGAACCGCACGCTGGATGCCGCTGGCTGCATCGTCGCCCCCGGCCTGGTCGATCTGGCCGCCCGCCTGCGCGAGCCCGGCCAGGAGCAGAAGGGCATGCTGGAGAGCGAGCTGAACGCGGCAGCGGCCGGCGGCGTGACCAGCCTGGTCTGCCCGCCCGACACCGATCCCGCGCTCGACGAGCCGGGCCTGGTCGAGATGCTCAAGTTCCGCGCCCGCAAGCTCAGTCTGTGCCGGCTGTTCCCGCTCGGTGCGCTGACCAAGGGCCTCAAGGGCGAGACGCTGACCGAGATGGTCGAGCTGACCGAGGCGGGCTGCGTCGGCTTCTCGCAGGCCGAGGTGGCGGTCAAGGACACGCTGGTGCTGCAACGCGCCATGCTCTACGCCTCGACCCACGGCTACACCGTCTGGCTGCGCCCGCAGGACTACTGGCTCGGCAAGGGCGTCGCAGCCAGCGGCGGCGTGGCCACGCGCATGGGTCTGTCGGGCGTGCCGGTGGCGGCCGAGACGATCGCGCTGCACACGATCTTCGAGCTGATGCGCTCCACCGGCGCCCGGGTCCACCTGTGCCGGCTGTCGAGCGCGGCCGGGGTCGAGCTGCTGCGCCGCGCCAAGGCCGAGGGCCTGCCGGTGACGGCGGACGTCAGCATCAACTCGCTGCACCTGACCGAGATCGACATCGGCTACTTCAACCCCGCCATGCGCCTGACGCCGCCGCTGCGCCAGGGCCGCGACCGCGACGCGCTGCGCGCCGCACTCGCCGACGGCACGATCGACGCACTGGTGTCCGACCACACGCCGGTCGAGGGCGACGCCAAGACGCTGCCCTTCGCCGAGGCCGAGCCAGGCGCGACCGGGCTGGAACTGCTGCTGAGCATGGCGCTGAAGTGGGGCGCGGACGTGGGCCTGTCGCTGCCGGCGACGCTGGCACGGGTCACGTCGGACCCGGTGCGCGTGCTGGGCGATGCGCTGGGCTCGTTGTCGTCGAGCGCCGGCCGGCTGGTCGAAGGTGGCGTGGCCGATGTCTGCGTGTTCGACCCGGACGCCCTGTGGCCCGTCACGCCGGATGCCCTGCTCAGCCAGGGCAAGTACACGCCGTTTGCCTTTGCCGACACCGGCATGGCGCTGCCCGGCCGCGTGCGCACCACGCTCGTGGCGGGCACCGTCGCCCACGAGACGCGCTGATGGTGCTGCGCCGCGTGCGTGCGGTCTGGCGCCTGGGCCGGGTGGTGGTGCACATCCTGCACGGCGTCTGGGTGGCGTGGCGCGAGTTCGACGGCGCCAGCGCCGCGCACCGCTGCGCCCGCATCCAGTGGTGGTCCGCCAAGCTGCTGGCGCTCCTGGGCATGCGCCTGCAGCCCATGGGGCGCTTCCAGCTCGGTCCCCAGCTCCTGGTCGCCAACCACGTCTCGTGGCTCGACATCGCCGCGGTGCACTCGGTCTGTCCGCAGGCGCGTTTCGTGTCCAAGTCCGACGTCAAGGCCTGGCCGGTGCTCGGCTGGCTGATCGGCGCTGCCGGCACGCTGTTCATCGAGCGCGAGAACAAGCGCGACGCGCTGCGCGTGGTGCACCAGTCGGCGCAGGCGCTGCGCGAGGGGGACACGGTCGCCGTCTTCCCCGAAGGCACGACCTCCGATGGCCACCACCTGCTGCCCTTCCACGCCAACCTGCTGCAGGCCGCCGTCGTCACCGGCACGCCGCTGCAGCCGCTGGCGCTGCGCTTTTCCGATCCGGACCATGCCGTCAGTCCGGCAGCGGCCTACATCGGCGACACGACGCTGGCCGAGAGTCTCTGGACCATCGTCTGTGCCGAGGGGCTGGTGGTGCACATCGACATCCTGCCGCAGCAGCCCGTCGAGGGGCTCGACCGGCGTGCGCTGGGCGAGGCGGTGCGCACGCAGATCGCTGCGGCACTCGGTGTGTCCGCTGACAGCGCGGCGCACTGAGCCTGCTGCACAATCGTTCCATCCCATCGAACCCGATGACGCAGGAGGATGTCCATGCTCTACAAGTTCAAGTCCAAGGCCGCCGGTGATCTGATCATGACCGCACCGGTCGGCGACCGCATGATGGCGCTGGTGGGCCGTGCACCCGCGGCACAGGGCATCTTCCTGGTCGCGCAGATGCCGGCCGCCATCGCGGCGCTGGAGCAGGGCATCGCCGACGAGGAGCATGCCCGCCGCGAAGCCGAGGCCGAAGCCGCCGCCGAAGGCCGCACGTTGCCGCCGCCCAAGGACGTCAGCCTGCGCCAGCGCGCCTGGCCGCTGATCGAGATGCTCAAGCGCGCCCACGAGGCTGACAAGGACGTCGTCTGGGGCGTCTGACGCTGCAGGCCCAGGCACTGAACAACGAAGAAGACCCGACATGCAACTGCACAGCGACAGCCTGACCGATGGCGCTGCCATCCCCGCCCGCCACGCCGCCGGACGCCCGGACGCTGCCAGCAGCGTCACGTTCTCGGACAACGTCAGCCCGCACCTGGCGTGGAACGATCTGCCCGCCGGCACGCGCTCGCTGGTGCTGGTGTGCCACGACCCGGACGTGCCGAGCCGCGGCGACGATGTGAACCAGACCGACCGTGAAGTGCCGGCTGATCTGCCGCGGGTGGACTTCTTCCATTGGGTGGTGGTCGATCTGCCGCCGACGCTGGCTGGCGTGACCGAAGGCGAATTCAGCCATGGGTTCACCGCACGTGGCAAGCCCGGCCCGGCCACGCTGCATGGCGCCCGCCACGGTCTGAACGACTACACCGGCTGGTTTGCCGGCAACCCGGACATGGCCGGCGACTACTTCGGCTACGACGGCCCCTTCCCGCCGTTCAACGACAGCCTGCTGCACCACTACGTGTTCACGCTGTATGCCACCGACCTGGACCGCTGTCCCGTCGAGAGCGCGTTCACCGGTGCGCAGGTGCGCGAGGCGATCGCCGGCCATGTGCTCGGTCAGGCCAGCCTCACGGGCACCTACACGCTGAACCGCCGTCTCGGCGCCGGGATCTGAACCGATGGGCCACGGCAGCAGCACCCGCATCCTGGCCATTCGCCACGGCGAAACGGCGTGGAACGTCGACACCCGCATCCAGGGCCAGCTCGACATCCCGCTGAACGACACCGGCCTCTGGCAGGCCGAGCGGACGGCCGAAGCCCTGGTCGACGAGGAGATTGCGGTGCTGTACGCATCCGATCTGGTGCGCGCAGCGGCGACAGCGGACGCGATCTCCCGGCGCATGGGGTTGCCGGTGCGGCACGACACCGGGCTGCGCGAGCGCCATTTCGGGCTGTTCCAGGGCCGCACCGTCGCCGAGATCGAGGCGATCCACCCCGATCTGGTCAAGCGCTGGAAGTCCCGCGAGCCGGATTTCGAGCCCGAGGGTGCCGAGTCGCTGCGCACCTTCTACGCCCGCTCGATCGAGACTGCGCACCGGCTGGCGGCGGCGCACCCCGGGCAGACGGTGGTGATGGTCGCGCACGGCGGTGTGCTCGACTGCCTCTACCGCGCCGCCTGCGGCATGCCGATCGAGGCGCCGCGCACCTGGCAGCTCGGCAATGCGAGCATCAACCGGCTGCTGTTCACCGGCACGCGGCTGACGATGGTCGGGTGGGGGGACACGCAGCACCTCGACGGTGCAGCGCTGGAAGAAAGCAGCGATGGCGGGCGCAGCGGCAGCACGCCCGCACACAGTCTGTCCTGAAGCGGTTGAAATGGCCGAGTGGCGGGCGGCGGGCCTACTCGCCGAACAGCTCACCCGCGGCGCCGAGCGCCCCGGCCTTCGTCGGTGGCGTGACGCCCAGGTGCCGGTACGCGGCCAGCGTGGCGATCCGCCCGCGCGGCGTGCGCTGCAGATAGCCCTGCTGGATCAGGTACGGCTCGATCACGTCCTCGATCGTCCCCGAATCCTCGCCGATCGCGGCCGCCACGTTGTCCAGCCCGACCGGCCCGCCGTCGAACCGGTGCACGATCGCTTCGAGCACCTTGCGGTCCATCACGTCGAAGCCCTTCGGATCCACGTCCAGCATCGTCAGCGCCTTGTCGGCGATCAGCTTGACGATGCGCCCGTCGCCCTTGACCTCGGCGTAGTCGCGCACGCGGCGCAGCAGGCGGTTGGCGATGCGCGGCGTGCCGCGGGAACGGCGGGCCAGCTCCATCGCCCCCTCGGCGTCGATCGGCGCGCCCATCAGCCCGGCCGAGCGCGTGACGATGCGGCAGAGTTCCTCGGGCGTGTAGAACTCCAGCCGCGCGATGATGCCGAAGCGGTCGCGCAGCGGGTTGGTCAGCATGCCGGCGCGGGTGGTGGCGCCGACCAGCGTGAAGGGCTGCAGGTCGAGCTTGATCGAGCGCGCCGCCGGGCCTTCGCCGATCATGATGTCGATCTGGTAGTCCTCCAGCGCCGGGTACAGGATTTCCTCGACGACCGGGCTCAGCCGGTGGATCTCGTCGATGAAGAGCACATCGTTCTTCTCCAGGTTGGTCAGCATCGCCGCCAGATCCTTGGGTTTCTCCAGCACCGGGCCGCTCGTCTGGCGCAGGTTCACGCCGAGTTCGGCCGCGATGATGTGCGACAGCGTCGTCTTGCCGAGACCCGGCGGGCCGAAGAGCAGCACATGGTCGAGGGCCTCGGAGCGCTTCTTGGCGGCCCCGATGAAGATCTCCAGCTGCTCGCGTGCCTTGGCCTGGCCAACGTATTCATCGAGCAGTTTCGGGCGCAGGGCGCGCTCGATCGCCTCTTCCTGCGGGGTGCTGGGTGCCGCGCTGACGATGCGCTTGGACGGGGCGGGGGCGAAGTCGTCGGTCTGGATGGCCATGCGGGCGATTGTCCGTCAAAGGCCTGCTCGCAGGCGCTTGCGGGTGCGAAGGACTGGTTATTTCGCCAGTGATTTCAGCGCTGCCTTGATGCCGTCGCTCACGCCGATGTCTGTCGGCAGCAGCTTGATCGCTGCCGCTGCTTCCTTCTCGTTGTAGCCCAGCGCGATCAGCGCCTGCACGATGTCGGACTGCGCATCGGTCTGCGCCGCCGCACCCGGCAGCGCCAGATCGGGGCCGAGCTTGCCCTTGAGTTCGAGCAGCAGCCGCTCGGCGGTCTTCTTGCCGATGCCAGGCACCTTGACGAGGCGGCCGGCCTGCTGTGTGCTGACCGCCTGCGCCAGTTCCCCTGCGCTCATGCCCGAGAGGACCGCCAGCGCGATCCGCGGGCCGACGCCGGTGATGCGGATGAGCTGGCGGAAGGTCTCGCGCTCGGCGGGCGTGAGGAAGCCGTAGAGCAGTTGCGCGTCCTCGCGCACGACGAAGTGCGTGTGCAGCGTGACGCGCTCGCCGAGGTGCGGGAGGTGGTAGAAGGTGCTCATCGGGACGTCGACTTCGTAGCCGACGCCGTTCACATCGATGAGGATCTGGGGCGGGGATTTTTCCGCCAGGGTGCCGGTGAGTCGTCCGATCATGGGGCGCGATTATGCGCGGGGCGACCCGCCGGCCTGGGGGCCATCAGCGGCGGAACAGGCCCAGGCGCTGTGCTTCCAGCGCTGCTTCGGCGCGCGAACTCACGTTGAGCTTGCGGTAGATCTGCTTGACGTAGTCGGCAATCGTGTGGCGGCTCAAGCCGAGCTGCACGCCGATTTCCGGCAGCGTGAAGCCCTTGGCCACCCGCAGCAGCACCTCGCGCTCGCGCTCGGTCAGCTGCACATTGGGCATGAGCGTGTCGGCGGCGGGGTAGGGCTGCAGCGCCGGCTTGTTGGCCTGGGCCGAGAAGTAGGAAATCATCCGGCGCGCGATCGACGGCGACAGTGGTGGTTCGCCCTGGCTGATGCGCTGCAGGTGTTCCATCAGCTGCTCGCGCGGCTGCTCTTTGAGCAGGTAGCCGTAGGCACCGGCTTGCAGCGCGGGGAAGAGGTGGTCGTCGTCGTCGTGGATGGTGACCACCACCGACTGCGCATCCGGCTGCGACTCGCGCAGCGCCTGCACCACCTTGACGCCCGAACCGTCGGGCAGACCGAGGTCGATCATCGCCAGATCGAAGCGGTGGGCGGTGACCTGCTGCAACGCGTCGTGGACCCGTGCGGATTCGACCACGGTCGAACCGGGAAACACCTGCATCACCAGGGCGCGCAGCCAGGCGCGGATTTCGGGAAGGTCTTCGAGCAGCAGAATGGTTTTCATGGGCTTTCCTCGGGCGGACCAGGTGGCCTGCGCACTGTCGGATGGCAGTGTGACGTCTATATCGGCCGCCACAGGGGGAAGATGAACTTGGTTACGAAAATGCCGGACATTCGTGAACGATGACGACCTGTTGGGCTCGGTAGCTTCACAGCGGCAGTGTCAGGCGGATCGTCGTGCCGTAGCCGGGGCCGGATTCGACCAGGCACTGGCCCTGCAGCTGCTTGGCGCGGCCCTTCATCGTGGACATGCCGTGGCCGCGGTCGAGCTTGCCGTCCAGTTCCATCGGAATGCCCTTGCCGTTGTCGGAGATGGTCAGCTCGAAGTCGTTGATGTCCTGGCGGATCGAGATCTCGGCGTGGGTCGCGCCGCTGTGCTTGAGGATGTTGCTCACCGCCTCGCGCAGGATGCGTGTGGTCTGCACATACGCCCGCGCGCTCATCGCCCGCTCGCTCATCAGCAGGTCGTCGGGCGTGTTCCAGTTCAGCTCGACGCCGCCCTGCGACATGCGCATCATCACCTCGCTGCGCCAGTCGCCGATCGCGTCACCGAGCTGCATCGCGCGCCCGCCCAGGCCGCGCACCGACAGCCGCATCTCTTCGAGTGCTTCGCGGCCGAGGGTGGCGATGCGCTCGTTGTCGCTGGTATGGACGATGGTCAGCAGCTTGGCACCCAGGTCGTCGTGCAGGTCGGCGGCGATGCGCTTGCGCTCCTTGGCGGTGACCTGCTCGACGCGGAGTTCGGCCATGTGGCTGTAGTTCTTCTCGATGTCGGCGGAGATTTCCTGCACCCGGCGCTCGGCCTGCGCGCGGCCCTGCTCGGCGACGAGCACCTCGCTGCGCAGTTGCTGGTACAGGCGCAGCACCATGCCCGAGAACATCACCATGGCCGCGATGCTCAGCGCATGGTTGCCCGGCAGCAGCAGCGTGACCGGCACGAACAGTGCTTCGAAGAGCAGCACGAACAAGCCCGTGACCAGGGCCGCGCAGACCACCCAGAAATCGGCCGGCGAGAAGTTCCAGGCCCGGTGCAGGAAGGCGGCAGTCGCGGCCGCGACTTCCAGCGACAGGATCACCGTCCAGGGATGGGTGATCATGCTGATGCGGTCGGGGGCGGCGATCACCAGGCTCAGCGGCACGACGATGCTCTGCAGCGCCACCGACAGCTCCAGCCAGCGCACCTTGATGCCGCTGTAGCGCATCAGCGAGAGGATGCTGGCCACGGCGACCGGCGGCATCAGCGCGCCGATCAGCCACTCGTGGGCGACCACCGACATCGGCAGCCGCGCACCCGTCAGCAGCGCGCACAGCAGCGCCCAGCCCACGCTGGCCGCGCCGAAGTAGCCGAGGTAGGGCAGGCGGCTCAGCGTCGCCAGCGCCAGTGCCGCCGCGCCGACCAGCCCGGCCAGCAGCGCCAGCGCCTGGGTGGCACTGACGTTGAAGGTGCGGGCACGGCGCAGTTCCTCTTCCAGCACATCCATGCGCCCGATGCGCACCGGCGACAGGTAGCCCGCGTGTTCGCTCACGGCGACCTGCGAGCGCACCTGCGCGGAAATCTGGATGTCGAGCTGGTTGTCGGCGCGCTTCAGCAGCGCCGGCGGCAGTGTGATCAGCACCGGATCGAGGCAGTTGTAGGGCTGCGGCGCCGACACGTTGCCGCGGGCGGCGAGGCGGAACCCGTTGATGCGCACTTCGTAGGCGGCGCACAGCCGCTCGAAGTAGAGCCCCTGCATCGTGGCCGGCGACGGGCTGGCGGGCAGGTCGAAGCGCAGCTGGTACCACAGCGGCGCGGTGAGCTTGGGCGAATGGTTCCAGGCGTCCGGCAGCGTGATCAGCCGCGCGGCACCGGTGACCGGCAGCTCGCGGG
>NZ_JBFPGY010000132.1:0-3240 GCF_041083715.1 Sphaerotilus sp.
ACTTCTTCTCGGCGTACCCGGACCGTGCCGAGGCGATCGACGAGGTCGCCAGCCACCTCCGCAAGTTCTGGGAGCCGAGGATGCGGCGGCAGCTGTATGCCTACCTGGATGGTCCGCAAGGCGGCGCTGGACTGGGCGATCTGGTGCGGGAGGCGGTCACGTCCCGACGGGCCATGCTGGTGCCCGAGGCCTCGCCAGACCGACTGAACGGCGGGCCGCGGCCGGTCACGGGCGGGTGATGGGTGTGCTGCTGCGCAGGTTGGTCGCTGCTTTGTAGGTCATCGCGGCGCCACTGAGCTGGGTCACGGCCAAGGTCACGTCCGCGGCGGCCGTGGGCAGGTTGACGCTTTTCAGCACGCAGGCGCCGGTGGCCGTGGTGATGCACGTCACCAGGTTGGACTTGTTGGAGAACTGCGCGGTGACCGTCACGTCCTTCTGCGGGAGGTTGTCCTCGTTGTGCACGGTGACGGTCACGCTGGCCTGCCAGCTGGTGCGGGTCAGCGTCTTGCCGCTGGGAGTCAGCTGCGCGACATGCACGTCCCACGGCGTGGGAAAGTACAGCTGCCGGCCCGGTCCGGTGAACAGCAGCTTGTTGGGGGATCCCCTGGAATCCGTGATGCGCGAGGGTGTCGCCTGGTAGAGCATCTGGGTGGCGACCTGCGCGGGTGTCAGCTTCGGTCGCTCCTGCAGCAGCAGGGCGGCGGCACCCGTCACGTGCGGCGCCGCCATGGACGTACCGCTCAGGGTGGTCCAGCCGTGCGGATTGGACGCTGCGGCGGAGCTGATGGCGGAGCCAGGCGCGAACAGGTCCACGCAGCGGCCGAAGTTCGAGAAGCTGGAGCGTGCGTCATTGGACGTGCTGGAAGCCACCGTCAGCACCGCCGGTGCACGTGCCGGCGACTGGGTACAGGCATCGGCATTGCCATTGCCGGCGGACACCGAAACCGTGAAACCCGCCCCCGTCAGGCGGGTGACTGCGTCGTCCAGCGCGCTGCTGAGGTTGCTGCCGAGGCTGAGATTGACGACACCCGGACGCTTGCCATTGGCCATGATCCAGTCGAAGCCGAGGAGGATGTCGCTCACGCTGCCGCTGCCGAAGCAGTTCATCACCCGGACCGGCACCAGGGTGGCGCCAGAGGCCACGCCCGACATCGCGCCGGCGGCCGTGCCCGCGACGTGGGTGCCGTGACCGTTGCAGTCGGCCGTGCCCCGCCCGTCCTGGATGGCGTCTAGGCCATCGTCTGCGAGTCGGCTGCCGAATTCGTCATGGGCGCTGATGCCGGTGTCGACGATGTAGATGTGCACGCCTCGGCCATCCAGGCTGCTCCGGAACTCGTTGTTCAGCGGCAGCGCCATCTGATCGATGCGGTCCAGGCCCCAGACCCGGTTGTCGAGCGAGCGGGTGATCACCGTGGTGGCTGGCGCGGTGGTGGTGACGGTCTGCGCTGCGCCGATGCTGGCGACCCGGTCGTGTTCGATGCGGGTCACTGCCGGGTCATTCTGCAGGCGCTCCACGAAGCTGGCTGCTTCGGATGGCGGCACTGTGACCGCGAAGCCCTGCAGCGCATGGGCATAGATCCGGTGGGCCTGCATGCCGGCGGAGGCCCCCATCAGTCGGGCCGTGACGGACTGCACGGCCCGTTCGGCCTGCACCTGTGGAGCCTCGGCACCGAGCGTGCGGGCGTTCAGGCGAACGTTTTCCGCGACGACCGCGGCGTTGAGCGTGACAATGAAGTGCGCGCTGTCCGGTGCGCTGTCCGGGCTCAGGGCGGCCCTTGCCAGAAGCTCCGATGCGTCGAGGTGGTCGAGTTCGACCGTGGCCGTGCTGGTCCCCGCCGGATTGCCGCCGTCATCGCCGCCGCCGCCGCAGGCGATCAGCAAGACGGCGAGCATGGTGGTGATCACCCTCTGGTGAAGCCTGTGCGATTTTTGCATCTTCGAGTCGTCCGGAGGAGCGTGCCGGGAGAAGCCGGAAAGAGGCGGCCGGTGGGTCCTTCGTGTTGTCGATCGCTGCAAAAGAAAGTGAATCTCCGCCTTTTCATTTCGATGCGCTGTGACTGGCATGTGTGAATTCGTGCGCGTACATATCGTGCGCTGCACGCCAGGCCGCGCAGACACGGGGCGTTTCGATCGATGGCCCCGCTTACTATTCAAGCCCTCACTTTTCCTTGACCATGCTCCATCGGACCGACGTCTCCCGCATACCACCCCCGCCAGCAGATCTGCTGCCTCCGGCCGGTGGGCGCACGCTGGTCAGCGTGATCGGTGCACCCATCGATGCCATTTCCTGGGACGAGACCTGTGCCGTGATCACCGGATGGGCCGCTCGTCGGGAGAGTCGCTATGTCTGCATCTGCAATGTCCACTCGGTGATCACCGCGCAGCAGGACCCTGACTTCCACGACGTCATCCAGCAGGCGGACATGGCCACACCGGACGGAGCCCCGGTCGCCTGGATGATGCGCCGGCTCGGCTACCGCGACCAGATGCGCATCAACGGTCCCGATCTGATGTTCCGGTATTGCGCACAGGCGTCCCGGCGGGACGAGCGCGTCTTCCTGTATGGCAATACGCCGGAGACACTGGAGACGCTCCAGCAACGATTGCACAAGGCGTTTCCGACCCTCCAGATCGCTGGCTGCTACTCGCCGCCGTTCCGTGCATTGACATCCGAGGAGGATGCCGAGATCGTGCAGCGCATCAATGCCTCCGGCGCCGGCACGGTCTGGGTCAGCCTGGGTTGCCCGAAGCAGGAGCGCTGGATGGCGGCTCACCGCGGACGCATCAACGCCGTCATGGTGGGTGTCGGCGCGGCGTTCGACTACCACGCCGGCACGTTGCAGCGTGCACCGGTGTGGATGCAGCGGCATGGTCTGGAGTGGCTGCACCGGTTCTGGTCCGAGCCGCGCCGCCTCGGTCGCCGCTACCTGACCACCAACACCAAGTTCATGCTGCAGGTCGTGAAGCAGCTGTTGAGCCGCTGAGGAGGCCAGCACCGTGCACAAGCTGGATTCTTGCCGGTCTGACCGGACGCAGCACCAGGTTCTGGGCGTGCCGGTTGATGTGCTGGACTGGGCGACAGCGGTGGCGCGCATCTGCGACTGGGCCGAACGGCGCGAGTCGCGTTACGTATCGATCTGCGATGCCCACTCGATCGTTCGGGCCAGCCGGGATCCGGTGCATGGGCGGCACATTGCCGGCGCGGACATGGTGACGCCGGACGGCTGGCCCGTGGCCTGG
>NZ_JBFPGY010000133.1:0-10678 GCF_041083715.1 Sphaerotilus sp.
GCCCGCTTCGTCCCGCTGCCGATCAGCCCGCAGTAGCCGAAATCCCCCCGTCGCAGCACGGCCTCGGTGATCCGCTCATCGAGGTCATGCCGGTGCGTCATCACCAGATAGAACGCGCCCGGCGGCGCCAGCGCCACCTCGGCTTCCGGTGTGTCCACGCACACCCGCTCGATGTGCGGCGGCTCGGCGCCTGTCAGTGGGGGGAATTCAGACTCGCGCTCGTCGATCCACTGGACGCGGCAGTCGATGTCGGCCAGCAGCTTCACGATCGCCCGGCCAACGTGACCGGCGCCATGCAGTTGCAGGAACAACCGCGGCTGCGGCCCCGGCCAGTCGGCCAGGGACGCTTCGGTCAGCGCTTGCAGCCGCAGCACGACCCGCCCGCCGCAGCACTGCCCGAGCGCCGGCCCGAGCGGCAGGTCGAGATCGGTCGGCGCCATGGGCGCGTGGCGCAGGCCATCGCGCGCCGCGGTGATCGCCAGCAGTTCGAGATGCCCGCCGCCGATGGTGCCGAGCACGGCGTTCTCGGCCACGACCATGCGCGTGCCCGTCTCGCGCGGGGTCGAGCCGCGGTGCGACAGGATCTGCACCTCGACCGCACGCCGCCCCTGTGCGAGCCAGCGCCGGGCCTCGGCGGCCAGCATGCCGGGGGTCATCCCGCCTGCACCGCCGCGATGGCGTCGAGGATGGCTTCGCTGGTCGCGGGTGCGCGCAGCGGCGGATCGACCCGGTGCCCGCCCACCGCCGACACCGCATCGCGGATCGCCAGGAACACGCTGAACGGCAGCAGCAGCGGCGGCTCGCCGACCGCCTTGCTGCGGTGGATGCTGTCGGCCGGATTGCGGTGGTCGTAGAGCCGGACGTGGAACGCGCCCGGGGCGACCGGCACGTCGTTCGCGGTCGGGATCTTGTAGGTGCTCGGCGCGTGGGTCAGCAGCAGGCCGGCCGTGCGCGAGCCGTCCATTGGCTGCCAGCGCAGCTCCTCGGTCGTCAGCCAGCCCATGCCCTGCACGAACGCACCCTCGATCTGGCCGATGTCCACGGCAGGGTTCAGCGACGCACCGACATCGTGCAGCGCGTCCGCCCGCAGCAAGCGCCACTCGCCGGTCAGCGTGTCCACGACGACTTCGCTCAGCGCCGCGCCATAGGCGAAGTAGTAGAACGGCTTGCCCTGCAGCTTGTCGCGGTCCCAGTGCAGGCCGGGCGTGGCGTAGAAGCCGTCACTCCAGAGCTGCACGCGGGCGGTGTAGGCCAGTGCCACCAGCTCGGTGAACGGCATCGACTGCTCGCCTGACGAGACCATGCCCGCACCGAAGCGCACCGTGTCGGCGCCGACCTGCCAGCGCGGCGCGAGGAACTGCGCCAGCCGGGTGCGGACCTGCCGGGCGGCGTCCTGCGCGGCCTTGCCGTTCAGGTCGGTGCCGGTGGAGGCGGCGGTGGCGGAGGTGTTGGCGACCTTGTGCGTGTCGGTGGCGCTGACCCGCACGCGCTCGAAGGCGATGCCGAGTTCGTGCGCGACGACCTGCGCGACCTTGGTGTTCAGCCCCTGGCCCATCTCGGTGCCGCCGTGGTTCACGAGCACGCTGCCGTCGGTGTAGACGTGGACCAGCGCGCCGGCCTGGTTGAAGTGCCCGACGTTGAAGCTGATGCCGAACTTGACCGGCGTCAGCGCGAGGCCGCGTTTCAGCACCGGGCTGGTGGCGTTGAAGCTGGCGATCTCGGCGCGGCGCTGGCGGTAGTGGGCGTGGTCGGCGAGTTCGGCGACCAGCGGGCTGAGGATGTTGTCCTCGACGGTCTGGCCGTAGGGCGTGACGTTGCGCTCGGTCGTGCCGTAGAAATTGGCGCGGCGCACCTCCAGCGGGTCCAGCCCGAGCCGGCGCGCCACCGAGTCCAGGATCATCTCCACCGCCAGCGCGCCCTGCGGCCCGCCGAAGCCGCGGAAGGCGGTGTTGCTCTGCGTGTTCGTGCGGGCGCAGTAGCCGCGCAGATCGACGTTCGGCAGCCAGTAGGCATTGTCGAAATGGCACAGCGCCCGCGTCATCACCGGCGCCGACAGATCCGCCGTGGCGCCCGCGTTCGACACCATCTCCACGTCCGCGCCGAGCAGGCGCCCCGTGTCGTCGTGACCGACGCGGTAGCGGAACTCGAAGCCGTGGCGCCGGCCGGTGATCAGGAAATCGTCGTCGCGGTCGGGGCGCAGCTTGACCGGGCATTGCAGCCGGTGCGCGGCGATGGCGGCGACGGCGGCGAACAGCGCCGACTGCGATTCCTTGCCGCCGAAGCCACCGCCCATGCGCCGGCACTGCACCTGCACCTGGTGCGCCGCGAGGCCGAGCGCGTGGGCGACGACGTGCTGCATCTCGGTCGGGTGCTGCGTCGAGCTGTGGACGAGCAGGCCGTCGTTTTCCTGCGGGATCGCGTAGGCGATCTGGCCTTCCAGGTAGAACTGCTCCTGGCCGCCGAGGCTGAAGCGGCCGTCGAACTGGTGTGGCGCGCTGGCGATGGCCGTGGCCGCGTCGCCGCGGACCAGGTGCATCGGCGGCACGACGTACTGCTGCAGTGCGTGGGCTTCGAGCGGGTCGAGCACAGCGGGCAGCGGCTCGATCGTCGCCACCTGGGCGGCGAGGGCGGCGGCGCGGCGGGCTTCACCGCGGCTGCGGGCGATCACGGCGAACATCGGCTGGCCGCGCCACGTCACGGTGTCGCTGGCGAGGATCGGGTCGTCGTGGACGATCGGGCCGCAGTCGTTGGCGCCGGGGATGTCGGCGGCGGTCAGCACGGCGACGACGCCGGGCAGGGCGCGCACGCGATCGAGGTCGAGCGCGACCAGCCGGCCATGGGCGACCGGGGACAGGCCGAGCGCGGCGTGCAGCGTGCCGGCGACCTCGGCGATGTCGTCGATGTAGGGCGCGGCGCCGGCCACATGCAGGTGGGCCGACTCGTGCGGACGGGGTGTGCCGACGACGCTCATGGCCGCACCTCCGGGGTGATGGTGACCAGGCGCGGCGTCCAGACGGTCGTGTCCTCGGCCGGCAGCGGGTCATCGGGCCGTGTTTCCAGCCACAGCCGGCGCAGCAGGTTGGCGCTGACCTTGCGCCGATACGCCGCGCTGGCGCGCAGGTCGCTGAGCGGCTGGAAGTCCTGCGCGAGTGCGGCCTGGGCGCTGGCAAGGGTCGCTTCGGTCCACGGCTGACCCAGCAGCGCGGCTTCGGCTTGCGCTGCACGCTGGACGATCGCCGCCATCCCGCCTAACGCCAGCCGCACCTCGGCCACGCGGTCCCCGTCGAGCCGCAGCGCAAACGCGGCGCAGACGGCGGAGATGTCGCTGTCGTAGCGTTTGCTGATCTTCCAGGCGCGGACCTGCGTGCCTTCCGCCGGTCGCTGCACGACCAGCCGCGCCACGAACTCGCCCGGCTGCAGCGCGTTCTGCAGGTAGCCGAGGTAGAAGTCCTGCAGCGGCATCACCCGCTCCACCGCCCCGCGCCGCAGCACGATGTCCGCCCCCAGCGCGATCAGCACGGGCGCGCTGTCGCCGATCGGCGAGCCGTTGGCGACGTTGCCGCCCATCGTGCCGGCGTGGCGGATCGGCGGCGAGGCGAAGCGTTGCCACACCTCGCGCAGCGTCGGCACCGCGTCGGTCAGCGTGCGCCAGGCGTCTTCGAGCGACGCGGCGGCGCCGATGTGCAGCGCCTGCGCCGTGACCTCGATGCGCCGCAGTTCGGCCACCCGCCCGATCCACAGCGGCTCGCCGATGTCGCGGAACTGCTTGTTCACCCAGAGCGCCACATCGGTGGCCCCGGCGACGATGCGGGCGTCCGGGCGGGCCAGTCGCTGCGCGGCGAACTCGTCGAGCGTCAGCGGCGTGGCTTCGGCGGCCAGCGCGTCGAGTTGTTCACGCAGCGCCGCCCGGTCGATCAGGGCGGCGGGTGCATCGAACATCTGCTCGCCCGCGTCCACGATCGGCCGGTAGCCGGTGCAGCGGCACAGGTTGCCGGCGAGGTCGTCGGCGAGCTGCTGGCGCGTCGGGCGGGTGCCGGCGGCGCCGTGGTCTTCGTAGATGCCGGTCATCGTCATCGCGAAGCCGGGCGTGCAGAACCCGCACTGCGAGCCGTGGCACGCGACGAGCGCCTGTTGCACCGGGTGTACCGACTGGCCGTGCGCGGCAGCGATCGGCTTCAGGTCTTCCACCGTCAGCACGGCGCGGCCCGCCAGCGTCGGCAGGAAGGTGAGACAGGCGTTCACATTGCGGATCGCCACGCCGCCCGGCGCCGCGTCATCGCGCTCGGCCACCAGCACGGTGCAGGCGCCGCAGTCACCCTCGTTGCAGCCCTCCTTGGTGCCGGTGCACCGCGGGCGGGCGTCCTCGCGCAGCCAGTCGAGCAGCGTGCGCGTGGGCGCGGGGGTGTCGATCTGCTGCAGGGCACCGCGGTGGAAGAACCGGATCGGTCGGGGTGACCGGAGTGGGGTAGGCGCTGACATGGCGCCGAACATACTCCTTTGCATGGTTCTCGCTATGGGCTTGGCGAGATGACCAGCATCAGAATGCACGTATGACGAGCCGCCCCGTTTTCGACACCATCGAGCTTCACCTCGTCAGGGTCTTCCACACCGTGATTGCCGAACGCAGCGTCTCGCGGGCCGCGATGCGCCTGTCCTCCACCCAGCCGGTCGTCAGCGCGCAGCTCAAGCGGCTGCGTGCGCTGATCGGCGACCCGCTGCTGGTGCGGGCGGGCAGCGGCATGGTGCCGACCGAGGTGGCGCTGCAACTGATGGCGCCGGCCGAGGCCCTGCTGCGCAGCGCCGAGCAGCTCTTCGGCGGCAAGGCCGGCAGCCGCGCCTTCACGCCGGGTGCGGCCGAGATCGAGTTCCGCATCGCCGCCAGCGACTACATCGACCCGCTGTTCCTGCCCGCGCTGGTCACCCGGCTGCGCCAGGAGGCACCGCGCGCCCGCGTCACCATCCACGCGCTGTCGTCCGAGTTCGACTACCGCGCCCGTCTGGCCCGTGGCGAGGTCGATCTGGTGATCGGCAACTGGCTGGAACCACCGGCCGAGCTGCACATCGGCCGGCTGTTCTCCGACGAGATCGTCTGCCTCGTCGGCGCCGACCACCTCGCCGCGCGCCGGCCCGACGAGTGGACGTCCGCGCACTACCTGGAGTCGGACCATGTCGCGCCCACCGCGCTGCACACGGGCGGCCACGGCGTCATCGACGAACACCTCGACCGCCTCGGCCTGCGCCGGCGCATCGTCGTGCGCAGCCCGCACTTCGCACTGGTGCCGACGATGCTGGCGCAGTCGGCGCTGGTGCTGACCACCGGGCGGCTGTTCTGCCTGCGCCATCTGGAGCGGCTGCCCTTGCGCATCGTGCCCAGTCCGATCGCCTTCCCGGCGATGACCTACTACCAGCTCTGGCACGAGGTGACGCACAGCGCCGCCTCGCTGCGCTGGCTGCGCGAGACGGTGCGCGATGTCGCCCGCCGCCTCACCGCCCAACCCCTGGCCCTCGCATGACCCGTTCCCGACTGGCGCTGCGCGCCGACCTGCTCGATTTCACTGCCGACCCCGGCTGGAGCGCGCCCGATGCCGCGTCCGGTGTGCGCTGGCGGCCGGACCACTGGCTGCTGATCGAGGACGGCCGGATCGTCGGTGCCGAGCCCGCGAACGTCTTCACTCCCGGCCCCGACTGGCAGGCTGAAGACCACCGTGGCCAGCTGCTGATGCCCGGTTTCATCGACACGCATGTCCACAGCCCGCAGCTTGACGTCATCGCCAGCTTCGGCACCGAGCTGCTCGACTGGCTGAACACCTACACCTTCCCGGCCGAACTCCGCCATGCCGATCCGGCGGTGGCGCAGGCGGGCGCCGAGACCTTCCTCGACGCGCTGCTGGCCCATGGCACGACCACCGCCGTCGTGTTCCCGACCGTCCACCGCGTGTCCGCCGACGCGCTGCTGTCCGGCGCACACCGCCGCGGCATGCGCCTGATCGCCGGCAAGGTGCTGATGGACCGCCACGCGCCGGACGGCCTGCGCGACGACGTGCCCGGCGCCGAGCGCGACAGCCGCGACCTGATCCGCCAGTGGCACGGCACGGGGCGGCTCGCCTACGCGATGACCGTGCGCTTCGCCCCGACCAGTACGCCCGCGCAGCTCGCGATGGCCGGACGGCTGATGGCCGAGGTGCCGGGCCTCTACATGCAGACCCACGTCGCCGAGAACCGCGCCGAGGTCGCCTGGGTCGCCGAGCTGTTCCCCGAGGCGCGCAGCTACCTGGATGTCTACCACCGCGCTGGCCTGCTGAACGAACGCGCCGTGCTCGCCCACGGCATCTGGCTCGACGACGCCGACCGCCAGTTGCTCGCCGACACCGGCGCCCAGATCGCGCACAGCCCGAGTTCGAACCTGTTCCTTGGCAGCGGCCTGTGCGCCTGGCCTGAACTGGAGGCGGCCGGGGCGCGGGTCACGCTGGCGAGCGACGTGGGTGGCGGCACCAGCCTGTCGATGCTGCGCACGCTGGCAGACGCCTACAAGGTGCAGGCGTTGCGTGGCGTGAAGCTCACGGCGTGGAAGGCGCTGCATGGCGCGACGCTGGGGGCTGCGCAGGCGCTCGGGCTGGACCACGAGATCGGTTCGCTCGAAGCGGGCCGCGTCGCCGATCTGGCGCTGTGGGACTGGGCGCGCGGGCCGGTCGCGCAGCACCGCGACGGGCGGGTCCGAAAGCTGCATGAGCGGGTGTTTGCCTGGATGACGCTGGGTGACGAACGCAACCTCGCCGCGACCTGGGTGGCCGGGCACGCGATATTCCGCCGCCCCGGGCTTGAACCGTGACAGTTTCCATGACAATGCGCACCGCTTCAGTGCCTCCCGTGCGTCGATCTTCACCCGGAGTCCGTTCATGACCGCTCCTCCTCGCCTGGAACTCCTGGGCATCACCAAGCAGTACCCCGCGGTACGCGCCAACGATGGCGTGGCGCTGACGGTGCGGCCGGGCCAGATCCACGCCGTGCTCGGCGAAAACGGCGCGGGCAAGTCCACGCTGATGAAGATCATCTACGGCGCGGTGAAACCGGACGCCGGCGAGGTCCGCTGGAACGGCCAGCCGGTGCAGATCACCAGCCCCGCCCACGCCCGTGCGCTGGGCATCAGCATGGTCTACCAGCACTTCTCGCTGTTCGACACGCTGACCGCCGCCGAGAACGTCTGGCTCGGCCTCGACAAGGCGATGTCGCTGGCGCAGGTCATCGAGCGCATCCGGGCGGTGGCGGGCGAGTACGGGCTGGAGGTCGACCCGCTGCGGCCGGTCCATTCCTTGAGCGTCGGCGAGCGCCAGCGCGTGGAGATCGTGCGGGCGCTGCTGACGAACCCGGAGCTGCTGATCCTCGACGAGCCGACCTCGGTGCTCACCCCGCAGGCGGTCGAGAAGCTGTTCGTCACGCTGCGCAAGCTCTCCGACAACGGCTGCTCGATCCTCTACATCAGCCACAAGCTCGACGAGATCCGCGCGCTGTGCCACCACTGCACCGTGCTGCGCGGCGGCAAGGTCACGGGCGAGGTCGATCCCACGAAGGAAACCAACGCCTCGCTGTCCCGCCTGATGATCGGTGCCGAGCCGCCGCAGTTGCAGCACCGGCCGGCCAGGCTGGGCGAGGTGGCGCTGGCGGTGCGCGGGCTGGCGCTGCCGAAGGACGATCCGTTCGGCACGACGCTGGCGGGCATCGGCTTCGAGGTGCGCGCGGGCGAGATCGTCGGCATCGCGGGCGTGTCCGGCAACGGGCAGCAGGAGCTGATGGCCGCGCTCTCCGGCGAAGACCCCCGCGCCCCGGCCGGCTCGGTCACGCTGTTCGGCCAGGACATCGCGCAAGCCTCGCCGACCGCCCGGCGGCGGCAGGGGCTGCATTTCGTGCCGGAAGAGCGCCTGGGCCGCGGTGCGGTGCCGACACTTTCGCTGGCGCACAACGTGCTCCTGACCCGCACCGAAGGCGTCGGCCGCGGCGGCTGGCTCGACATGGCCGCGATCCGCGCGCAGTCGGCCGAGCTGATCCGGCGCTTCAACGTCAAGGCGGGCGGCCCGCAGGCGGCGGCGAAGTCGCTGTCGGGCGGCAACCTGCAGAAGTACCTCGTCGGCCGCGAGATCGCCGCCAACCCGAAGCTGCTGATCGTCAGCCAGCCGACCTGGGGCGTGGACGTCGGCGCGGCGGCGCAGATCCGCGGCGAGCTGCTGGCGCTGCGGGACGCGGGCTGCGCGCTGCTGGTGGTGAGCGAGGAACTGGACGAGCTGTTCGAGGTCTGCGACCGGCTCGTCGTCATCGCGCAGGGCCGGGTGTCGCCGTCGATCGCGACGCGGGACGCGACCATCGAGCGCATCGGCGCGTGGATGTCGGGATTGTGGGAGCGTGACCATGTTGAAGCTTGAAGCACGGCCCCAGCCGTCGCAGGTGATGTCGCTGGCATCGCCGCTGATCGCGCTGGTGCTGACGGTGCTGATCGGCATCGCGCTGTTCGCCTTGCTCGGCAAGGACCCGGTGAAGGGACTGGAGGTGTTCTTCGTCGAGCCGGTGAAGAATGCCCGGGCGCTGTCCGAACTGGCGGTCAAGGCGGTGCCGCTGGTGCTGATCGCGCTGGGGCTGGCGGTGTGTTTCCGCTCCAACCTGTGGAACATCGGTGCGGAAGGGCAGTTCATCCTCGGCGCGCTGGCCGGTGGCTGGGTGGCGCTGCAGGCGGATGCGTCGTCGTCGAAGTGGATCGTCGTGGCGATCCTGGCGGCCGGTGTGCTCGGCGGCATGGCCTGGGCGGCGATCACGGCGCTGCTGCGTGACCGCTTCAACGCCAGCGAGATCCTGGTGAGTCTGATGCTGGTCTACGTGGCGGAGATGGTGCTGAGCTACCTCGTCTACGGCCCGTGGAAGGACCCGCAGGGCTTCAATTTCCCGCAGACCGTCACCTTCGCCGCGCCGACCAGGATCCCGCGGCTGTTCGACGGGATGCGCGCCAACATCGGTGTGCTGATCGCGCTGGCGCTGGTGGCGGCGTTCACGGCCTTCCTGTTCCGCACCTACCGGGGCTTCGCGCTGCAGGTCGGCGGGCTGGCACCGGCGGCAGCGCGTTACGCGGGGTTCTCGTCGCGGGGGGCGCTGTGGACGGCGCTGCTGGTGTCGGGGGGGATGGCCGGGCTGGCGGGCGCGCTCGAAGCGGCAGGCCCGCTCGGACAGCTCACGCCGTATGTCCCGGTCGGCTACGGCTTCGCGGCGATCATCGTCGCCTTCGTCGGGCGGCTGCACCCGGTGGGCATCGTCTTCTCGGCGGTACTGATGAGCATGTTCTACATCGGCGGGGAACTCGCGCAGTCGCGCCTGGGCCTGCCCAAGGCGCTGACCGGCGTGTTCCAGGGCCTGCTGCTGTTCACGCTGCTGGCCTGCGACACGCTGATCGCCTACCGCATCCGCTGGAGTTCCAAGCCATGAGTGGAATGAACGAATACGCCTTGCTGCTGGCCGCGTCGCTGAACGCGGGCACCGTGCTGGCCGTCGCCGGCCTCGGGCTGCTGATCAACGAACGGGCCGGCGTGCTCAACCTGGGTGCCGAGGGGATGATGCTGGTGGCGGCCATCGCCGGGTTCGCCACCTCGGTGCAGACCGGCAACGACTGGCTGGCGTTCGCCGCGGGGGCGGGGGCGGGGGCGGTGATGGCCGCGATGTTCGGCGTGCTGGTGATCTGGCTCAACACCAACCAGTACGCCACCGGCCTCGCGCTGAGCCTGTTCGGCGGCGGCTTCTCGGCCTTCGTCGGCATCCGCTACACGCAGGAGAAGCTCGCCGAGCGCCCGCACTTCGACATCCCCGTGCTGTCCGACATTCCCTTCATCGGCCCGGCGTTCTTCAGGCAGCACCCGATGGTCTACCTGACGATCGCGCTGATGTTCGCGCTGGTGTGGTTTCTCTACCGCTCGCGGGCCGGGTTCGTGCTGCGCGCGGTGGGCGAGTCGCCGGAGTCGGCGCATGCGCTGGGTTATCCGGTGCGGCGCATCCGGCTGGCCGCTGTGATGGCCGGCGGGGCGCTGTGTGGGGTCGCGGGCGCCTACCTGTCGGTGATCTACACGCCGCTGTGGGTCGAGGGCATGACGGCCGGCAAGGGCTGGATCGCGCTGGCGCTGACGACGTTCGCGACGTGGCGGCCGGCGCGGGTGCTGCTGGGTGCCTACCTGTTCGGCGGCGTGACGATGCTGCAGTTCCACCTGCAGGGCGAAGGGGTGGAACTGCCCAGCCAGCTGCTCACCGCGCTGCCGTATGTCGCGACCATCGTCGTGCTGGTGCTGATCTCCCGGAACCCGGCGTGGATCCGGGCCAACATGCCGGCGTCGATCGGCAAGCCGTTCTTTCCGGGTTCCTGAGCGGACCTGATAATCCGCTGTTCCGTTGCGTTGTTCACCGATTGATTGACGAAGGAGAAACCATGTCCAAGCTCTCGAAGCGCACCCTGATCCGGGCCTCCGGCTGGGTGGCGCTGGCCGCCACCGCTGCCCTGGTCGGCTGTGGCAAGAAGGAAGAAGCGGTACCTGCCGCAGCCCCCGCTTCCGCGCCTGCCGCTGAAGCCCCCAAGAAGCCCGAGCCGCTCAAGGTCGCCTTCGCCTACGTCGGCCCGGTCGGCGACGCCGGCTGGACCTTCGCCCACGACAGCGCC
>NZ_JBFPGY010000134.1:0-10656 GCF_041083715.1 Sphaerotilus sp.
CTACGTGCATTGGACGAAGACGTTCATCCGCTTCCACCAGATGCGCCATCCCCGTGACATGGGCGGCACCGAAGTGGAAGCCTTTCTGTCCCACATGGCGATGCATGGCAACGTGTCGGTTTCGACCCATCGACAGGCATTGTCGGCACTGCTGTTCCTGTACCGCGAGGTACTGGGCATGGACTTGCCCTGGATGAACGACATGGCGCGGCCGACCGCCCGACCACGCATTCCATCGGTGCTCACGATCGACGAGGTGGCCGGCCTGCTCTCGCGCACCGAAGGCGAAACCGGCCTGCTCGCCCGCCTGCTGTACGGCCGCGCAACTGGACAAAGCCCGAGCGGTCTGGACAGCAGACCGAGCCGCACATGCTCGGGCACAGCGACGTGAGCACGACGATGATCTACACGCATGTGCTCAAGATGGCCGCCGGAACGACGCGCAGCCCGCTGGATGCGCTGCTGGCGGCCTGAACGCCCAGGTCAGCCAATCCGCCCGATCAGCAGATACTCCATCAGCGCCTTCTGCACATGCATCCGGTTCTCGGCCTCGTCCCAGACCACCGACTGCGGCCCGTCGATGACATCCGCCGCCACTTCCTCGCCGCGGTGCGCGGGCAGGCAGTGCATGAACAGCGCGTCCGGACGGGCCAGCGCCATCACCCCGGTGTCCACGCACCAGTCGGCGAACGCGGCCTTGCGGGCTTCGTTCTCGGCCTCGTAGCCCATGCTGGTCCACACATCGGTCGTCACCAGATCGGCGCCCAGGCAGGCATCGCGCGGGTTGTCGAAGACCTTGTAGCAGTCGGTCGAGCGGATCCCGGCCACCTTCGGATCGACCTCGTAGCCGCCCGGCGTGCTCACATGCACCGTGAAGCCGAGGATCTCCGCCGCCTGCAGCCAGGTGTTGGCCATGTTGTTGCCATCGCCGACCCAGGCCACGACCTTGCCCTTCAGGCTGTTCATATCGTAGCCGTCCGCCCCGACCGGCGCCCGGTGCTCAAGGTAGGTGAACAGGTCGGCCAGGATCTGGCAGGGGTGGAACTCGTTGGTCAGCCCGTTGATGACCGGCACGCGGCTGTGCGCGGCGAAGGCTTCGATCTTGGTCTGCTCGAAGGTGCGGATCATCACCAGATCGACCATGCGGCTGATGACCCGCGCCGAATCCTCGATCGGCTCGCTGCGGCCGAGCTGGCTGCCGTCGGTGGTCAGGTGGACGACCGAGCCGCCCATCTGGTACATGCCGGCCTCGAAGCTCACGCGGGTGCGCGTGCTCGCCTTCTCGAAGATCATCGCCAGCGTGCGGTCGGCCAGCGGCTGGTAGCGCTCGTAGTTCTTGAAGCGCCGCTTGATGGTGCGGGCGCGCTCGAACAGGTAGCTGTATTCCTCGGCCCGCAGATCCTTGAATTGCAGATAGTGCTTCATGAGACTCATGCCTGGTTTCATGGGAGGGAACGGCCGCATCACGCGGCGAGGAAGGTCTGGATGATCGGACAGAGGATGGCGACGATCTCGTCGGCCTCGGCGGCGGTGAGGATCAGCGGCGGCACCAGCCGGATCACGCGGTCGGCGGTGACGCTGAGCAGCAGGCCGGCTTCCATCGCGCGGGTCAGGATCTCGCCGCAGTTCCGGTCCAGCTCGATGCCGATCATCAGCCCGTAGCCGCGCACTTCGGTCACGCCCGCCACGCCGTCCAGTCCGCGCAGCAGGCCGGCCTTCAGGTGGGCGCCGACGGTGGCGGCGTTCTCCATCAGGCCGTCCTCTTCCATGATGCGCAGCGTCTCGACGCCCGCGCGCATCGACAGCGGGTTGCCGCCGAAGGTGGTGCCGTGGTTGCCCGGCTGGAAGATCTTCGCGGCCCGTGGCCCGCACACCACCGCGCCGATCGGCACACCCGAGCCGAGGCCCTTGGCCAGCGGCATCACGTCCGGCACGATCCCGGCCCATTGGTGCGCGAACCACTTGCCTGTGCGCCCGATGCCGCACTGCACCTCGTCGAGCATCAGCAGCAGGTCGCGCTCGTCGCACAGCGCGCGCAGGCTCTTCAGGTAGTCCCAGCGCGCCGGGTTGATGCCGCCCTCGCCCTGGATGGTCTCCAGGAACACGGCGACCACGTTCGGGTTGTCGCGCACGGCGGCTTCCACGGCGGCGAGGTCGTTCATCGGCACGCGGATGAAGCCCTCGACCAGCGGCCCGAAGCCGGCCTGCACCTTCGGGTTGCCCGTGGCGGACAGCGTGGCGATCGAGCGGCCGTGGAAGGCCTTCTCGTAGACGATGATTTCCGGACGCTCGATGCCCTTGTCGTGGCCGAACTTGCGCGCCAGCTTCAGCGCAGCTTCGTTGGCCTCCAGGCCGGTGCTGCAGAAGAAGGCGTTGGTCAGGCCGGACAGCTCGACCAGCTTCGCGGCGAGCGCTTCCTGGCCGGGCACGTGGTAGTAGTTCGAGCAGTGGATCAGCGTGGCGATCTGCTCCTGCAAGGCGGGCACGAACTTCGGGTGCGCGTGGCCGAGCGTGTTCACGGCGATGCCGCCGAGGCCGTCGAGGTACTCGCGCCCGGCGGTGTCCCAGACTCGGCAGCCTCGGCCATGCGACAGCGCGATCGGCAGGCGGCCGTAGGTGGTCATCACATGGGGTTCGGCGATCGAGGCAGGGACAGCGGACATCGGTGGGTTCTCCGGCGAAGCGGGGGGTGAAAAAAACAAAGGCGCCGTCAAGGAGTCGGCGCCTGGGCGATTGTAGGGAATGCAGTTGACAGCCGACCGACAGTGGCAGCGGCGATACTCGGCACGCGCCGACTGTCTCGCTCTGCCACAGGGCTGCTGCGGTGCAGCACAATACGGGTTTACGTGGCAAACGACCGAGCTTGTCACAGCAAGGCAGCAGGCAGCAGCACGTGACGACGAACACTCCCAAACCACGCGAAGTCTTCATCCAGGGCACCACCAGCGACGGCCGCACCTTCCGGCCCAGCGACTGGGCCGAGCGGCTGGCCGGTGCCATGTCGTGCTTTCGTCCGGGCGGTCAGCAGGGCGGCCTGGGCGGCGCGATCGGCTATTCGCCCTACTGCATTCCCACGTCGCTCGGCAACGTCAAGTGTGTCGTGGTCAACGAAGCCCTCAAGGACCTGGAGCCGATGGCCTGGGACTTCGTGATGAACTTCGCCCGCGACAACGACCTGCAGGTGATCGAGGCCTGCCTGCTGCCCGATCCGCCACGCAAGCCCTGAGCACAGCCCACGGCTCTCCTGCATTTCAGTTTTCAGCGGTTTTTCCGCTCAAGTTCGGCCGATCGGTGCCGAGCCGTCCGGGCCAAGATGGCGAGGTGTCCTGCCTTGAACCTGTCGCCAGGTCCGTCCCATGTCCCCGGATCGTCCGACCGCACTGCATTCCGCTGCCCCGATCCGCCGGCGACGCGTGCACTATTTCAGCGGCTTCGACCCGCGTGGTGCCAGCCACTACCACCGCCTCTTCCGCGAACAGGGTGCCCGCCCGCAGCCCTCCGGCGCGCTGGTGAACACCGGTACCCGCCAGCGTTCCGACACCGATCCCCACACCCACCACTGGCCTGTCCAGTGGCAGGCCACCGCAGCCTCCGAAGATCCCGCCGCCCCGTCCGTCCACACCGAACAGGTCTTCATGGGCTGGGACGACATCATCCGCGCCCACTGGAGCCGCCACCCGCTGGCGCTGCTGCGCGAGATGCTGGCGGTGTACGCGGCGATGCTGTTCGAGATGGGCCTGGGGCGGCTGCGGCGCGCACATCCCACGTCACTGCTCACCTGCCTGCTGCCGCTGGCCGGTGTGCTGGGGGCCTTGCTGGCCGGCGCCGGCGTGGCCTGGGCGGCGATGGCGGTGGACGCCGTGCCCGCCAGCCTGCGTGCCGCGCTGGCCGCGGGGCTCGGGCTGCTGACCGCGCGCTTCGTGCTCGGTCAGGCCGACCAGCTCGGGCTGTTCTGGCTGACGCGCATCCACGGCTTCGTGCGCCACATGGGCCGGGGCAGCGCCACCGGACTGGAGACGCGCACGCAGACCTGGATCGAGCAGGTCATCGCGCAGCAGCAGGCCGACCCGGTCGATGAGGTCGTGCTGGCCGGTCACAGCGTCGGCACGCTGCTGACCGTGGGGGTCGTCGACGGGCTGCTGCAGGACCCTCGCTGGCAGGCGCTGCAGACCGGTCGCCGCACCGCCGTGCTGACGATGGGCCAGTGCTACCCGGCGCTGGCCCTGCTGCCGCGGGCCACTGCGTTTCGGGCCGCGCTGGCGCGGCTGGTCGCGCACCCGCAGCTCGCCTGGCTTGACGTCACGGCGCTGATCGATCCCCTGTGTTTCTACCGCACCCATCCGCTGGCCAGCACCGGTGCAGCGGCAGCGGCCCCCAGCGCGATGCCGGTGCAGCTGGCCGCGCGGTTCTTCCAGATGTACGAACCTCGCCGCTGGGCGGTGATCCGCCGCGACAAGGTGCAAGTGCATTTCCTGTATCTGATGACACCCGACCGGGCCGGCAACTTCGACCTGTACACGCTGCTGTACGGGCCCCAGCCCTTCGAATCCCACCTCGCACAGGCCCGCCGCACTGCACGATGAGCACGCCCATGACGCCGCCGACGCCCCACTTCTGCCCCGCCTATCCCCGCCCGCGCACCAGCAAGGCTTCGGGCCTGCTGATGTTCTTCAGCGCCAGGCGCTCGTGGCTGAATGCGCTGTACGAGCGCAGCTACCGCATGCAGATGGGCGAGGTCCACCTGCCCGGGCTGGACCTCTACATGGTCAACGAGCCAGCGATGGTGCGGCAGGTGCTGCACGACGCGGACGGCAACTTCCCCAAGAGCGCCCTGCTCGGCGAGGCGCTGCAGCCGCTGCTGGGCGAGAGCATCTTCACCACCAACGGCGCGCAGTGGCAACGCCAGCGCGAGATGATGGACCCGGCCTTCGCGCAGGCACGACTGAACGTGGCCTTCCCCGTGATGCGCGAGGCGACGGACGCGATGCTGGCCCGTCTGGCCGCGCGGCCGGACGGCGCCGAGCACGACCTCGAAGTCGAGATGACGCATGTGACGGCCGACATCATCTTCCGCACGATCTTCTCCGAGCCCCTGACCGGGCCGGATGCACACCGCGTGTTCGATGCCTTCTCGCGCTTCCAGGCGCAGGTGCCGCGGCTGATGGTGCCGTCGCTGTTTGGTCAGCGCTGGCTGCGCTGGCCGTGGGACGGGTGGCGCAGCCGGCGCGCCGCACGCGAGATCCGCGGGCTGCTGGAAACGCTGATCCGACCGCGCTACGCCGCACACCGGGGCGGCTGCCCGGCGACACGTCAGGACATCCTCGCCGCCTTCCTCGACGCGCGCGACCCGGAAAGCGGCGTGCCGTTCTCGTTCGAGGCGCTGGTGGACCAGGTGGCGATGCTCTTCCTGGCCGGCCACGAGACCTCGGCCAGCGCGCTGACCTGGGCCACACATCTGCTGGCCCAGGCGCCGAATGTGCAGGCGCGGGTGCATGCCGAAGTGCGGGCACAACTCGGCGAGCGGGCACCGGAACTCGGTGACATGAAGGACATGACGCTGACACGCAACGTGTTCCGGGAAACGCTGCGGCTGTTCCCGCCGGTCGGCTTCATGGCGCGCCAGGCCGCGGGCAGCTGTCCGATGCGCCAGAAGCAGGTGCCCGCGGGCGCCACCGTCGTGGTGGCGCCCTGGCTCATCCACCGCCACCGCGACCTCTGGCCCGAGCCGGACGCCTTCAACCCGGACCGCTACGACGGCGATGCCTCACGCGACGCGCTGAAGCAGGCCTACCTGCCCTTCGGCATGGGACCGCGGGTGTGCATGGGCGCGGCCTTCGCGCTGCAGGAGGCCACGCTGATCCTGGCCCAGCTGGTGCGCCACCACCGGCTGGAGGCCGTCCCCGGTCATGTGCCGCAACCCGTCGGGCGGCTCACGATCCGGTCGGCCAACGGTGTGCGGCTGCGCATGTTCCGACGCACGGCGCCTGCCGCCGAGGCCGCTGCATGAAGGAGCGGATGGCGGGCTTCCTGCTGATGTGCGCCGTGGTGCCGATGGCCGTGTGTGGCTACCTGATGCTGGTGTGGATCGGGCTGTTCGGCCCGAATGCACGTGGTCGGGCCGGCGTGCGGGCGCTGGACCACTTCGTCAATGCCACGGTCTTCGACGGCTACGCCTGGGAGTCGATCTCATCGCACGCCTGGCGCGCGCGCGACCGGCGCTGGGCGAAAGTGGTGATCCGCTTGACCGACCACTTCCAGAAGGACCATTGCCAACGCGCCAACAAGCGCGAACAGCCGGTGGTGGATCTGGTGTTGAAGTCGCGCCTGGATCGGCAAACGATTGCCTGAAAGCAGAACGGGTCAGCTTCCGAAGAAACTGACCCGTTGCATTGTCTGGTGCGGCTGGCAGGATTCGAACCCACGACCCCTTGGTTCGTAGCCAAGTACTCTATCCAACTGAGCTACAGCCGCAATGGAGAAGGTCTTGCAACCTTGTCCGTCGGCGAAATCTGATTGTTGGTGCGGCTGGCAGGATTCGAACCCACGACCCCTTGGTTCGTAGCCAAGTACTCTATCCAACTGAGCTACAGCCGCTCAAATTTCGCTGAGAGATGGATTATGGCGTGATTCACCAGCACTTGGCAAGTGAACTCACGAATTTTTTGCAGCCTCGCGGTAGCAACGGTGCGCAAGCTCTTCGTCGCCCTCCACTTCGGCGATCTCGGCCAGCGCACGCCAGGCCTTCATGCGCAGGACACCGTCGGCGTGGGGCGACTGGGCGGCCGATTCGAGCAGGCGGTGCGCACGCCCCCAGAGCTGGCGCTCCGCCATCGCGCGCCCGACCACGAACGCCAGCTGCGGATCCTGCGGCAGCGATTCGACACTGGATTCGAGCAGGGGCAGCCAGTCCGGCGGCAAGCCCGGCAGCACCTCGGCGAAGGCATCGAGCACATCGGAGCGCTCGCGTTCGCCGAGTTGCGACAGATTCTCCCAGTGCGGGCGCAGCCAGCCACGCGCGTCGGACAGGGCTTCCAGCGCACCAGCACGACGCGCGGCCCGTGCGGTCACATAGGGATCGCGGCGATCGGCGCTGTCGAGCTGCAGCCAGATGCGTCGGAGCTGGTCGGCATCGCGCGCAGTGTCCAGCGCCTCGACCGCCAGCGAGCGCAACAGGCCTTGCGCCGCCACCGGCGTGAAGCCCTGGTGCTTGGCGAGCAGGCGTGCCGTCTTGAGCGCTTCCAGCGGCTGCCGGGCCAGCCGCGAGGCCTGCAGCTTGAGCCGCAGCGCATGGGTGCGCCGCGCCACGCCGGCCGGCAGCAGCGCGAGCTGGTCCAGCGCGCGGTCGGCATCCCGGTCATCCACCGCCCATTCCGCCGCCAGCAGCCGCGCGCCCTCGCCCACCGCCGAGCCGCCCGGCAGATCGGCGATGAGCGCCTGCGCCTTGGCGAGCTGCTCGTTGCGGCGCGGCTGGTCTTGCAGACGGTGCAGGCTGTTGGCAGCGACCAGATGCGCCAGCACGGCGAAGTCCGGCTCGATGCGCAGATCCGGTGACTGCGCCTGGATCTCCAGCGCCTGCTGCGCCGCCTTGTGCGCACGGCCGTAGCGGCCGGCGAACAGCAGCGAGAACGACTCGCGCAATGCCTTCTGCGCGGCGTGTTCGCGCTGGCGGGTGCGCCAGGCCTTGGCCCGCTCGGGCAGGCCGACCAGGCTGGACACCGCGCCGATCACGATGTAGCCCGCGCCACCGAGCATCAGCATCACCAGCACGAAGACGTTGATCGACACGTCCACCCGCCACGGTGTCCAGTAGATGGACACGAGACCGTCATTGGCCCCGAGCGTGCTCGCAGCCAGCACGGCGACGGCAAAGATCAACAGCAACCAGACCACTTGGCGCATGACCGGCTCCCTTCAGCGACCTGCCACGGCAGCAGCAGTGGCAGCGAGGGATTCGTCGGGCCGAGGGATGCCCACCAGGCGACTCTGCGACGTGACCGCGCGCAGCAGCTCCGTGGCGATCTGGGTACGGCGCGCGGTACCGTCGAAATAGATCTGCAGCGAACGCTGTGCGCTCTGCAGATCGACCGTCGCCGACTCGGGTTGCCGAGACAGCAGCGACAGGCGGGCATTCAGCAGCCGCAGCTTGAGGTTCTCGCGCAGGAACACGCCCTGCTCGGGCGCCAGCAGCATGGCCTCGGGCCGATCGATGCGGGTCACGCGCAGCAGGCTGCTGACCTCGTCCCAGACCAGCCGCACCGGCCGCTCCCAGTCCGCGAACCATTGCCTCCACACAGGCAGGTCGGCACGCGCCGGCGCGGACGCCGCAGCCTGCTGGGCCTGCGCATGCTGGGCGGACACCACCGCACGCGCCGTGGTCGCCGACTGCGAGACCAGCGGCAATTCGTCCGTCAGGCGGACGACCTCGTCCAGCTTGATCAGCAGCGAGCCGATGTCGGGCACCGCCACCGCGCGCACCCGGTCCAGATCGCGGGCGATGGCGCGGCGCAGCGGCTCCAGCCTGGGCTGGCTGATGCGGACCAGGCGCTCGTCGGCACTGCGCAGGGCGGCCATCAGGGGCTCGGCGCTGCCGGTGATCGAGCTTTGCTGCATCGCGACGCGGATGGAGGCGTCGATGTCCGACACCGCGTTCTCGTCGCGCGAGCGGGACATGGACAGGATCAGGTCATCGAGCTGGTCACGCTGCAGGGACACCTCGGACACCCGCGCATCCATCAGCGCGACCTTGGCGGCCGCATCGCGGGCGACGTCCTCGGCCTGCTTGGCCAGCACGCGCGCCTCGGACGCCTGCTCGCTGCTGCCCTGCTGGCGCTTGACCAGCTCCATCTCCAGCGCGTGCACGCGCTGCTGCGTTTCCCAGCCCATCCAGAGACTGCCTCCGGCCACCAGCGCCAGCACCAGGCCGACAGGCATGACCCACGATGGCAAGGCGGGCACCGGTGCCGCCGCATGCACGATCATCGGCACGGCAGCGGCAGGCGGAGCCACCAAAGGAGGCGCGGCGACCGGCACCTCCGGAGGCGGAGCAGAAGAGTCGGCGCTGACAGGCGTGCCGGTGGGAGGAAGTGTTTGATCGTTCACAGGCGGTGCGGGGCCGAAGTGTTCATCCCGCTGCGTTGATTGTATCGATGGGGCATGACGGCTGTGCAACGCATCACAACTGCGGACACATTCAGCGCCAGCACGCCGCAGCCTGCACGACAGCGACCGGATCCGGTGCCACCGGCACCACCTGGCGAAACCCCCCGCGCCGGGCCGTGTCGGCAATGCGCGGATGGGTGGCCAGCACGGGCACCTCCAGCACGGCCGTGCGCCGCGCGGCATCGGCCAGTGCATCCACCGCCAGCAGGTGGGAGATGCACTGCGAGCTGCTGAACAGCCAGATGTGCTGCGCGGGTTGTGCGACCACCCTCGCCAGCGCCTCGTCCAGCGCGCCCAGCCACAGAGGTGGCCCACGCCGGTAGGCCGCCAGACACGCCACCGATGCGCCCGCCCGGCCCAGGGTGTCCGCCAACCAATCACGCCCGTCTTCGCCGCGCACCACCAGCACCGATTGCCTGGCCCAGTCGCGCTGCGCCAGCGCATGGGTCCAGAGCGCTTCGGCATCGAAGGTGGCCGCGTCCATCGGTGGAGCCACGATGGACGCCACATCCACGCCTTGCGACCGGAGCGCGGCCACGGTGCCGGGTCCGGTGGCCCCCGCCAGTGTCGCTTCAGGCCAACGCAGACCCGCCGGCCGGGCCGCGAAGAACGCCAGCACCGCATTCGGACTGACGAACATCACCAGCCGGTGCTGTGCAAGCACCGCCCAGGTGCACGCCACGTCCGCGTCGAACGCCGCGGACCGTTCGATGCGCATCAGCGGCAAGGCGCATGCGGCCTGACCCAGCGCCCGCAGCCGCACGACCCAGTCGTCCGCCTGTGGTTGCGGCCGGGTCACGACCACGGTGGCGGTCATGCCGCCGCCAGCGCCTCGGCGGCGGCCAGATACCGCAGGCCACCGCCATCGCGCAGCAGGTGGGCCACCGACAGGCCCAGTGCCTCGGCACCCGCCACGTCAGCCACAGCAGCCTGCACCTGCGCCATCAGCAACGGCTGCGCTGCGTCGGTCGGGTGGCCGAGGCGGGCCTCCAGCACCATCGTCGCGTCGCGCCAGGTGACGTGCGCGGCCAGCGGCATGCTGCAACTGCCACCCAGCGCCCGCGACACGGCCCGCTCGGCATGCACCGCCAGCCAGGTCGGCATGTCGATCAGCGTCGCCAGCGCCTCGCGCAGCGCCGTGTTGTCGGTGCGCACCTCCATGCCGAGCGCGCCCTGCCCCGCCGCCGGCAGCATCACCGCCGGATCGATCACCGCCCGGATGCGCGACGCCAGTCCGAGCCGCTTCAGCCCCGCCGCGGCGAGCACGATGCCGTCGTACTGGCCCTCGTCGAGCTTGCGCAGGCGCGTGTCGAGGTTGCCCCGCAGCGGCTGCACGTCCAGATCGGGCCGCACCGCCTTGAGCTGCACCACGCGGCGCAGGCTCGATGTACCGACCTTCGCACCCAGCGGCAGCGCCTGCACCGACTCGAAATGGTTCGACACCCAGGCATCGCGCGGGTCCTCGCGCTCCAGAACGGTGCACAGCGTGAAGCCTGC
>NZ_JBFPGY010000135.1:0-10650 GCF_041083715.1 Sphaerotilus sp.
AAACGACTTAGCGCCGATGATAGTGCGCACCGCGCGTGTGAAAGTAGGTCATCGTCAGGCTTCTACCTAAAAACCCCCTCTGATCCTCATCGGTCAGAGGGGGTTTTGCTTTGGGGGAACAGATTTTTTCAATCGGTTTCGCCCATGAAAAAGCGCCCCGCAGGGCGCTTCCCGATGCGTGAATTTTCGGATCACATCACCTTGACGATCGCATCGGCGACATAGTCGATGTTCTTGGTGTTCAGCGCGGCCACGCAGATGCGGCCCGAATCCACGCCGTACACACCAAACTCGCCGCGCAGACGAACCATCTGGTCCTTGTTCAGGCCGGAGTAGCTGAACATGCCCTTCTGGCGCGTGATGAAGCTCAGGTCACCCTTCACGCCAGCCGCAGTCAGCTTCTCGACCAGCAGCACGCGCATCTGCTTGATGCGCACGCGCATGCCCGCCAGTTCCTCTTCCCACATCGCGCGCAGCGCCGGGGTGTTGAGGACCGTCGCAACTACCTGGGCGCCATGTGTCGGCGGGTTGGAGTAGTTCGTGCGGATCGCGATCTTCAGTTGCGACAGCACGCGCGCGCATTCCTCCTTGCTTTCGCAGACGACCGACAGGCCGCCCACGCGCTCGCCGTACAGCGAGAAGCTCTTCGAGAACGAGGTGGAGACGAAGAAGTCCAGGCCCGCGGCGACGAACTTCTGGATCACGGCGCCGTCTTCGGTGATGCCTTCACCAAAACCTTGGTAGGCCATGTCCAGGAACGCGACCAGATTGCGCTCCTTGATGACCGCGACCACTTCGTCCCACTGGGCGTCGGTGATGTCGTAGCCGGTCGGGTTGTGGCAGCAGGCGTGCAGCACCAGCACCGTGCCGGCGTCCGCCGCGCGCAGGGCGCCGATCATGCCTGCGAAGTTGATGCCCTTGTTCTCGGCGTCGTAGTACGGGTAGGTGCCGACGGTGAAGCCGGCGTTGGTGAACAGCGCGCGGTGGTTTTCCCAGCTCGGGTCCGAAATCAGGACGGTGGCGTTCGGGTTGACCTTCTTCAGGAAGTCGGCGCCGATCTTCAGGCCGCCGGTGCCGCCGATGGCCTGGACCGTGGCGACACGGCCACCGGTGACAACAGCGCTGTCCGCGCCGAACACGAGACCTTGCACCGCCTTGTCATAGGCGGCGATGCCGTCGATGGGCAGGTAGCCGCGGGCCTTCGGGGCTTCGAACATCTGGCGTTCGGCTTCGACCACGCACTTCAGCAGGGGCAGCTTGCCGTTGTCGTCGTAGTAGACGCCCACGCCCAGGTTGACCTTGGCGGGGTTGGTGTCGGCACCAAACTGTTCGTTCAGACCCAGGATCGGGTCGCGCGGGGCCATTTCGACAGCAGAGAAGAGGGACATGACAGGGGGTCCGGCGGGACGTGTTGTGGAAAGAGCCGCTACCTTCAGGTAGGCTGGGCGGTTGCGCCGATTTTAACGGCGGGTCGGGAGTCGCATGAGCCACATTGACAAGATCGAGGCGGTCGGGACGGACCAGCCAGTGCCAGAGGGGCGTTTCGTGAGTTTTCCGGACTCGCCGTTCCAGCTTTTTCAACCCTACCCACCCGCGGGTGATCAGCCGACCGCGATCGACCAGCTCGTGGAAGGGGTGCAGGACGGCCTGACCTTCCAGACCCTGCTCGGCGTGACCGGTTCAGGCAAGACCTTCACGATGGCCAACGTCATTGCCCGGCTTGGCCGCCCGGCGATCGTCTTCGCGCCGAACAAGACGCTGGCCGCGCAGCTCTACGCCGAGTTCCGCGAGTTCTTTCCGAAGAACGCGGTCGAGTACTTCGTCAGCTACTACGATTACTACCAGCCGGAGGCCTACGTCCCGCAGCGCGACCTGTTCATCGAAAAGGACAGCGCGATCAACGAGCACATCGAGCAGATGCGCCTGTCCGCGACCAAGAGCGTGCTGGAGCGGCGCGACACCATCATCGTCGCCTCGGTCAGCGCCATCTACGGCATCGGCAAGCCCGAGGACTACACGCAGATGCGCTTCATCGTGCGCGTCGGCGACAAGATCGGCCAGCGCGACGTGATCGCGCAACTGATCCGGATGCAGTACACGCGCAACGAAACCGACTTCACCCGCGGCACCTTCCGCGTGCGCGGCGACACGATCGATGTATTTCCGGCAGAGCACTCGGAGCTGGCGGTGCGGCTGGAGCTGTTCGACGACGAGGTGGAGACGCTGCAACTGTTCGATCCGCTCACCGGCCGGATTCGCCAGAAGGTGCCGCGCTTCACCATCTACCCGGCGAGCCACTATGTGACGCCGCGCGAGCGGGTGCTGGAAGCAATGGAGGGCATCAAGACCGAGCTGCGCGAGCGGCTGGCCGAGTACGTCTCGCAGGGCAAGCTGGTCGAGGCGCAGCGGCTGGAGCAGCGCACCCGGTTCGACCTGGAGATGCTGCAGGAGGTCGGCCACTGCAAGGGCATCGAGAACTACACGCGCCACCTCTCCGGCGCGAAGCCGGGTGACCCGCCGCCGACGATGGTGGACTACATGCCGCCGGACGCGGTGATGTTCCTGGACGAGAGCCACGTGCTGATCGGGCAGTTCGGCGGCATGTACAACGGCGACCGGGCGCGCAAGTCCACGCTGGTCGAGTACGGCTTCCGCCTGCCGAGCGCGCTCGACAACCGGCCGCTGAAGTTCGAGGAATTCGAGACCAAGATGCGCCAGGCGGTGTTCGTGTCGGCCACGCCCGCGGCTTACGAGAACACCCACGCCGGGCAGGTGGTCGAGCAACTCGTGCGCCCGACCGGGCTGGTGGACCCGCTGGTCGAGGTGCGCCCGGCCACCACGCAGGTCGATGACGTGCTGCAGGAGATCCGGCTGCGGGTCGAGGTGGGTGAGCGGGTGCTGATCACGACGCTGACCAAGCGCATGGCCGAGCAGCTCACCGACTACCTGGGCGAGAACGGCGTCAAGGTGCGCTACCTGCACTCGGACATCGACACGGTGGAGCGGGTCGAGATCCTGCGCGATCTGCGGCTGGGGACGTTCGACGTGCTGGTCGGCATCAACCTGCTGCGCGAAGGGCTGGACATTCCCGAGGTGTCGCTGGTGGCGATCCTGGACGCGGACAAGGAGGGCTTCCTGCGGTCCGAGCGCAGCCTGATCCAGACCATCGGCCGGGCCGCGCGCAACCTCAATGGCCACGCCATCCTCTATGCGGACCGCATCACCGATTCGATGCGCCGCGCCATCGACGAGACCGAGCGCCGCCGCGCCAAGCAGATCGCGCACAACGAGGCGCACGGCATCGTGCCGCAGAGCATCCGCAAGCACGTCAAGGAGCTGATCGACGGCGTGTATGGCGAGAAGTCCGGCAAGGACAATCTGCAGGAGCTGGCGCAGCTGCACGCCGCCGCGGAGGTGGAAGTCCTGTCCGAGAAGGATCTTGGGCGGCGCATCAAGCTGCTGGAGAAACAGATGCTCGACCATGCCAAGAACCTCGAATTCGAGAAGGCGGCCCACCTGCGCGATCAATTGGCACTGCTGCGCGAACAGGCGTTTGGCGCTGCGGGTGGTGATCAGATTGCCGTGCTGGTTCCCAAGGGGGCGCGATGAGTGCCGTCCAGCGGGTGCTGATGGTGTGCACGGCCAACATCTGCCGTTCACCCACCGCCGAGGCGGTGCTGCGCCACCGGGTCCAGCAGGCGGGGCTTCATGGGCGTATCGTGGTGGATTCGGCTGGCACCCGGGCCTCGCACGAGCTGTCCCATGCACCGGATCCGCGCAGCATCGCGCATGCAGCCAGACGTGGCTATGACCTGACGACCTTGCGCTCGCGGCCGGTCGTGCTGGCCGATTTCCACCGATTCGACCTGATCGTGCCGATGGACCGAACCCACCTTGACCACTTGGCCACCCATGCGCCCGCCGATGCGCAGGCCCAGGTTCGCCTGCTGATGTCGTTTGCACCGCTTGGGTCGGGTGATGTGGTTCCTGATCCGTACTACGGCAGCGCGCCCGGCTTCGAACATGTGCTCGATCTGGTGGAACTTGCGTGCGACGGCCTGCTCGAATACCTGTACTCGCCTCAGGGTGCCCGTTGACGCCACAGCTGTGACAGACGGCGCACCTCGCTATAATCGAGTAAATCACTCGGGAAAGAGGGCGAGGGTCCAACCCGACTTGCTGCCCCGGTTCGCAGCCATCCGTTGCGGTGCCGAACGCGAGTTACAGGAGCTTAAAGCCATGCGATTGACAACCAAGGGTCGGTTCGCGGTCACCGCGATGATTGATCTGGCCTTGCGCGAACACAGCGGCCCCGTGGCCTTGGCCGCGATCAGCGCGCGTCAGCAGATTTCCCTGTCCTATCTGGAGCAGCTGTTTGGCAAGCTGCGCCGGCACGAACTGGTCGAAAGCACCCGTGGTCCGGGTGGCGGCTACTCGCTGGGCCGCAAGGCCGAAGACATCACTGTGGCGGACATCATCGTCGCCGTGGACGAGGCCATCGATGCAACCGGCTGCGGCGGCGGCGAGAACTGCATGGGCGAGGACACCGGTCGTTGCATGACGCACGACCTGTGGGCGAGCCTGAACGCCAAGATGCTGGAGTATCTGAACTCGATCTCGCTGAAGAGTCTGGTCGATGACCAGCTCCACCGCGGTGTGTCGGTGGAGGAGGCGCCCATCAAACGCGCCATCTCCAGCCAGCCCGTGGTCAAGCCGATCAAGATCACGGCACCCAATTCGGTGTTTGCGCTGGGATCGGCGCTCACCAAGTAAATCACCACAGGTTCTGCGGTGTGCCGCTCATGCGAGCAGACGCTGCAGAACGACCAGGTTTCAACATGGACATGACCCCGCACTTCCCGATCTACATGGACTACGGCGCGACGACCCCGGTCGATCCGCGCGTGGTGGACGCGATGATTCCCTGGCTGCGCGAGCACTTCGGCAACCCGGCCTCGCGCTCGCACGCCTGGGGCTGGGAAGCCGAGGAAGCCGTCGAGAAGGCGCGGGCGCAAGTGGCGGGCCTGATCAAGGCCGATCCGCGCGAGATCGTCTGGACCTCGGGTGCCACCGAGTCGAACAACCTCGCCTTGAAGGGCGCTGCGCAGTTCTACAAGACCCGCGGCAAGCACATCATCACGGTGAAGACGGAGCACAAGGCCGTGCTCGACACCGTGCGCGAACTGGAGCGCCAGGGCTTCGAGGCGACCTATCTCGATGTCGAGGCCAATGGACTGCTTGACCTGGACAAGTTCAAGGCTGCGATCCGCCCGGACACCATCCTCGCGTCGGTGATGTTCGTGAACAACGAGATCGGCGTGATCCAGGACATTCCTGCGATCGGCGCGGTCTGCCGTGAACACGGCATCATTTTCCACGTCGATGCGGCGCAGGCCACCGGCAAGGTCGAGATCGACATGGGCGCGCTGCCGGTGGATCTGATGAGCCTGGCTTCGCACAAGAGCTATGGGCCCAAGGGCATGGGCGCGCTGTACGTGCGCCGCAAGCCGCGCATCCGCATCGAGGCGCAGATGCACGGCGGTGGCCACGAGCGTGGCATGCGTTCGGGCACGCTGCCGGTGCACCAGATCGTCGGCATGGGGCTGGCGTTCGAGATCGCTGGCCAGGAGATGGCCGAGGAAAACGCCCGCATCGCGATGCTGCACAAGCGCTTGCTGGACGGCCTGTCCGACATCGAGCAGGTGTTCGTCAACGGCGACCTGACGCGCCGCGTACCGCACAACCTCAACATCTCGTTCAACTATGTCGAGGGCGAGTCGCTGATCATGGGTGTCAAGGGGCTGGCGGTGTCGTCCGGCTCGGCCTGCACGTCGGCGAGCCTGGAGCCGAGCTATGTGCTGCGCGCGCTCGGCCGCAGCGATGAGCTGGCGCATTCGTCCCTGCGCATGACCATCGGCCGCTTCACCACGGTGGAAGAAATCGACTACGCCGTCAGCACGCTGAAGGACCGTGTGGCCAAGCTGCGCGACCTGTCGCCGCTGTGGGACATGTACAAGGACGGCATCGACATCAGCGCCATCCAGTGGGCGGCGCATTGAACGCGCACTGAACGGACACGACACGGGTTCCCAGGAGTTACACCATGGCATACAGCGACAAGGTCATTGACCACTACGAAAACCCCCGCAACGTCGGCGGCTTCGACAAGGGCGACGAGGACGTGGGCACCGGCATGGTCGGCGCGCCTGCCTGCGGCGACGTGATGAAACTGCAGATCAAGGTCAACCCGGTCACCGGGCTGATCGAGGACGCCAAGTTCAAGACCTACGGCTGCGGCTCGGCCATCGCGTCGTCGTCGCTGGTCACCGAATGGGTCAAGGGCCGCACACTGGACGAAGCCCTGACGATCAAGAACACCGAGATCGCCCAGGAACTGGCGCTGCCCCCCGTCAAGATCCACTGCTCGATCCTGGCCGAAGACGCGATCAAGGCCGCCGTGGACGACTACAAGGCCCGACACGCCCCCGCTGGCGCCACGGTCCAATGAGTGCAGCCATGGCCGTCACGCTGTCCGAATCGGCGGCACGCCATGTGTCGCGCTACATCGCCCGTCGGGGCAAGGGCGTCGGTGTGCGCCTGGGCGTGAAGACGACGGGGTGTTCGGGCCTGGCCTACAAGCTCGAATACGCCGACGAAATCGCGCCCGAAGATGTCGTGTTCGAGGACCGGGGCATCAAGGTGCTCATCGACCCGAAGAGCCTGCCCTACCTCGAAGGCACCGAACTCGACTTCGTGCGCGAGGGGCTGAACGAAGGCTTCAAGTTCCACAACCCGCGCGAGAAGGACCGCTGCGGCTGCGGCGAATCGTTCCGCGTGTGAAGCTCACCGACTCCGATTTCGACCTGTTCGGTGTGCCGGCGCGGTTTGCGCAGGACCGAGTCTTGCTCGATGCCCGCTGGAAGGCGCTGCAGACCGAGGTCCATCCCGATCGCTTCGCCGGCGAGGGCGGTACCGCTCAGCGTGTGGCCATGCAGTGGGCGATCCGGGTCAACGAGGCCTACCAGCGCCTGAAGGATCCGCTCAAGCGCGCGGCCTACCTCTGCGAGTTGCACGGTGCGCCGATCGAGGCCGAGAACAACACCGCCATGCCTGGCGCCTTCCTGATGCAGCAGATGGAGTGGCGCGAGGCCCTCGACGAGGCCCGCACGCTCGATGCCGTCGAAGCGCTGGCCGACGATGTCGTCGCCCACGAACGCCGATTGCAGCAGCAACTCGCCACCCTGATCGACGAGCGCCAGGACTGGCCGGCTGCGGCCGCGCAGGTTCGTGCGTTCATGTTTGTCGTGCGCTTTGCCGCCGACGTCGACCGGCGCCTCGACGCGCTGGGACAATAGCGTCCCCATGGCCCTCCTCCAGATCTCCGAACCCGGGCAGACGCCCGACCCGCACACCCGCCGCGTCGCCGTGGGCATCGACCTGGGCACCACCCATTCGCTGATCGCCGCTGTGCGCCACGGCCTGCCCGAGTGCCTGCCGGATGCGCAGGGCCGGGTGATCCTGCCGTCGGCCGTGCGCTACCTGGGCGAGGGCCGGCGCCAGATCGGCGCCGAGGCGCTGGCCGCGCAGGCCGACGATCCGCACAACACGCTGGTGTCGGTCAAGCGTTTCATGGGCCGGGCGCTGGCCGACATCGCCGACCGCGGCCGCCTGCCATACCACTTCATCGACCAGCCAGGCATGGTCGCCATCGAGACCCGCGAGGGCGTGAAGTCACCGGTCGAGGTGTCGGGCGAGATCCTGGCGACGCTGCGCTATCGGGCCGAGGACACATTCAGCGATGACCTGTTCGGTGCCGTGATCACCGTGCCCGCGTATTTCGACGACGCGCAGCGCCAGGCGACCAAGGACGCCGCGCAGCTCGCCGGCCTGAACGTGCTGCGCCTGCTCAACGAGCCGACCGCCGCGGCCATTGCCTACGGGCTGGACAACGCGATCGAAGGCCTCTACGCCGTCTACGATCTCGGCGGCGGCACCTTCGACATCTCGCTGCTGCGCCTGTCGCGCGGCGTGTTCGAGGTGGTCGCGGTGGGCGGGGATTCCGCGCTCGGCGGCGATGACTACGACATGCGGCTGGCGCAAGTGCTGCTGGACCGCGCCGGTCTGCCGACGCTGGACACGCTGGATGCCCACGACAAGCGTGTCGTGCTCACGGCTGCCCGTGCCGCCAAGGAAGCCTTGTCTGACGCCGACGAGACGACCGTGCAAGCCACGCTGAACGGCGCCGTTGCGCTGACGCAGACCGTGACCCGCGCCGAGTTCGAGGCCACCACCGACGAGCTGACCCGCCGCACCGTCACGCTGATGAAGCGTGTGCTGCGCGATGCCAAGGTGACGCCGGACGAGGTGCAGGGTACGGTGATGGTCGGCGGCTCGACGCGCATGCCGGTCGTGCGCGCGGCGGTCGCCGCGTTCTGTGGCCGCGCGCCGCTGGTCAACGTGAACCCCGATGAAGTCGTCGCGCTCGGTGCGGCGCTGCAGGCCAACGCGCTGGCGGGCAACGCGGCCGATGGCGAGATGCTGCTGCTCGACGTGACGCCGCTGTCGCTCGGGCTGGAGACGATGGGCGGGTTGGTCGAGCGCGTGATCGAGCGCAATTCGACGCTGCCCACCGCCAAGGCGCAGGAATTCACCACCTTCAAGGACGGCCAGACTGCGATGGCCATCCACGTCGTGCAGGGAGAGCGCGAGCTGGTGAGCGACTGCCGCTCGCTGGCGCGCTTCGAGCTGCGCGGCATTCCGCCGATGGCCGCGGGTGCGGCACGCATCCGTGTGACCTTCCAGGTGGACGCCGATGGACTGCTGTCCGTCAGCGCCCGCGAGCAGGGCAGCGGTGTCGAAGCCTCCATCGTCGTCAAGCCGAGCTACGGTCTGAGCGACGACCAGGTGGCCACCATGCTGCGCGAGAGCTTCACCGAAGCCGAAGGCGACATGCGCCGCCGTGCCCTGGCCGAAGCCCGCGTCGAGGCCGAGCGCCTGATCCTGGCGACCCGGGCGGCGCTGCAGGCCGATGGCGACCTGCTCGACGAGGAGGAGCGCGCCGTGCTGGACCGCCTGGTGCACAGGCTGTCCGAGACCGCGCGCAGCGAGGACGCCCACGCCATCGACGCCGCCACCAAGGCGCTGGGCGACGGCACCGAAACCTTCGCCGCGCTGCGCATGAACCGTGGCATCCAGCAGGCCCTGACGGGCCGCCGCCTTGACGACGTTTGAGAACCTGCAGTCCCTTCCGACCATGCCCACCATCAAGATCCTGCCCCATCAAGAACTCTGCCCGCAGGGTGCTTCGCTCACTGTCGCGCCGGGCACCTCCGTCTGCGAGGCGCTGCTGGAAAATGGCATCGCCATCGAGCACGCCTGCGACATGAGCTGCGCCTGCACCACCTGCCACGTCATCGTGCGCCAGGGCTTCGCCTCGCTGAACGAGATGGACGAGACCGAGGAAGACCTGCTCGACCGCGCCTGGGGGCTGGAGCCGGACTCGCGCCTGAGCTGCCAGGCGATCGTCGCGCAGAAGGATCTGCTCATCGAGATCCCCAAGTACACGATCAACCACGCCCGCGAAAACCACTGAGCCGTCACCGGCCCTGCCTGCCATGCGCCAGATCTTCCTCGACACCGAAACCACCGGCCTGAACCCCGAGACGGGCGACCGCATCGTCGAGATCGGCTGCATCGAGATGGTCAGCCGGCGCCTGACCGGGCGACACCTGCACCTGTATCTCAATCCCGAGCGCCCCGGCAGCGAAGAGGCCACCCGCATCCACGGCCTGACCGATGCCTTCCTCGCCGACAAACCGAAGTTCCGCGAGGTGGCGGCAGAGTTCGTCGAGTTCGTGCGCGGGGCCGAGATCATCATCCACAACGCCGGGTTCGACGTGGGGTTCCTGAACGCCGAACTGCGCCGGGTGCAGCAGCCGAAGGTGGCCGAGCTGGCCGGGGGCATCCTCGACACGCTGGTGATGGCGCGCGAGCAGTATCCCGGCAAGGCGAACTCGCTGGACGCGCTGTGCCGCCGCCTGGAGGTGGACAACACCAACCGGACCTTCCACGGCGCGCTGCTGGATGCGGGCCTGCTGGCCGAGGTCTACATCCGCATGACCCGCGGGCAGAACGCGCTGGTCATCGATGCCGACGATGGGCAGGAGGAGGGCGGCGCCGACGAGGCCGATCTGAACATCGACCTGTCGGCTTTCAGCGTCACCGTGCTGCGTGCCAGCGAGCAGGAAGTCACCGCGCATGGGGCGGTGCTGGCCGATCTGGACAAGGCCAGCGGTGGCAAGACGGTGTGGCGAACGATTTCTGCCTGAAACCCTTGCGCGCTCCAAAATGTCCGTGGCATAATTTCTTTCTTGCTGCAGCGCACTGAACAAAGCAACGCAGCACCCGAACCCAGTTTCGGGCGGTTAGCTCAGCGGTAGAGCACTGCCTTCACACGGCAGGGGTCGCAGGTTCGAACCCTGCACCGCCCACCAGAACCAGCCTCGCAAGTCATTGATTTGCGAGGCTTTTTCTCGTCCGGGCCTGGATTTTGGTCTGAGCACAGCGGGTCGTGCAGAATCCTGCGCACCATGCTCGATGACCTCAAGAAAACCCTCTGGGCGACCGCCGACAAGCTGCGCGCCAACATGG
>NZ_JBFPGY010000136.1:0-3224 GCF_041083715.1 Sphaerotilus sp.
AAGAAGGGCCTGTTCAAGACCTTCATGGCGCTGGCCAAGCGGGTCGGCCCGGCGCTGATGGACGGCAAGCCGGTCGGCCTGCTGGACAAGCTCAAGTACAAGCTCGGCGACCTGAGCATCTACGGCCCGCTGCGCAACTCGCTCGGGTTCAGCCGCGTGCGCGTGGCCTACACCGCAGGCGAGGCGATCGGGCCGGACCTGTTCACCTTCTACCGCTCGATCGGCGTCAACCTCAAGCAGCTCTACGGCTCGACCGAGACCGCCGTGTTCGTCTGCCTGCAGCCCGACCACGAGGCGCGCGCCGACACGGTGGGCGTGCCGGTGCAGGGCGTGGAGATCAAGCTCGCGCCGAGCGGCGAGATCATGATCAAGTCGCCTGGCCTGCTGAAGGAGTACTACAAGAACCCGAAGGCGACCGAGGAAGTGCTGACCAGGGACGGCTGGTACCACAGCGGCGACGCCGGCTTCATCGACGCCAGCGGCCACCTGAAGATCATCGACCGCGCCAAGGACGTCGGCCGGCTCCAGGGCGGCGCGCACGACGGCGCCATGTTCGCGCCCAAGTACGTCGAGAACAAGCTGAAGTTCTTCCCCTTCATCAAGGAGGCGGTGGCCTTCGGCGACCGGCGCGACCGGGTGTGCGCCTTCATCAACATCGACATGGAAGCCGTCGGCAACTGGGCCGAGCGTCGCAACCTGCCCTACGCCGGCTATGCCGATCTCGCGGGCAAGCCCGAGGTGCTGGCGATGATGCGCGAGTGCGTCGAGCAGACCAACGCCGACCTGGCACAGGACGAGATGCTCGCGGGCAGCCAGATCCACCGCGTGCTCGTGCTGCACAAGGAACTCGACGCCGACGACGGCGAGATGACCCGCACCCGCAAGGTCAAGCGCGGCGCCATCGCCGACAAGTACCAGGTGCTGATCGACGCGATGTACGGCGGCAAGTCCGAGCAGTTCATCGAGACCGCCGTGAAGTTCGAGGACGGCCGCAGCGGCAGCGTCTCGGCGACGCTGAAGATCCTCGACACCAAGACCTTCCCCGCTGTCCGGAGGGCCGCATGAACGACACCCACGACAAGAAGATCGGCGACGTCATCCTCGATGTCGCCAACATTTCCCTGCGCTTCGGCGGCGTCAAGGCGCTGACCGACATCAGCTTCAACGTGCGCGAGCACGAGGTGCGCGCCATCATCGGCCCGAACGGCGCCGGCAAAAGCTCGATGCTGAACTGCATCAACGGCGTCTACACCCCGCAGGAAGGCAAGATCAGCTTCCGCGGCCAGACCTTCAGCCACATGAACAGCCGGCAGGTCGCCGAGATGGGGGTCGCCCGCACCTTCCAGAACCTGGCGCTGTTCAAGGGCATGAGCGTGATCGACAACCTCATGACCGGGCGCAATCTGAAGATGCGCACCAACCTGTTCCAGCAGGCGATCCGCTGGGGCGCTGCATCGCGCGAAGAGGCGCAGCACCGCGAGTTCGTCGAGCACATCATCGATTTCCTCGAAATCCAGGCGTTCCGCAAGACGCCGGTCGGGCGCCTGCCCTACGGCCTGCAGAAGCGCGTGGACCTGGGCCGCGCACTGGCGATGGAGCCGCAGGTGCTGCTGCTCGACGAGCCGATGGCCGGCATGAACGTCGAGGAGAAGCAGGACATGTGCCGCTTCGTGCTCGACATCAACGAGGAGTTCGGGACCACGATCGTGCTGATCGAGCACGACATGGGCGTGGTGATGGACATCTCGGACCGCGTCGTCGTGCTGGACTACGGCAAGAAGATCGGCGACGGCACTCCGGACGAGGTGCGCGCCAACGAAGACGTGATCCGGGCCTATCTGGGCACCAGCCACTGAACGCCACGGTCACGGGAGCAACACCATGGGATTTTTCCTCGAAGCACTCATCGGCGGCCTGATGACGGGCATGCTGTATTCGCTGATCGCACTCGGTTTCGTGCTGATCTTCAAGGCCTCGGGCGTCTTCAACTTCGCGCAGGGCGCGATGGTGCTGTTCGCTGCGCTGGCGATGGCGCGGTTCGCCGAATGGATTCCGCACCTGCTGCACATCGACAACAAGACCATCGGCAACCTCCTGGCCTTCATCGGCGCGATGGGCGTGATGGTCATCGTGGCCTGGGTGATCGAACGCTACGTGCTGGGCAAGCTGGTGAACCAGGAGGGCATCACGCTGCTGATGGCCACGCTGGGCATCACCTACTTCCTCGACGGCGCCGGCCAGACCCTGTTCGGCTCGGACATCTACAAGATCGATGTCGGCCTGCCGAAAGACCCGATCTTCCTGCTGGAGAACGTGTTCCAGGGCGGCGTCCTGGTCGGTTCGGAAGACCTGTACGCGGCGCTGATCGCCGCGACGATGGTGGCGGTGCTGGCCGCGTTCTTCCAGTACACCTCGACCGGCCGCGCCCTGCGCGCGGTGGCCGATGACCACCAGGCGGCGCAGTCGATCGGCATCCCGCTCAACCGGATCTGGGTCATCGTCTGGTCGGTGGCAGGTTTCGTCGCGCTGGTGGCCGGGATCATCTGGGGCTCCAAGCTCGGCGTGCAGTTCTCGCTGTCGCTGGTCGCCTTGAAGGCGCTGCCGGTGGTGATCCTGGGCGGGCTGACCTCGGTGCCGGGCGCCATCATCGGCGGGCTGATCATCGGGGTGGGCGAGAAGCTCTCCGAGGTCTACATCGGCCCGATGGTCGGCGGCGGCATCGAGATCTGGTTTGCCTACGCCCTGGCGCTGGTCTTCCTGCTGGTGCGGCCGCAAGGGCTGTACGGCGAAAAGATCATCGACCGCGTTTGAGGAGACAAATCCATGCTTTACCGTGAGAACGGCCAGTTCAAGACCAGCTACGCGTCGGACCAGCAGATCTTCCCGATCACGCAGGACCGCCTCGGCGTGCTGGCGCTGATCGCCTTCGCTGCGATCGCCGTGCCTTTCCTGGCGTCGGAATACACCTTCCGCGCCGTGCTGATCCCCTTCCTGATCCTGTCGCTGGCGGCCCTCGGGCTGAACATCCTCGTCGGCTACTGCGGCCAGATCTCGCTCGGCACCGGCGGCTTCATGGCGGTCGGCGCCTATGCGGCCTACAACTTCCTCCTGCGCATCGACGGCATGCCGGTGATCCCGGCGCTGCTGCTGGGTGGCGCCTGCTCGACGGTGCTCGGCGTGCTGTTCGGCATCCCGTCGCTGCGCATCAAGGGGCTCTACCTCGC
>NZ_JBFPGY010000137.1:0-3222 GCF_041083715.1 Sphaerotilus sp.
GGATTGCTGGGCGCTGGCCGCATCGGCAACGTTCACGCCAAGAGCATCGTCGCCAACCCCGCCAGCCGGCTCGTCGCCATCGCGGATGTCCACCACGCCGCCGCCGAACGACTGGCTGCTGAACACGGCGCGCAGGCGCGCGCCGTCGAGGACATCCTCGGCGACCGCAGCATCGATGCCGTCCTGATCGCCACGTCCACCGACACGCACTCGGACCTGATCGAGGCGGCCACCGCTGCCGGCAAGGCCGTGCTGTGCGAGAAGCCGGTCGATCTGGACCTGGCGCGTGCGCTGGCCTGCCAGACCGCCGCCGCCCGCCATGGTCGCCCGGTCATGATCGGCTTCAATCGGCGCTTCGACCCCAACTTCGCGGCGGTCAAGAAGGCCCTCGACGCGGGCGAGATCGGCCGCGGCGAGCTGCTGTCGGTCACCTCGTTCGACCCGTCCCCGCCGCCGGTCAGCTACATCCAGGTTTCCGGCGGCCTGTTCCGCGACATGGCGATCCACGACTTCGACATGGCCTGCTGGATCTTCGGCGCCGCGCCGGTCGAGGTCTCGGCCGTGGGCACCAGCATCGTCGATCCCGCCATCGGCGAGGCGGGGGATGTCGACACCGCGGTCATCACGCTGCGGTTTGCCGATGGCCGCATCGCCGTCATCCAGAACAGCCGCCGCGCCGTCTACGGCTACGACCAGCGCCTGGAATTGCTCGGCTCCACAGGGCTGCTGCAGGCCGGCAACGTGCTGGAGAACACCGTCGCCAAGACCACCGTCGCAGGGGCGCTGAGCGCCAAGCCGGAGTTCTTCTTCCTGGAGCGCTACATGCGCGCCTACGAGGCGGAATGGCGCGCCTTCGTGCAGGCGGTCGAGCAGGGTGGCGCGATGCCGGTGACGCTGCAGGACGGCATCAATGCGCTGGCGGTGGCCGAGGCGGCCACGCTGTCGGCACGCAGCGGTCGTGCGGTGTCGCTGGTCAACGGCCGCCCGGTCGTGGCCTGAGTCTTGTCATGTCGTGCGTCTGGCCTGCTGCCCGCGAACTGGACCTGCCGGCCAGGCGCTTGTGGCGCGACACGAATCAAATGCCGCCCCTGGACAGATCGGCCTTGCTGCGGCGCATCGAGGCCGATCTGCCGAACCTGAGCCCCCAGCTCCACAAGGTGGCCGAGTACCTCGTGCGCGAGCAGGAGCTGCCGCTGCGCCACCGCATCACCGACTTTGCCCAGCTCACCGGAACCGCACCGGTGACCATCGTTCGGTTGGCCAAACGCTATGGCTTCCAAGGGTTCTACGAGCTGAAGGTCGCGTTTCTGAAGCAGACTGACGACGCTTTCGACACCACGGACGCCCTCCCGATCACCCGCCAGACACCAGAGACTGCCACCATGCCCACCGCGCTGAAGGAGGCGCTGGGCATGATCGGAGGGCTGCGTCCGGTCATTGATCACCCGGGGTTCATGCAATCGGTCTACTGGCTGCACGAGGCGAACACGGTGTGGGTCAGTGGCGTGCGGCGAGCCGATCAGCCCTTGGCCGGGTGCGTGGTTCACGCGCTGCGGCACGATCGGCTGACCGCTCGATGGACATCGAAGACGCGCTCGGATACAGCTGCTTGCGCGCTTGTTGCCAAGCCCCTGGATCTGCATCTGCACGTGGCGCTGGCGGGCGCATCACCTGAGGTCGGGAACGCCTCCATGGCCGATGTTTCGCCTTCGCGAGAGGGGCGACACCTCATCCTGTCTCGTTCGCTTCAGCCCGGCATCGCTTGTGAACGGCGGTGTCTCACGCTGGACATCGGCACTGCTGGCGAGACACTGCCGGCCACGCTCGGGTTGCTGGCTGCCTGGTCTGGTGCGCTGCGTTTCATGCGCAGCGATCCCTGAGGCCATCAGGCGCGCACCTCTCCAGCACCCATCTGTGTCTGCCGCTGAAGGAACCGCCGGTCCAGCGCCACGAACTGGTGGTCGCTCGGGTGGCTGGTGGAGAGTCCAGTCTTCGGACTTCGCGCAGCGCGAACGTGGTCCGCGCCGATCGGTGCGGTGACCATGGTTGGGGGGTGCTTCTCGTTGCATCGCGCTTGCTCACCTCGGTCAGCAGGAGGCAAAGCTGGTCCCCCTTGACGGACCACTGCCCGGCGCGCTCGCGGCCACGCATTCATGGCTTCACCATGGAGCGGGCAATGGCGCCCCGACAGCGCCCAGCATGTCCAGCGGAAAATGAACGCCCAGGTACACCCGTGCCCAGGCCACGCCCATACCGACCATCAGCACCGCCAGTCCCCAGACCCATTCACCGGCCAACAGCAAGCACAGGCTGACCGCACTGAACACGGTTCCGTGGTCACTGGGAAACGAAGCATCTGGGGCATGCACGACGAGCGTGTGACCCAGCCAGAAAGAGTCGTTGGTTGAGGGCTTCTGCGGCGTTCATGTTCATGTCGGGATCGTGGAAGGGCAGAGCGGTCACTCAGTCGGTGCGGAACGCCTTGTGGCACGCCTGGCAACTGTTGCGGGCGTGCTCGAACGCCCCCTTCAGCTTGGCCAGATCGCCGTCCTGGGCCGAGACACGCAGCGCGGCCACCTTGACCTGCATGTCCTCGCGCAGGCTGTTGAACTTCTCTTCTTCCAGCCAGATGTCGGGCTTGGCCTTGGTCTTGCCCGTGTCGCTGCCGGGTGCAAACCCGATCCAGGGCAGCCGGCTGATCGTCTCCACAAGCTGCGCATCGGTCAGCACCTCGGTGCGGTTGAAGGGGCGTTCGCCCTTGACTACCAGGTTGATGCGCCCGAAGTAGGTCGCCAGCAGTGTGAAGGCCGCTTGGCGGTGCTTGATGGCCGCCGCGGCGTTGGTCAGTTGGGCCGACGCTGCAAGCGGTGCGGTCAGGGCTGCTGCGACCATCAGGGCGATGATCTTCTTCATGGGATCTTCTCCGGGTCAGGCGTGGACCATCAGCGGCTGTACCACCAGCCCGACGATGGCCGCGACCAGCACCACCACCGGCTCCGGCACCTTCTTGAAGCGCCACAGCACCGCCACCGTCACCAGCGCGATCACCGCCGTTACCCAGTCGGTGATCGACCGCTGGCCGATGACGACCACCGCGCCCGTGATGGCGCCGATGGCCGCCGCGGTGACCCCATCGACGAAAGCGACGATGCCGGGGCGCTTGCCGTGTTTCTTGAAATACGGCGCCGGCAGGATGGTGAACAGGTAACACGGCACGAAGGT
>NZ_JBFPGY010000138.1:0-10564 GCF_041083715.1 Sphaerotilus sp.
ACCGCTCACGCCCAGGTGACTTCGCTCGCGAACAGGTAGCCCGCGCCGTAGACGGTGCGGATCAGCTTCGGGTTCTGCGCATCGACTTCGAGCTTGCGGCGCAGGCGCGAGATGCGCACGTCGATGCTGCGGTCCAGCGGCGAGAGGTCGGGGTCGCCGCAGATCTGCTCGCGGGCGAGGATGCGGTTCGGGCGCTGCAGGAAGGTGCAGAGCAGCCGGGCCTCGCCCGAGCTGAGCGTCCATTCCTGCTGGTGGGTGCCGCGCAGGGTGTTGGTGTCGGGGTGGAAGATCCAGCCGCTGAAGTGCGCTTCGGCGGGGCGGCGTTCGTCCGGGAGCACGGGGCTGGCACCACCGCGTCGGCGCAGGATGCTGCGCACGCGCGCCACCAGTTCGCGTGGCTCGAAGGGCTTGGTCACGTAGTCGTCCGCGCCCAGCTCCAGCCCCATCACCCGGTCGCCCAGGTAGGCGCGGCCGGTGAGGATGAGCAGGCCGCAGTCGTGCTGGCGCTGCAGCTCCTGCACCAGGTCCATGCCGTCGGCGTCGGGCAGGCCGAGGTCGATGATGCACAGGTCCGGCTTGCCGACGCGCAGGCGCTGGCGCAGCTCGGCGGCGTTGCGGCAGACGTCGGTGTCGAAGCCGAAGTCGCGCAGCACGGTGTCCAGCAGCCGGGCGACCTCCGGGTGGTCCTCGACGATGAAGATGCGGGCGGTCATGGGGCGTCGAGGTGTTCGAGCGCATCCCCCAGCTCGCTGCTGGAAAACGGCTTGCGCAGCAGGGGTGGCCCGTCGCCTGCCGGCGGCAGGTTCACGGCGTCCGCATAGCCGCTGATCAGCAGGATGCGCATGTCCGGGTGGCGCAGGCGGGCCTGCCGGCTGAGCGCGCGGCCGTCGAGCCGGCCGGGCATGACGATGTCGCTGATGAGCAGGCCGATGTCGGGCACGGTCTGCAGCAGGTCGAGCGCCTCCTGCGCGTGGCTGGCCTCGATCACCGGGTAGCCCAGGCCGACGAGCTGGCGGCGGATGACGCGGCGCAGCTCGTCGTTGTCCTCCACCAGCAGCACCAGCGGCCGTTCGGCCTGCGCCGTGGCCGGTCCGGGCGAGGCGGCGGGGTGGCGCAGGGCGGTGGGGTCCTCGGTCCGGTCCTCGTCCAGGCCGGGGTGGCCGGACTGCGGCAGCAGCAGGCTGACCTGCGTGCCCTCGCCAGGGCGGCTGTGCAGGATCACGCTGCCGCCGCTCTGCTTGGCGAAGCCGTAGACCATCGACAGCCCCAGCCCGCTGCCGCTGCCGAAGCGCTTGGTGGTGAAGAAGGGCTCGAAGACGCGGGCCTGGGTCGCGGCGTCCATGCCGATGCCGGTGTCGGTGACGGTGATGCGCACGTAGTCGCCGGGCGGGACGTCGACCGCCGCGGCCGCCAGCCGGCCGAGGTGGACCGGGTGCGCCTCGATGCGCAGCTCGCCGCCCTCGGGCATGGCGTCGCGGGCGTTGATGGCGAGGTTGACCAGCGCGCTTTCCAGCTGGTGCGCATCCGTGAGCGCGCGCACCGGCGTGCCCGGCTCGGGCGGCACCACGACCACCTGCACGGCATCCGGCAGCGAGCGCCGCAGCAGGTGGACCGCGTCGTCGATCAGCTCCGACACATCGACCGGCTGCGGTGCCAGTGGCTGCTGGCGGGCGAAGGTCAGCAGGCGGCGGATCAGCTCGGCGCCGCTGTGCGCGGCCTTGAGCGCGGGCGCCAGGAACTCGGCCATGTCCGGGTCCCCCGGGTGGCGGTCGCGCAGCGCAGCGAGGTTGCCGATCATCACGGCGAGCATGTTGTTGAAGTCGTGCGCCAGGCCGCCGGTGAGCTGCACCACGGCTTCCATCTTCTGCGCCTGCACGACGGCGGCCTGCGCATCGCGCAGCTGCGTGATGTCCACCGAGAGCACGAAGCAGCCGAGCACCTCGCCGTCCGGGCCGATCTCGGGCACCAGCTCGCTGCGGGCGTGCATGGTGCGGCCGTGCAGTCCGGGCGTGGCGTATTCGTAGCTGACGCGCTGGCCCTGCAGCGCCACGCGCACATGGGGCGAGACGGCGGCGTAGACCTCGGCGCTCACCACCTCGGCGATCGAGCGGCCGAGCACCCGGTCCTTGCTGTGGCCGAACCAGTCGGCGTAGCCCTTGTTGACGTAGCGGTAGACCTCGTCGCGGTCGAAGTAGCCGATCATGGCCGGCACGGTGTCGGTGATCAGCCGCAGGCGCTCCTCGCTGCGGCGCAGGGCGGCAGTGATCTGCTGGTTGGCCTCGTGGGCGCTGCGCAGCTGGCGGTTGCTGGTGTGCTGCTCGGCGGTGCGCTGGGCGACGCGGCGCTCCAGCTCGGCGTTCTGCTCGCGGATCATGCGCTCGTAGCGGCGCTGGGCGGTGATGTCGGTGTAGAGCGTGATGAAGCCGTGGTGCGGCAGCGGCTCGCCGCGCACCGACAGGATCTGGCCGTTCGGGCGCTCGCGCTCGGTGCGGTGCGGCTGGAAGGTGCGCGCCATGCCGACCCGCTCGGCCACCAGCGCGTCGACATCGCCCGGCCCGTATTCGCCCCGCTCGGCGTTGTAGCGCATGAAGCTGTCGAAGGGCGCGCCGACGTAGGCGAGGTTTTCCGGGAACTCCAGCAGCCGCAGCAGCGCCTGGTTCCAGGCCACCAGCCGCAGATCGGCGTCGAACACCGTGATGCCCTGGTCGAGCAGATCCAGCCCGGCCTGCAGCAGCTCGTGGCGCTGCTGTTCGCGCAGGGTGTCGGAGAGGTCAGGGCGGCTCATCGGGCCGATTCTAGGAGCTGGGGAATAAATGGCGCCGAGGTGGCGCGCCGATGCAAACATTCGATACATTCCGACCGAGGTGCTGTAAATATCACGCCCGATCATTGCCGCCCAAGGACGCTGCAACATGTCCAACAAAGTTCGATGGAGACGCTGATATGCCTGTGACCGCCTACGACCAGGGCCTGGACCGCAACAGTGCCAATTTTGTGGCCCTGTCCCCACTGAGCTTTCTGGAGCGCACGGCGCACACCTACCCGAACCGGGTCGCTGTCGTCCATGGCGCACTGCGCCAGACCTGGGCCGAGACCTACGTCCGCTGCCGCCGGCTGGCCAGCGCGCTGCAGCGCCGCGGCGTGCAGGTCGGCGACACGGTGGCTGCGATGCTGCCCAACACGCCGGCGATGTACGAGTGCCACTTCGGCGTGCCGATGTCGGGCGCCGTGCTCAACACGCTCAACACCCGGCTCGACGCCGAGGCGATCGCCTTCCAGCTCGACCACGGCGAAGCGAAGGTGCTGTTCACGGACCGCGAGTTCTCGTCCACCATCCAGCGCGCGCTGGCGCTGATGACCGGCCCGCGCCCGCTGGTGATCGACGTGGCGGACGCCGAGTACGACGCCGGTGTCTTCCTCGGCGAGAAGGAGTACGACGCGTTCCTGCAGGAGGGCGATGCCGACTTCGCCTGGTCGCTGCCGGGCGACGAGTGGGACGCCATCGCGCTGAACTACACCAGCGGCACCACCGGCAACCCCAAGGGCGTCGTCACGCACCACCGCGGCGCCTACCTGAACGCCACGTCCAACGTCGTCACCTGGGCCATGCCGCGCCACGCGGTCTACCTGTGGACGCTGCCGATGTTCCACTGCAACGGCTGGTGCTTCCCCTGGACGATGGCGCTGCAGGCCGGCACCAGCGTCTGCCTGCGCCGGGTCGATCCGACGCTGATCTTCCCGCTGATCCGCGCGCACCACGTCACCCACCTGTGCGGCGCGCCGATCGTCTACGGGCTGCTGATCAATGCGTCGGAAGCCCTGCGCGCCGGCATCGAGCACACCGTGAACGGCCTGATCGCGGGGGCGGCGCCGCCGGCCGCGATCATCGAGGGCTGCGAGCGCATCGGCTTCGACATCACCCACGTCTACGGCCTGACCGAGGTCTACGGCCCGGCGGCGGTCTGCGCCAAGCAGGAGGCCTGGGCGGATCTGCCGATCGGCGAGCGCGCCCGGCTGAACGCCCGCCAGGGCGTGGCGCACACGATGCAGGAAGCCATCGCCGTGCTCGATCCCGAGACGCTGCAGCCCGTGCCGGCCGATGGCCAGACGATGGGCGAGATCTTCTTCCGCGGCAACGTGGTGATGAAGGGCTACCTGAAGAACCCCGAGGCGACCGCCGAGGCCTTCCGCGGTGGCTGGTTCCACACCGGCGACCTCGCCGTGATGGACCCGGACGGCTACGTGAAGATCAAGGACCGCAGCAAGGACATCATCATCTCCGGCGGCGAGAACATCTCCAGCGTCGAGGTCGAGGAGGTGCTGTACCGCCACCCGGCCGTGCTGGTCGCGGCCGTCGTCGCGGCGCCGGACCCGAAGTGGGGCGAGGTGCCGTGCGCCTTCGTCGAAGTGCGCGACGGCTCCGACGTCACCGAGGCCGACATCATCGAGCACTGCCGCCTCGGCATGGCGCGCTTCAAGGTGCCCAAGCGGGTGATCTTCGGCACGCTGCCCAAGACGTCCACCGGCAAGATCCAGAAATTCATGCTGCGCGAGCAGATGCGGTCGGCTTCGGCCATCGACTGAAGGAGCGCGCCATGACCGCGAGCAATTCGGACTTCATCCTGCAGACCGCCGGTCTGACCAAGGAATTCAAGGGCTTCGCTGCCGTGCAGGACGTGAACCTGAACGTGCAGCGCGGCCACATCCATGCGCTGATCGGCCCCAACGGCGCCGGCAAGACGACGGTCTTCAACCTGCTGACCAAGTTCCTGCAGCCGACCCGCGGCACCATCACCTTCAACGGCATCGACATCTCCCGCGAGGAGCCGGCGCAGATCGCCCGGCGCGGCGTGATCCGCTCGTTCCAGATCTCGGCGACGTTTCCGCACCTGACGGTGCTGGAGAACGTGCGTGTGGCGCTGCAGCGCAAGGTGGGCAACTCGTTCCACTTCTGGAAGTCCGAGCACACGCTGAATGCGCTCAACGACCGGGCGGTGGAGCTGCTGGAATCGGTGGACCTGGGCGCGTACGTCCACACCGTCACCGCCGAGATGCCCTACGGCCGCAAGCGCGCGCTGGAGATCGCCACCACGCTGGCGCTGGACCCGGAGCTGATGCTGCTGGACGAGCCGACGCAGGGCATGGGCCACGAGGACGTGGACCGCGTCGCCGAGCTGATCCGCAAGGTCTCGAAGAGCCGCACCATCCTGATGGTGGAGCACAACCTGTCGGTGGTCGAGACGCTGTGCGACCGCATCACCGTGCTGCAGCGCGGGCAGATCCTGGCGGAAGGGCCGTATGCGGTGGTGTCGAAGGACCCGCGTGTCCTCGAAGCCTACGTGGGAGTGGAAGCATGAGCACAGGCACCAGCATCACGGGCGCCAGCGCCTTCAAGCCCGGCGGCGAGCTGCTGCGGATCACCGACCTGCACGCCTTCTACGGCGAGTCGCACATCCTGCACGGCATCGACCTGACGGTGAACAAGGGCGAACTCGTCACGCTGCTCGGCCGCAACGGTGCCGGGCGCAGCACGACGATGAAGTCCATCCTCGGGCTGGTCGGCCGCCGCACCGGCAAGATCATGTTCAACGGCACCGACATCACCGCGATGGCGCCGCACCGCATCGCGCGGCTCGGCATCGGCTTCTGCCCGGAAGAGCGCGGCATCTTCTCCGGCCTGACCACCGAGGAGAACCTGATGCTGCCGCCGCAGGTCGCCTCGGGTGGCATGACGCTGGACGAGATCTACACGCTGTTCCCCAACCTGCACGAGCGCCGCCACAGCCCTGGCACGCGCCTGTCCGGCGGCGAGCAGCAGATGCTGGCGATGGCCCGCATCCTGCGCACCGGCGCCAAGCTGCTGCTGCTCGACGAGATCACCGAGGGCCTGGCGCCCGTGATCGTCAAGAAGCTCGGCGAGGTGCTGCGCCTGCTCAAGACCCGCGGCTACACCATCCTGCTGATCGAGCAGAACTTCCGCTTCGCCGCGCCGCTGGCCGACCGCCACATCGTGCTGGAGCATGGCTCCATCGTCGCGACCGTGACCAAGGCAGAGCTGCCGTCGCGGACCGAGATGCTGCACCAGATGCTCGGCGTGTGAGTCGCCCGGCCCCTCTCTGATCCCTGATTTACCGTACCCCGACACCACGAATCCCTCAGGAGACAACCATGACCTTCAAGCCCGCACTCCAGACCCTGTTCCAGGCCGTCGGCCTCGCCCTCGCCACCATCGGCGCCGCTTCGGCCCAGGTGTCGGATGGCGTCGTCAAGATCGGCGTGCTGACCGACCTGTCCGGCACCTACTCGGACGTGGCCGGCAAGGGCACCGTCATCGCCACCCAGATGGCCATCGACGACTTCAATGCCAAGGAAAAGCCGTCGTTCAAGATCGAGATGGTCTCGGCCGACCACCAGAACAAGGGCGACATCGCCGCCAACAAGGCCCGCGAGTGGTTCGAGCAAGGCAAGGTGGACGTGGTGTCCGAGCTGGTGACGACCTCGGTCGCGCTGGCCGTGCAGAAGATCGCCAAGGAAAAGAACCGCATCGCGCTGGTCTCGGGCGCCGCCTCGACCCGCGTGACCAACGAGGACTGCAACGACGTCACCGTCCACTGGACCTATGACACCTACGCGGTGGCCAATGGCACGGCCAAGGCCGTCACCAAGGCCGGTGGCAAGAAGTGGTTCTTCCTGACCGCCGACTACGCCTTCGGCCACTCGCTGGAGAAGGACGCCACCGACGTGGTCAAGGCCAACGGCGGCGAAGTGGTCGGCTCGGTGCGCCACCCGTTCCCGGGTTCGGACTTCTCGTCCTTCCTGCTGAAGGCCCAGTCCTCCGGCGCGCAGATCATCGGCCTGGCCAACGCCGGTGGCGACACCATCAACTCGATCAAGCAGGCAGCCGAGTTCGGCATCACCCCGAAGCAGCAGCTCGCCGGCCTGCTGATGTTCATCACCGACGTGCACTCGCTGGGTCTGAAGGCCACGCAGTCGATGTACCTCACCGAAGGGTTCTACTGGAACCTCAACGACGAGACGCGCGCCTGGTCCAAGCGCTTCTTCGACCTGCACAAGCGCATGCCGACGATGGTCCAGGCGGGCCAGTACTCGTCCGTCATGCACTACCTGAAGGCGGTCAAGGCCTCGGGCACCGATGACACCGCCAAGGTCATGGCGCAGATGAAGAAGACGCCGGTCAACGACTTCTTCGCCAAGAACGGCACCATCCGCGAGGACGGCCGCATGGTCCACGACATGTACCTGCTGCAGGTGAAGAAGCCGTCCGAGTCGACCACGCCGTGGGACTACTACAACGTGCGCGCGACCATCCCGGCGGCCGAGGCCTTCCAGCCGCTGTCGGCGTCGAAGTGCCCGCTGATCGCCAAGAAGTAATCCCCGGCGATCACAGGAAAGGCAGGCCACGATGGAACTCTTCGGCATCTCCTCCCAGGCACTGTTCGGCCAGTTGCTGCTCGGGCTGATCAACGGCTCGTTCTACGCCGTGCTGAGCCTGGGGCTGGCGGTCATCTTCGGCCTGCTCAACATCATCAACTTCTCGCACGGCGCGCTCTACATGATCGGCGCGTTCGTCGCGTGGCTGGGTCTGGAGTACTTCGGCATCAACTACTGGGCGGCGCTGATCCTGTCGCCGCTGGTGGTCGGCGTGCTCGGCGTCGTCATCGAGCGGCTGCTGCTCAAGCACCTCTACAAGCTCGACCACCTCTACGGCCTGCTGCTGACCTTCGGGCTGGCGCTGATCGGCGAGGGCGTGTTCCGCAACCTGTACGGCAGCTCGGGCCAGAGCTACCCGGTGCCGGAACTCCTGCAGGGTGGCGTGGACCTCGGCTTCATGTTCATGCCGCTGTACCGCGGCTGGGTCGTGGTCGCCGCGCTCAGCGTGTGTGCCATCACCTGGTACCTGATCGAGCGCACCCGGCTCGGCGCCACGCTGCGCGCCGCGACCGAACGGCCCGAGCTGGTGCAGGCGCTGGGCATCAACGTGCCGGTGCTGGTCACCGTGACCTACGGCGCGGGTGTCGCGCTGGCGGCGTTTGCCGGCGTGCTGGCCGCGCCGGTGGTGCAGGTCAATCCGCTGATGGGCTCGAACCTGATCATCGTCGTGTTCGCGGTGGTGGTGATCGGCGGCATGGGCTCGATCCTCGGCTCCATCGTCACCGGGCTGGGTCTGGGCGTCGTCGAAGGGCTGACCAAGGTGGTCTACCCCGAAGCGTCGGCGGTGGTGATCTTCGTGATCATGGTCGTGGTGCTGCTGCTGCGCCCGGCGGGTCTGTTCGGCAAGCAGGCGTGAAGTCGCAAAGGCACCAATCCATGAAACCCGTTGTCGCATCCTCGAAATCCCAGGCCAGTCTGATGTTCGGCCTGCTGCTGGTGGCCGGTCTGGTCGCGCCCTTCGTGGCCTACCCGACCTTCCTGATGAAGCTGCTGTGCTTCGCGCTGTTCGCCAGTGCGTTCAACCTGCTGCTGGGCTTTGCCGGCCTGCTGTCCTTTGGCCACGCGGCCTTCTTCGGCGGCGCGGCCTACGTCTGTGCGTGGCTGGTGAAGGAAGCGGGCTGGTCGCCTGAACTCGGGCTGCTCGCCGGCACCGTGGTCGGCGCGGGCCTCGGCGCGCTCTTTGGCTGGGTGGCGATCCGCCGCGCCGGCATCTACTTCGCGATGATCACGCTGGCGCTGGCGCAGCTGGTGTTCTTCCTCGCGCTGCAACTGCCGTTCACCGGCGGCGAAGACGGTCTGCAGGGCGTGCCGCGTGGCAAGCTCTTCGGCGTCATCGACCTGAGCGACAACCTGGCGATGTACTACTTTGTCTTCGCGGTGTTCTTCGCCGGCTTCGCGCTGATCTACCGCACGGTGCATTCGCCATTCGGGCAGGTGCTCAAGGCCATCCGCGAGAACGAGCCGCGCGCCGTCTCGCTGGGCTACCAGGTCGAGCGCTACAAGCTGGTCGCGTTCGTGATCTCGGCGGCGATGACCGGGCTGGCCGGCTCGATGAAGTCGCTGGTGTTCCAGCTCGCCTCGCTCACCGATGTGCACTGGCACATGTCCGGCGAGGTGGTCCTGATGACGCTGCTGGGCGGGCTCGGCACCATCCTCGGCCCGGGCGTCGGTGCCGCGGTCATCGTGGCGTTGGAGAACGAGCTGGCGGACAAGGTCGGCTCCTGGGTCACGGTGATCATGGGCGCGATCTTCGTGCTCTGCGTGCTGGCCTTCCGCCGCGGCATCGTCGGCGAACTCAAGGCGCTGCGCGCGCGCATCAGCTGACTCCAGGGTTGCATCATGAGGGAGAACCGGCAGGCCATGCCGATCCCCTCATGAGGCGCCTTCGCGCGCCACTCCAACCCCACAGGACTTCCATGGCGGCGACATCGAACTGGTTCACCTACGCCCTGCTGTCGGCGGTGTTCGCGGCATTGACGGCCATCCTGGCCAAGGTCGGCATCGCGGGCGTGAACAGCGACATGGCAACCCTCATTCGGACGGTGGTCATCCTGGGCGTGCTTGCGGCGTTCGTGTCTGCCACCGGGCAGTGGACGGACCCGCGCGCCCTGAGTCCGAAGACGTGGATCTTCCTGGTGCTGTCGGGGCTGGCCACGGGAGCTTCGTGGACCTGTTATTTCCGGGCATTGAAACTCGGTGATGCGTCCAAGGTCGCCCCCATCGACAAGTTGAGCCTCGTGCTGGTCGTCGTCTTCGCCGTGGTCTTTCTGGGGGATCGTCCGTCGCTGCGGGAGTGGCTCGGCATCGCGTTGGTCGCCAGCGGTGTGGTGGTCCTGGCACTCAAGTAACCGTGGCTGCCCGGTGTCGGGCTGGGAGTGCTGTCGAGCAGGTGGGCTGACATGCTGCAGCGAGCCGAGCCAACATGCGTCGGTGACTGCTGGCCATTCACTGTGCCGACAGCGCTGCCACAAAGCACAACGGGTCAGCGCCTTGTGAGCGCTGACCCGTTGATTTGTATGGTGCCGGAGAAAGGAGTCGAACCCTCGACCTTCTCATTACGAATGAGCTGCTCTACCAACTGAGCTACACCGGCGAAAGAACGCTATTGTAGCGGCAATCTCTTACTCTTGGGAAGAGGGTTGTGCGGTTTCAAGGTGATATTCCGTCACGCGCTGCACTTCGTTCTTCGAACCCAGGATCACGCTGACACGCTCGTGCAGCTTGGTCGGTCCCAGATCCATGATGCGCTGGTGACCATTGGTGGCCATGCCGCCAGCCTGCTCGACCAGGAACGCCATCGGATTGGCTTCATACATCAGACGCAGCTTGCCCGGCTTGGCCGGCTCGCGCTGGTCCCAGGGGTAGAGGAACACACCACCACGGGTCAGGATGCGGTGCACGTCGGCGACCATCGAGGCCACCCAGCGCATGTTGAAGTCCTTGCCGCGCGGGCCTTCCTGGCCAGCCAGGCACTCGTCGATGTATCGCTTCACCGGGGTGTCCCAGTGGCGCATGTTCGACATGTTGATCGCGAATTCCTTGGTGTCGGCCGGGATCTGCACGTTCTCGCTGGTCAGCACCCACGAGCCGGTCTCGCGGTCGAGCGTGAACA
>NZ_JBFPGY010000139.1:0-10561 GCF_041083715.1 Sphaerotilus sp.
GGGAGAGCCCGATGCCCGGGTCGCGGACAGCCGCAGCGCAGCGACCACGTTCCGGGTGGCCGACATCTTGCATGGCCTCGCTGCCACAACATCGACCACGCAGCTCTTTCTGGCTGATCCGGCGTCGGACGTGACCCCGAGCGGCCCCGGGTCGAAAGTGCCCGACAACAGCCCGGCCACGCTGCAGCCACTGGCACGTGTGTTCGGCCAACAGGCCTTCAACCCCGGACCGACCCGCCACTACCGCATCAGCAGCACGCTGGCCGGGGCGCGGGCGGACACACTGTCGGCCGTGCTGGACAAGGACTTGGGCACCATGGGTTCCGCGGACCGGGGCCTGTTCTTCTACGCAGGCTCCGGGGGGCCGGACACCACCGATGCCGCCGACAACACGCTGCGCCTGTGGGACAACACAGGGCTTTCTGTCCGAAATCTGGAGGCACTGACCAGCCACGTGCCGGTGAACGCACCGATGCGCTTTGTCCTCACCCAGTGCCATTCCAGTGGATTCCAGCGCCTCATCCGGCCAGGTGCGCGGGACCAGCGCAGCCTGGGCCGCTACAACCGGTGTGTGTTCACGTCCGAGCCGATCGATCACCTGGCGCAGCGGTGCCCCGCAGGATCCACGGAAGGCAGCGAAGACAGGGACTACGCCACCCGGTTCTTCTCGGCGCTTTCATCGAGCCGCACCCGGACCGGGTCAGGCCTGCCGCGATCCGCTGATCTGGACGGTGACCATGTCGTCACCCTGCATGAGGCACATCTGTACGCCGTGCTTGAAGGCGACAGTGCTGAACTGCCCCGCGCATCGACCGAAACCTATCTTGAACGCTGGCAACCCGTGTGGCTGCGCTACCTCGACACCATCAGCGAACCAGACAATGAATTTGGCCGCGTCTCCAGAGCCCTGGCAGAGCGGCTGCGACTGCCGCTGCACGGGCGTGCGCTGGTCGATGCCCTGGAAACACGGCAGAAGGACATGACGGGGCGGCTGAAACGGCTGGCGGAAGAGTCCCAGCAGGTCGGCGCCGAGATCGATCGCCTGCAAGCCACACTGCGCCGCGGCCTGACCCAGCGCTGGCCCGCGGCGGCCCACCCGTACACGGCCGCATATGCGCGGTTTCTTGCGAATGACGTCGGTGTGGCGCAGAGTTTTCTGGTGGCCCAATCCACCACCTATCCTGCACTGGTGGCCAAACAGGATCGCTTGGCCCAGATCGCACTGGACCGGCATGCACTGGACCGCAGCCTGACGCAACTGGACAAGCTGATGCGGCTGCGGCATCTGGCGAGGCTGCAAGCCCAGTTCGAGCGGTATGCGGATGCCCAGGCGCGGCAGGAATACGCGCGGCTGGAACACTGCGAACGCACACCACTCTGAACCGCCTGTCAAACAGGTACATCAGACGATGCCGGCCGCTGGTGCGGCCAGAACATGCCGGTAGCGCTTCATCGGCCCGGTATCGGCATACCCCATCCAGCGTGCGACCTCCTCTTCTGCGTGGCCATTCAGCAACTGGCGCACGGCAAAGGTGTGGCGCAACCGGAACGGCGAGCCGCCCTCGACACCGGCCTCCTCCATCACGGCCACTGCCGCCCGGTGACACGCCGGGTGCGACCAGGCCTTGCCGGTGGTTGTCGACGGAAACACCCATGGCGACTGGAGCATGCCCTGCCGGGCACGAACGTCCAGCCAGAATCGCAACTCCCGCGCAGCCCAGAGGGCGATCGGCACCTGGTGTGCTGCGGAGCTGCCATCGGCCGCCACAGAAAGCCGCCAGGGCACACCAGGCTCGGCTCCTCCGTCGACCGCCACATCGTCCAGCGTCAGCACGCGCACTTGCCCAGGTGCCAGACCGGCACCAAGCATCAAGGCCACCGCCGTGCGGTCTCGGATGGCCTTCCACTGCGTGCCGAGCCCCTCGCTGACCTTGGACACGGCCGTGCAATGGGCAATCAATGCCGAAGCCTGTGCTTCGGTGAGCACGTCCGGCACCGGTGTCAATGCGGAGGCATTGGCATAGCGGTACGGGGCCTCCTGCATCAACTGCAGCGGCGCCTCGACAGGCTCCAGCCCGAGTGTCTCGCGGCCATGGTTGAGCACGCGGTCGATCAACTGGAGCAGCCGCCAGGCGTAACGCGGCGTCAGTTCCGCGTGCAGGCGCCCGGTGCGGCTCTGGCGCTGCGGGCGGATGGCCGCGAAGGCCAGAAACTGGACGAGATCCTCGCGGGTCAACGCGTCACGTGGATCGAGGCAAACACTGCGCGTGCCAGTGCCTTCATCGAAGGGCGCGCAGTAGGCGATGAAGGCCTGCCACATGTCCGCGTAGATCTGCGCGGACTCTTCGCGCAAGGCACCCTGCTGGCGCAGACCACGGGCTGGTGATGACGCCAGCCACGTGGAGAACTGCAGGTTCAGCACTTCGGCCAGTGCATCGCCATCCGAGGAGAAAAACAGGGGGAGGGTCTCATTGGCCATAAAAGATACTAACGAAAACGTCTTTGATTCGCAAACAAAGTCGAACAGCCACATTCCTTTGATGTGGCGTATCTGCTTTGCTCAACCGTCAAGCCGTTAGTATCTTTATACGGTCGATAGGCTCGGATGCATACGCCTGCAGACCTTCGACATCCGGAATCTGCAGTCCCCTGCTGCACAGACAGACCAACCCCCGCTCATGCAAGCGCTGAAGTGCCTGGTTGGTCCGTTGTCGCGAAACACCGGCCAGCAACGCGATCTCAGCCTGCGTCAGATCCAGGCGCGGACCCGGATCAAAGGCCAGATCCGGGTTGTACAGGCTGGCCAGGCAGGCAGCGACCCGGGCATCGGGGGCGAGCAGACGGTCGTTGCGCAGCATGCCGATGAACAGGCCAAGCCGGGCATTCATCAGGTGCTGCAGGCAATGGTTGAACGACAGACTGCCCTGCCTCAGCACCTCGAAGGTCGCGCGCGGGAGTTCCGCGATGCGGCTGTCACGCAGCGCGATGATGTCGTATCGAAACGGCTCGCGGCGCAGCAACGAACCTTCCCCGAACCACGCGCCACGGGAGGCTCCGGTGAGCGTGGTGATGCGGCCATCGGCTGCGGTCACGGACATCTTGGCCAGACCGTCGATCATGCCGAGCCAGTGCGACGCGGCATCCCCGACGCTGACGATGGCCTCCCCTGCGCCGATGCGGCGCTCGGTCGTGGTGGCCATGACCTGGGCACGTTCGGCGGAGGTCAGTGCACGACCCCAGGTGGATTGATCGATGAGGCAGGACAGGTCGGGGGACAGCATTCCGCCATCCTAGAGTCCGCTGGCGTGACAGACCAATTATGTTTGGCAACGCATTGAGCGGTTCTCTGTTACTGGGCACGCCGACTGCGGTGAAAATCGGCCCATGCCCCGTTTGCCCTTGCCGGAACCGTCCTGATGAACACCATCCCCCTGCCCGCTGACCTGAACCTGTGCGTGGAACAAGCCCTGTCCGAGGACATCGGTCCAGGCGATGTCACCTCTGTGCTGCTGCCACGCGGGCAGATCGTGACCGCCCGCGTGACGACCCGCGAAGCGGCGGTGCTCTGCGGTCAGCCGTGGTTCTCGGCAGCATTCCAGATGATCGATCCGACCGTGTCGGTGACCTGGGCCGTGCCGGAAGGCAGCCGCGTGCAGCCCGATGACCTGCTGTGCACAGTCACAGGCTGCGCCCGCGCGATCTTCACCGGCGAACGCACGGCATTGAATTTCCTCCAGACGCTCAGCGGCACCGCCACCTCCGTGCGCCGCTATGTCGATGCCGTGGCTGGCACGGGTGCACGCATCGTCGACACCCGCCAGACGTTGCCCGGCATGCGCAGCGCGCAGAAATATGCCGTGCTGGTTGGCGGTGGTCTGAACCACCGCCTGGGGCTGTACGACGGCTTCCTGATCGAGGATGTGCACAGCGCCGCGGCGGGCGGACTGCGCGAGGCGATCCACTATGCACGCGCGATGGGCCTGAGCGTGCCGATCATGGCGGAGATCCGCACCCGCGAAGAGACGCGCATCGCGCTCGACGAAGACATCGACCTGCTGCTGGTGGAGAGCCTGCCGCTGGAACTGGTGAAGACAGTGGCGCGCATGGTGCATGAGCACCGCGACTGCGGCGGCCGCACCCTGGTCGAGTATTCGGGCGGTGCGTCGCTGGAAACCGTGCGATCACTGGCCGAAACCGGCGTGGACCGCGTGGCCGTCGGCTCGATCACCAAGCACCTGCGCGCGGTGGACATCACGATGAAGATCGTGAAGTAGCCGCCTTGCAGCCAGACGCAAGAAAAAAGACGCCCGAGGGCGTCTTCGGCACGGGAAGAGCCTGCCGACTCCTCAGACCAGCGGACAAGTGGGCGTGAGCGTCACGAAGTACCAGCCGGTGCCGTCTTCCAGCGAATACGCACCGAGGTTTCCGGGTCGGACATCGATGGTCAGCGTCTGCCCGAGCAGATAGCCGCACTGGCGCGTGTCGATGTAGAACGGCACGGCGCCCACCGTTCCGACGCACTGGTCGGTCACGGTGAGCGACAGATCGCCGGGATTCAGCGCCAGCGGGTTGCTGCCATCACAGCAGCCACCCGACTGGTACAGCAGCATCCCGGGATGCTGCCGATGCAGCGTGGCCAGATGGGCCAGCGCTGCATCGGTGGCGGACACGCTGGTGGACACGGCAAGCGTCGTGTCCGCGGGCATCAGAAGAAGCCCAGTGCGTTCGGCGAGTAGCTGACGAGGAGGTTCTTCGTCTGTTGATAGTGGTCCAGCATGGCCTTGTGGGTCTCGCGGCCGATGCCGGATTCCTTGTAGCCACCAAACGCCGCGTGCGCCGGGTAGGCGTGGTAGCAGTTGGTCCACACGCGACCGGCCTGGATGGCACGGCCCATGCGGTAGGCGCGGCTGCCGTCACGGCTCCACACGCCGGCACCCAGACCGTACACCGTGTCGTTGGCGATGGCCAGGGCTTCGGCTTCGTCCTTGAAGGTGGTCACGGCCAGCACCGGGCCGAAGATCTCTTCGCGGAAGACGCGCATGTCGTTGTTGCCCTTGAACAGCGTCGGCTGGATGTAGTAGCCGCCAGCCAGGTCACCACCGAGTTCGGCACGGTCGCCACCGATCAGCACCTGGGCACCTTCGGCCTTGCCGACCGCCAGATAGGACATGATCTTGTCCATCTGCATGGCGGAGGCCTGCGCACCCATCATGGTGTCGGTGTCGAGCGGGCTGCCTTGCTTGATGGCCTTGACGCGCTCCAGCACGCGGGCGATGAAGGGCTCGTAGATCGATTCCTGGATCAGCGCACGCGACGGGCAGGTGCAGACCTCGCCCTGGTTGAATGCGAACAGCACCATGCCTTCGATCGCCTTGTCGAAGAAGGCGTCGTCGGCCGCCATGATGTCTTCGAAGAAGATGTTGGGCGACTTGCCACCCAGTTCCAGCGTGGCCGGAATCAGGTTGGTGGCGGCTGCCTGGGCGATGACACGGCCGGTGGCGGTCGAGCCGGTGAAGGCGATCTTGGCGATGCGCTTGGACGTCGCCAGCGGCATGCCGGCTTCGCGGCCATAGCCGTTGACGATGTTCAGCACGCCCGGGGGCAGCAGGTCGGCGATCAGTTCGGCCAGCACCAGGATGCTGATCGGGGTCGATTCAGCCGGCTTCAGGACCACGCAGTTGCCGGCGCCGAGGGCCGGAGCCAGCTTCCAGGCCGCCATCAGGATCGGGAAGTTCCACGGAATGATCTGGCCGACGACGCCGAGCGGCTCGTGGAAGTGGTAGGCGATGGTTTCGCCGTCGATCTCGCTCAGCGCGCCTTCCTGGGCACGCACGCAGCCCGCGAAGTACCGGAAATGGTCGACCGTCAGCGGGATGTCGGCGTTCAGCGTCTCGCGGATCGGCTTGCCGTTGTCCACCGTTTCAGCGTAGGCCAGCAGTTCGAGGTTCTGCTCCAGGCGGTCGGCGATCTTCAGCAGGATGTTGGCACGCACGCCCGGGGGCGTGGCGGCCCAGCCAGCCTTGGCGGCGTGGGCGGCGTCCAGTGCCAGCTCGATGTCGGCTTCGTTCGAACGGGCTGCCTGCGTGTAGACCTGACCGCTGATCGGGGTGATCACATCGAAGTACTGCCCAGCGACCGGGGCGACCCACTTGCCGCCGATGAAATTGTCATAGCGGGGCTTGAACTGGACCTTGGCTTCCGGGGTATTGGGGTGGGCATAGATCATGAGGTGTCTCCTGCTGTGTGACGAAAAGGTTGCGAACACCCCTCTCTACGCGAAGGTCGTGCCAGCCAGAACGACCTGAACACCCCATCGCCCATTTGCCCAGAAATGGCCCGATTCCTGCATGAACCCTGTTCAACCCAGTGAACAAGCTGAACAGATGGAGCACCTGACACTGCAGCAAATCAGGGTATCCCGCAAGCAGCTTGAATATCATCAAGCCAGAGCCATGAATTGGTCGAATTTGAAATGGTCCATGCAGAGACGATTGGCACAGCCCGACATAAGGGTAATTACTGAATGAGCAAGCCCACCAAACCGAATGCACCACCGCCCATGACCCCGGCCCGGCTGCGGGAAGCGCGGCGCGCAATGGTCCAGGGCGAAGCAGGCAGTGCGGATCTGGCCGCCTGTGATCCCGCGCTCATCCGATCCTGGGAGCGCAGCCAGGCCGCTGGTCTGTCCCCCCTCGGCCGCACCTCCGGCACACCCCATGCCTCGGCCCTGCAACTGGCCCAGGCCCGTGAACAGCAGCATGAGCTGATCGCACACGCCCGGCCAGCGATGGAGTTCGTCTACGAACAGACCCGTGACACCGACAGCATCGTGCTGCTCTCCGATGCGCAAGGACTGCTGCTGGACACGCTGGGCGATGCCAACTTTGCCAACAGGGCAGAGCGGGTGGCATTGCGTCCGGGTGCCAACTGGCACGAACAATGGCGCGGCACCAATGCGATCGGGACCGCGCTCGCCGAGCAGCGTCCGGTGGTCATCCACGGGAGTGAGCACTACCTGGAGCGCAACGGGTTCCTGACCTGCGCCGCGGCGCCCATCATCGACCCGGCCGGCGCCCTGCTCGGTGCGATCGACATCTCCAGCGACCACCGCCAGTTCCATCGGCACACGCTGGGTCTCGTCCGCTCGGCAGCGCGCATGATCGAGCACCGCCTGTTCGAGACCCGCCACCGCGACAGCCTGCGTCTGCGCATCCACAAGTACCGCGAGGGCATTGCCGGGCTGACCGAAGGCCTGCTGGCCCTGTCCGAAGACGGCTGGCTGATCGGGGCGAACATGGCCGGCCTGCATCTGCTGGGACTGGCACGCCAGGACATCGCGGGGCTGCGCATCGATGCGGTGTTCGAGAGCACCGTGGAGGCACTGCGCAGCCGCAGCCACACCAGCCAGGGGTGGCCATTCGAGGCACACCTGCTCGACGGCTCGATGGTGTGGGTGCAGGTGGAAGCAGGCCGTGGCGGCATCGACGTCATACCGGAGCCAGTGGCCGCCGACCCAACCGCCGCCGCCGCCGCGCTGCCCGACGAAGCCCACCGCACGGTCACCGAATGCAAGGGCAACCTGTCCGAGGCCGCTCGCCGTCTCGGCATCAGCCGCACGACGCTCTATCGCCGCCTGCAGCGGTAGCCTGCCGCGACCACGCGGCCTCAGGCACGCAGGAAGTGCCCGAGCTTGTCGCGTTTGGTGCCGAGGTAGGCGGCATTCTCGGGATTGGCATCGATCTCGTGCGGTTCGCGCTGCACGATGGTGATGCCCTGCGCCTGCAGCGCCAGCACCTTCAGCGGGTTGTTGCTCATCAGGCAGACCGAGCGCACCCCCAGGTCCTTCAGGATCTGCGCCGCGGCCTCGAAGCGGCGGCTGTCGGCCGGGTGGCCCAGCGCCAGATTGGCCTCCACGGTGTCCAGCCCCTGGTCCTGCAGGTTGTAGGCGCGCAGCTTCTGCTCGATGCCGATGCCCCGCCCTTCGTGGCCGCGCATGTAGATCACCATGCCGCGCCCGAGCGCGGCGATGCGGGCCATGGCGAGTTGCAGTTGCGGGCCGCAGTCGCAGCGCAGCGAGCCGAAGATGTCGCCAGTCATGCACTCGGAGTGCACGCGCACGAGCACTGCGTCGCCGGCCACATCGCCGCAGTGCAGCGCCAGGTGTTCGATGCCTGTGCTGCGGTCGAAGTACGCCGTGATCGTGAACTCGCCATGCGGCGTGGGCAGGCGGGCGCTGGTGCCCTTGTCGATGTCAGTCATCCCGGCATTGTCGCCGGATGCTCCAACCCCTGCAGTCCCCAGCGCGGTCACAGCGCGGTGTCAGGCCTTCAAGGCCCCGCGGCGCACCTGGTCACGCTCCAGCGACTCGAACAGCGCCTTGAAGTTGCCCTCGCCGAAGCCGTCGTCCCCACTGCGCTGGATGAACTCGAAGAACACCGGCCCGAGCATCGTGCGCGAGAAGATCTGCAGCAGCAGGCGCGGCCGGCCGTCCGCGGTGGAGCCGTCCATCAGGATGCCGCGGGTCTGCAGCTCCGCCACCGGCTGACCGTGGCCGGGCAGGCGCTCGTCCAGCATCTCGTAATACACGTCGTTCGGCGCTGTCATCAGCGGCACGCCGGCCAGCGCCAGCCGGTCCACCGTATCGATCAGATCGTCCGTCAGCAGGGCGACGTGCTGGATGCCCTCGCCGTTGAACTGCATCAGGAACTCCTCGATCTGGCCGGCACCACGCGAGGATTCCTCGTTCAGCGGGATGCGGATCTTGCCGTCCGGTGCGGTCATGGCCTTGGAGGTCAGGCCGGTGTACTCGCCCTGGATGTCGAAGTAGCGGATCTCGCGGAAGTTGAAGAGCCGCTCGTAGAATCCGGCCCAGAACGCCATGCGACCGCGGTAGACGTTGTGCGTCAGGTGGTCGATCAGGCACAGACCGTGGCCCTCGGGGCGGCGCGGAACGCCGTCGAGGAACTCGAAGTCGATGTCATAGATCGACTTGCCATCCTCGAAGCGGTCGATCAGGTACAGCGGCGCACCGCCGATGCCCTTGATTGCCGGCAGCCGCAGCTCCATCGGTCCGGTCGGAATCTCGATCGGCTGCGCGCCAAGTTCCAGCGCACGGGCGTAGGCCTTGTGCGAATCCTTCACCCGGAACGCCAGCCCGCACGCCGATGGGCCATGTTCCGCCGCGAAATAGCCCGCCGTGCTGCGGGGCTCGCGGTTGACGATGAAGTTGATCTCGCCCTGCCGGTACAGCACGACATCCTTCGAGCGGTGCCGGGCGACGAGCGAAAAGCCCATCTGCTCGAACAGCGGCTCCAGGAGGTCGGGAATCGGTGACGCGAACTCGACGAACTCGAAGCCCATGAGGCCCATCGGGTTGTCGAACAGATCGGTCGGGGAAGCGAGGGATGCAGCGGATGCGGACATGAAAGCTCCTTGGCGGCTGCACACAGGCAGCCGCGCCATGAATCGGATGCGGACGAACGGTCAGGACAACGCGGTCAGCACCCCACCGGCGGCGCGCACGGCACCCCCCGCACACTGCGGGCGAGGTGGTCACCGTAGACGAGCTGGAAGCCAGTGGTCATGGAAAGGAGCGAACAGTCAAGGAAGCGGAACTGCGTGCAGTCTATGCCGACTTGGCCGTCCGCGCGACCGTTCGTTTGGCGATCTCGATCTTGGCGATGGCGTTGCGGTGGACCTCGTCCGGCCCGTCCACCAGCCGCACCGTGCGCTGGTGGGCGTACATCTCGGCCAGCCACGTGTCCTGGCTCACGCCGGCCGCGCCATAGGCCTGGATCGCCCAGTCCACCACCTTGCACGACACGTTCGGCGCGACGACCTTGATCATCGCGATCTCCTGCTTCGCGCCCTTGTTGCCGACGGTGTCCATCTTGTGCGCGGCGTTCATCGTCAGCATGCGTGCCTGGTCGATCATGCAGCGCGACTCGGCGATGCGCTCGTGCCAGATCGACTGCGCCGACAGCGGCCTGCCGAAGGCGATGCGGGTCGAGAGGCGGTCGACCATCATCTCCAGCGCCCGCTCGGCAGCGCCGATGGAGCGCATGCAGTGGTGGATGCGGCCCGGGCCGAGCCGGCCCTGCGCGATCTCGAAGCCGCGGCCCTCGCCGAGCAGGATGTTCTCCACCGGCACGCGCACGTTGTCGAGCAGCACCTCCATGTGCCCGTGCGGTGCATCGTCGTAGCCGAACACGTTCAGCGGGCGCAGCACGGTCACACCCGGCGTGTCGCGCGGCACGAGCACCATCGACTGCTGCTCGTGCCGCGGAGCCTCGAAGTCGGTCTTGCCCATGACGATGAAGATGGCGCAGTGCGGATGTCCGGCGCCCGACGAGAACCACTTGCGACCGTTGATCACGTACTCGTCACCTTCCCGGCGGATCGAGCACTCGATGTTGGTCGCGTCCGACGAGGCCACTGCCGGCTCGGTCATCAGGAAGGCGGAGCGGATCTGGCCGTCCAGCAGCGGCTCCAGCCAGCGCTCCTTGTGCGCGGCGGTGCCGTAGCGCTCGATGGTCTCCATGTTGCCGGTGTCCGGCGCCGA
>NZ_JBFPGY010000140.1:0-3199 GCF_041083715.1 Sphaerotilus sp.
GCCGATCACGATGCAGAACATCAGCAGGAAGACGAAGAACACCAGCAGGTTCAGGTGGCCCATGGCCATCAGGTGGGTGCCCGAGAACCACAGCAGCACCGCGGCCACGGCCACCAGCGCACCGGTCTGGCCGATCTGCCGCCAGCTGGCCCGCTGCAGCAGGCGCGTGGTGGCGGTGATCAGCATCAGCACCGCGCCGACCAGCACCGAGGCCTTGCGCCAGCCCTCGCTGATCTCCAGCGTCGGCGTGGTCACCTGCAGGTCGTCATGGAACTGCTCCCAGGCCGGGTGGATGAGCAGCGTGAGGAAGGCCATCACCATGAACATGCCCAGTGCATCCAGCCAGGCCCGGCGCGCGGGCGAGAGGTTCTTGACGAAGGTGGTCAGCTGCATGTGGGTGCCGCGCCGCAGCGCGATCACCGAGCCCAGCATGGCCAGCCAGACAAACAGGATGCTGGCCAGTTCATCCGACCAGGGCAGCGGCGCATGCAGCGCGTAGCGGGACAGCGCACCGCCCCCGAGGATCAGCACCTCGGCCAGCACCAGCGCGGCGGCGGGGCCTTCGCTGACCAGGCCGACGAGTCGGTCGAAACGGTCCAGCCAGGGCTTGCCGCTGGCGGTGGGTCGGGAAGAGGCTTGGTGATCCATGGGGTGCTGCAATGCGAGGGAACAGGACGGGGACGCGTCAGGCCAGGCGGCCGGCGTACTTCTCGAGCTTGGCCCAGGCCTCGTCGCCGAACTTGGTTTTCCACTCGGTGTAGAAACCGGCGCTGCGCAGCATCTCGCGGAAGGGCGTGGTGTCCGGGTGGTTGAACGTGATGCCCGCCTTGGTCAGCACGCCTTCGGCGTCCTTGTTCAGGCGGGCGATGTCCTCGCGCTGGCGCAGGGCGGCGGTGGTCAGGTGGGTGTTCAGCGCGTCCTGCACTTCCTTGGGCAGCGACTGCAGCTTCCGGGCGTTGCCGAAGATGAAGTGGCCGTCCCAGGTGTGGCCGGTCAGCGAACAAAACTTCTGCACTTCGTAGAGCTTGGCGCTCTGGATCAGTGCCAGCGGGTTCTCTTGCCCATCGACCACCTTGGTCTGCAGCGCCGAATACAGTTCACCGAAGGGAATGGCGGTGGGCGAAGCGCCCAGGGCCTTGAACATCGACAGCCACATCGGAATGCCGGGCACGCGGATCTTGAACCCCTTCAGGTCGGCCGGCGTGACGATCGCCTTGCTGGCGGTGGTGATGTTGCGGTAGCCGTTGTCCAGCACCTTGTCGAAGGCCTGCAGGCCGACCTTGGCCAGCGCGCCACGCACATGACCGCCCAGCTCGCCGTCCATCGCTGCCCAGACCGCAGCGTAGTCCTTGAACGCGAAGGCCACGCCGTTGATGCCGGCGGTGGGCACCAGGGTCTGCAGGTTGGTGCCGGCGGTGGACATCAGGTCGATGGCGCCCGCACGGACCTGCGAGATCATGTCCGGCTCGCTGCCCAGCTGGCTGGCCGGGTAGACCTGCAGATCCACCTTGCCGCCGGTGTCCTTGCGCACGGCCTCGGCCGCTTCCTTGATGCGCAGGGTACCCGGATGGTCGGCCGGAAAGGCGGTGCCGTATTTCAGGGTGATCTGTGCGCCCTGGGCACGCACCGGGTTGAAAACCGAAGCCCCCAGGCCCATCGATGCGGCCAGCGATCCAAATTGTCTGCGGTTCAGTGCCATCTCAAGTCTCCAGAGTGGTCGGCGCGGTGCTGCGCCTGTAGGGTGAATCAGGGGTGAGCGGAGGCCGTGGCCAGCAAGGCTCCGGTGCCGCCAGCCTGCAAGGTGGCCAGATGCTGGCCCAGTCGCCGGGCCAGCTCGGCTGGCCAGGGCTCGACGCCGAAGACCGGCGCATGGTGCAGCGCGGCCATGGCCACGCCTTCGGGGGACAGCGGTTGGCGCAGCACGGCGGCCAGGGCCGCTGCACCGGGATCGCTCACCACCAGGCGCTGACCGTGCTCCGCCCGCTCGTGCATCAGGTAGTGCAGCCAGGCGGCCAGTGCGCGCTCTACCCAGGGGCAGCTGGCGCCGGCGGCCAGCCGCTCGCGCAGCGTGGGCAGCCAGCGCACGGCCACTTTCTGGGTGCCGTCCATCGCGATCTGTTCGGTGCGGTGGGCCAGTGCCGGGTTGTCGAAGCGGTGCAGCAACTGTTCGCAGTAGGCGAGGGCATCGAAGCCGGCGGGCACGGCCACCGAGGGCAGCAGGTCGTCCAGCATCAGGCCGCGCACGGCACCGCGGATCAGTGGGTCGGCCATGGCTTCGGCCACGGTCTCGCGGCCGCGCAGCTGGCCCAGATAGGCGATGGCCGAGTGGCTGCCGTTGAGCAGACGCAGCTTCATGGCCTGGAAAGGACGCACGTCGCCGGTGAGCAGCGCGCCGGCCGCCTCCCAGGCGGGCCGCGGGCCGGCGAAGCGGTCTTCGATGACCCATTGGGTGAATGGCTCGCAGATGATGGCGGCCTCGTCGCGCAGCCCCAGTCGCTGCGCGGCCCAGTCCAGCGACGCGGGCGTGGCGGCGGGCACGATGCGGTCCACCATGGTGTTGGGAAAAACGATGCGTCCATCCGCCAGCCGCGCCAGCAGCATCGGGCAGGCGCGCTCGGCGTATTGCAGCAGCAACTGCGCCAGCTTGTCGCCGTTGGCGGCCATGTTGTCGCAGCAGACCACGGTGATCGGCGCCGTGGCCGGGCGGCGCAGCAGGCCGGCAGCCAGCACGCCCAGCGTGCTGCGCGGGGTGTCGGGGTGGCGCAGGTCGTGCTGCAGGTCGGCGTCGTTCAGGTCCAGCTCGCCGGTGGCTGGCTGGAAGCTGTAGCCCTTCTCGGTGACGGTGGTGGTGACGATGTGGACGCCCGGGTCGGCCAGTGCGGTCAGCACCGCTTCGCCCTGCTCCGGCGCGAACAGCGCCGCGCGCAGCGCACCGACGACCTGGGTGCGGGCTTGCTCGGCATGGCGTTCGGTCACTGACCAGAGCTGGTTCTGGGTGCGCAGCACGTCGGCCAGCCGGCGGCCGCGCAGGTGCACGCCGACAATCCCCCAGCGCAGGTCGCCGTCGTTCAGCACCGCTTCGGTGTAGAGCGCTTGGTGGGCCCGGTGGAAGGCGCCCAGGCCCAGGTGCACGATGCCGCTGCGCAGGGCGCTGCGATCGTAGCGGGGGAGCTGCACATCGGCCGAAAGGCGGGCGTTG
>NZ_JBFPGY010000141.1:0-3199 GCF_041083715.1 Sphaerotilus sp.
CGTTCACCGGCACGCATCCCGCCTGCATGGCCGACTGGCTCGCCCACGACGCCGAACCCGCGTTCACCCCCGACCCGAACCACCTGCTGACCCGCCGCGAGCGCAAGCACCGCCACGCGATGCGGCTGGAGCGCTGGTTTGGCTGGGACCTGAGCCACAAGCACTACACGCTCGTGGCCTGAGCCGCGCCGAGGAAGGACACGCCCCCATGAACCGCCGCACCACCATCGTCATCCCGGTGCTGAACCAATTGCGCTACACCGCGATGTGCATCGACAGCCTGCGCGCCCAGGGCGTGGCGCCCGGCGACATCCTCGTCATCGACAACGCCAGCACCGACGAAACGCCGCAGTGGCTGGCCGACCACCCCGAACTCGCGCAGCGGCGCAACCGCGTCAACCTCGGCTGCGGCGGTGCGTGGACCCAGGGCGCGCTGCTGGCGGGTGACGCCGAATGGGTCGTGCTGCTCAACAACGACGTGCTGGCCGGACCGCGGGCGATCGAAGCGATGCTCGACGCCGCTGAACACCAAGGCCTCAAGGTCGTGAGCCCCGCATTGCTCGAAGGCGCCGAAGACTACGGTTACACGCAGTTCGCTCCGGAATACCTCGTGAAGATGGCGGGCACGGTGCGCCGCGGCTGGTTCCATGGCGTGTGCTTCGCGGTGCACCGCAGCGTGTTCGAGCAGATCGGCTTTCCCGACACCGACCGGCGCCTGGGCGGGCACGAGGACATGGAATACCTCGTGCGCTGTACCCGGGCCGGCATCCCGGTCGGCACGGTCGGCGACGCGGTGTTCCACCACTTCGGCTCGATCACGCAGAAGGCGCTCAAGAAGGAAACCGGCGCCAAGGCGCTCGGCGACCGGCACTACTTCTACAGCCGCCTCGGCATGGGCTGGCTGGCGCGCAAGCGCTTCAAGCTGCAGCGCGAGCGCCAGCGCGACCAGTGGTCCGCCGAAGAGACGAAGCGCACGGGGTACAGCCTGCACATGCTGCGCGAGGGCGGGGGCTGGAAACATGTCTGAGGTGACGGCTCCGCCGGATCGCCCGGCCTGCATCCACCCGCTCGCCGACGTGCAGAGCCCGCACATCGGCGCTGGCACGCGCATCTGGCAGTTCGTCGTCGTGCTGGCCGGCGCGCGCATCGGCCGCGACGGCAACATCTGCGCCCACTGCTTCATCGAGAACGACGTGCACATCGGCGACCGGGTGACGGTGAAAAGCGGTGTGCAGCTCTGGGACGGGCTGACCGTCGAGGACGACGTCTTCATCGGCCCGAACGCCACCTTCTCGAACGACCGCCATCCACGCAGCGGCCACCGCGACTTCGTGCGCGAGGCCACCGTCATCGAACGCGGTGCGTCGATCGGCGCCGGTGCCGTGCTCCTGCCAGGCGTGCGCATCGGCGCAGGCGCGATGGTGGGCGCGGGCGCGGTGGTCACGCGCGATGTGCCGGCGGGCGTCACCGTGGTCGGCAATCCGGCCCGCCCCCTGTCCCCACCGCTGACTGAAGGAACCTGGACATGAGCACCCCGCTGGAACGCTGCCACCTCGTCGACCTGCCCAAGATCACCGACCCGCGCGGTAATCTGACCTTCATCGAAGGCGGGCGCCATGTGCCCTTCGACATCCAGCGCGTCTACTACCTCTACGACGTGCCCGGCGGCTCCGAGCGCGGCGGCCACGCCCACAAGGGCCTGCACCAGCTCATCGTCGCGATGTCGGGCAGCTTCGACGTGGTCCTCGACGACGGCACCGCCAAGCGCCGCTTCCACCTCAACCGCTCCTACTACGGGCTCTACGTCTGCCCGATGATCTGGCGCGAGCTGGACAACTTCTCGTCCGGCTCGGTCTGCATGGTGCTGGCGTCCAACCGCTACGACGAGGACGACTACTACCGCGACCACGACCAGTTCCTCGCCGCCGCCCTGCCCGCCCCACGCCAGCCATGATCGACTTCCTCAACCTGAAGCGCGTCAACGCGCCCCATGAAGCCGCGCTGCAGGCCGCCGCCGCCCGCGTGATCGCCTCCGGCTGGTACGTGCTCGGCGAGGAATGCGCGCACTTCGAGGCCGAGTTCGCGCAGTGGTGCGGCGTGCGCCACGCCATCGGGGTGGCCAACGGGCTGGACGCGCTGCACCTGATCCTGCGCGCCATGGACATCGGCCCCGGCGACGAGGTCATCGTGCCGTCGAACACCTTCATCGCCACCTGGCTGGCGGTGAGCCAGGTGGGCGCGGTGCCGGTACCGGTCGAGCCGCGGGCCGACACCGCCAACCTGAATCCCGACCTCGTCGAAGCCGCGATCACGCCACGCACGCGTGCGATCCTGCCGGTGCACCTCTACGGCCAGACCGCCGAGATGGCCGCGCTGCGCACCCTCGCCGACCGCCACGGCCTGAAGCTGATCGAGGACGCCGCGCAGGCGCATGGCGCGCGCCACCACGGTGTGCGCGCCGGCGCGCTGGGCGATGCGGCGGGATTCAGCTTCTATCCCGGCAAGAACCTTGGCGCGCTCGGCGACGGCGGTGCGGTGACGACCAACGACGACGCGCTGGCCGCCCGGCTGCGCCAGTTGCGCAACTACGGCTCGTCCCGCAAGTACCACCACGAGACGATCGGCGTGAACTCGCGCCTGGACGAACTCCAGGCGGCGATGCTGCGCGTCAAGCTGCCGGCGATGGACGCGGAAAACGCCGTCCGCCAGCGCCTCGCGCAGCGCTACCTCGCCGGACTGGCGGACGTGAACGTCGAGCTGCCGCGCACCGTCGAGGGCTGCGATCCAGTGTGGCATCTGTTCGTCGTGCGGGTGGCCGAGCGCGCGCGCGTGCAGGCCGAGCTGACCCGGCGCGGCATCACGACGCTGGTCCACTACCCCATTGCCTGCCACGAACAGCAGGCCTATGCCGACCGCGGCTGGCCGGCGCTGCCGATCGCCAGCGCGCTGCAGCACCAGGTGCTCAGCCTGCCGATCAGCCCGGTGCACACCGAGGCCGAGGTCGACACCGTCATCGCCGCACTGGCCGACATCGTCGGACGGCGGAGCTGAGCGCCATGACCGACACGACACGCCGCCCCCGCATCACGCTGGTGGTGTTCGCCTACAACCAGTCCGCGATGATCGATGCGGCCATCGACAGCGCGCTGGCCCAGGTCTGCGAGCCCATCGAGATCCTGCTGTCCGACGATGCCTCGCC
>NZ_JBFPGY010000142.1:0-10527 GCF_041083715.1 Sphaerotilus sp.
TGGCGCACTCCTGCGTATGGCGATGGAAAACCGTGCAAATCTACTGCACTGCAGCGACACCCTCAAGCAAAACTAAAAGGGGTCAGGCTCATTTAATGGTGGATCGACAAATTCACGACACTGAAATAGGGACAGGTCAAGCCTCTGCGACCACGCCCTGCCGTGGTGCGCGTGCCGGACGGCCACGCGGGCGTGGCGCTATGGGCCGCTCGGTGGTGGCGCCCAAGCTAGCAAGAAACGCACCAGACCCCAGCGCCCAGCCCTTGAGCGCGCTGTCGGTATGGGCCTGGACCTCGTCGCCCGACAGTGGCTCGTCGAGCAAGCGCCGCCAGGCCCATTCGCGCTCGAACGGTGTGTTGCCAGTCGCCCAGTACAGCGTGTGGTCGGTGATGAGGCTGTCGCGGCGGCGTCCGAGGTGGTGCGGCGCGCTCGACCACGGGTAGTCGGTCGCGGCAGTGGGTGGAATCAGACGCTGCGGGTTCTGCTCGATGTAGCGCATGCAGGTCAGCACATGCGGGCCGCTCTCCAGGACCGTGGCGCGGAAGCGGCCGTCCCAGAGCGTGCCGACCCGGCCATGCCGGCGATTGAAGGCGCTGACATAGCGCCGGCCGATGGCCTGCAGCATCTTGCTGAGCGCCTCGGCCGTCGGCGGCGTGACGAGCAGGTGGACGTGGTCGTCCATCAGCACATAGGCATGCACCGCCACCCGCTGCAGCGCAGCGGCCTCGCGCAAGGCGGTGAGGTAGGCAGTGCGGTCCGTGTCGTCGAGGAACACCGACTGGCGGTTGTGTCCACGCTGGATCACGTGGTGGGCCAGACCGGCAATGGCAAGGCGGGGCAGTCGGGCCATGGTCGAAAGTGCGGAAGCAGAGTGCAGGGCAAGGTCCAAGTCGAGCCGGATTGTGCGCACCGGACAGGCACGCTGTCGATGGTTCAGAATGCACATTCTCCTTCGACTTGTTCGTTTTGGTACCACCCGGAGTCTCGCCATGAAAGCTGCCAGCGTTCTCGCCACGATCGGCAACACCCCGCACATCCGCATCAACCGCCTGTTCGGTCCCGGCGCCGAGGTCTGGATCAAGTCCGAGCGCAGCAATCCCGGTGGTTCGATCAAGGACCGCATCGCGCTGGCCATGGTCGAGGCCGCCGAGGCCAGCGGCGCGCTGCAGCCCGGCGGCACCATCGTCGAGCCGACCTCGGGCAACACCGGCGTGGGACTCGCGATGGTGGCCGCCGTCAAGGGCTACCCGCTGGTGCTGGTGATGCCCGAGAGCATGAGCATCGAGCGCCGCCGCCTGATGCTGGCCTATGGCGCCAGGTTCGTGCTGACGCCGCGCGAGAAGGGCATGAAGGGCGCGATCACCAGGGCAGAGGAGCTGGTCGCCTCCACACCCGGGGCGTGGATGCCGCAGCAGTTCGAGAACCCGGCCAACGTCGCAGTCCACGTGCGCACGACCGCCGAGGAAATCTTCGCCGACTTCCCGGACGGGCTGGACGCGCTGATCACTGGCGTCGGCACCGGTGGGCATCTGACGGGCTGCGCGCAGGTGCTGAAGGCCCGCTGGCCGAACCTGAAGGTGTTCGCCGTCGAGCCGGCCGCCTCGCCGGTCATCAGCGGCGGCGCACCCGCACCGCACCCGATCCAGGGCATCGGCGCCGGCTTCATCCCGAAGAACCTTCATACCGCGCTGCTCGACGGCGTGGTCCAGGTCGATGCCGAAGCCGCCCGCGAGATGGCCCGCCGCAGCGCCCGCGAGGAAGGCCTGCTGGTCGGCATCTCCAGCGGCGCCACGCTGGCCGCCATCGCACAGAAGCTGCCGGAGCTGCCGGCCGGCGCCCGGGTGCTCGGCTTCAACTACGACACCGGCGAGCGCTACCTGTCGACCGAAGGCTTCCTGCCGACCGAAGGCTGATCGAACAGCCGCTGCCCCGTGAGCCGCTCGTGCTCGCGGATGGCGTAGCGGTCGGTCATGCCGGCGATGTAGTCGGCCACCGCCCGGTGCGGCAGCGGGGACGCGGCGTAGTCGGCCGGCATCTCCTGCGGCCGGTCGATGTAGACGGCGAACAGCTCGCGCACGATGCGCTGCGCCCGGTCGGTGGTGTCCAGCACCTGCGGGTGGCGGTAGAGCTGCTCCAGCAGGAAGCGCTTGAGCGCCGTGCTCGCCTCGCGCATCACCGGGCTGAACGCCACCAGCGGCGGCAACTGGCGCACCGCATCGGCGCTGTCCGGCGCATGCTGGTCCAGCGCTGCCCGCGTCGTGTCGATCACGTCGTAGACCTGCGCGGACAGCATCCTCCGCAGCGTTTCCGACAGCAGCCGGCGCTTCTTCATCTGCGCCAGCTCGGGGTACTCGGCCAGCGCCTCGTCGCGGAAACGCGCCACCAGCGGCAGCGCGCACACCTGCTCGAAGTCGATCAGCCCGGAGCGCACGCCATCATCGACATCGTGCGCGTTGTAGGCGATCTCGTCGGCGAGGTTGGCGAGTTGCGCTTCCAGCGAGGGCTGGGTGCCGTCCAGGAAGCGCCGCCCCACCCCGCCCGGCTCGTGCGCATCGATCCAGCGCGCCACGCGCTTCGCGCAGTGCTTGAGCACGCCCTCGCGGGTCTCGAAGGTCAGGTTCAGGCCGTCGAAGGCCGGGTAGCGCTCTTCGAGCACGTCGATCACGCGCAGGCTCTGCAGGTTGTGCTCGAAGCCGCCGTGGTTGCGCATGCAGGCGTGCAGCGCATCCTGCCCGGCGTGGCCGAAGGGGGTGTGGCCGAGGTCGTGGGCCAGCGCGATCGCCTCGACCAGATCTTCGTGCAGCCGCAGCGAGCGGGCGATGGAGCGGCCGAGCTGCGCCACTTCCAGCGTGTGCGTCAGCCGGGTGCGGAACAGGTCGCCCTCGTGGTTGAGGAAGACCTGCGTCTTGTAGACGAGGCGGCGGAACGCGGTGCTGTGGACGATGCGGTCGCGGTCACGCTGGTAGTCGTTGCGGGTCGGGGCCGGGGCTTCGGCACGGCGACGACCGCGGCCCTGCGCCGGGTCACTGGCGCAGGGCGCGAGGTCGAGGCGCATCCGGTGTCGCGCGGTCAGGCCGGCTGGCAGTGGGCGGCGAGCACGTCGCGCACCAGGGCGTCCGGCGCACCCTGCATGCGGGCGCTGCCGAGCCGGTCGATGACGACGAAGCGGAGCTCGCCCGCCTCGGTCTTCTTGTCGACCTGCATCAGCGCCAGGTAGCGGTCCACGCCCAGCGCCGGGCCGACCACGGGCAGGCCGGCGCGCGCACAGACCGCCTTCACGCGCGCCACGAAACCGGCGGGCATCAGGCCGAGCCGCATCGACAGGTCTGCCGCCATCACCATGCCGCAGCCGACCGCCTCGCCATGCAGCCACGCACCGTAGCCCAGCCCGGACTCGATCGCGTGGCCGAAGGTGTGGCCGAAGTTCAGGATCGCGCGCAGGCCGCTCTCGCGCTCGTCGTTGCCGACGACGGTGGCCTTGATCTCGCACGAGCGCTGCACGGCGTAGGCCAGCGCCACCTTGTCGCGCGCCATCAGCGCAGGCAGGTTCGCCTCGATCCAGTCGAGGAAGTCGGCATCGGCGATCGGGCCGTACTTGATGACCTCGGCCAGCCCGGCGGACAGCTCGCGCGGCGGCAGCGTATCGAGCGTATCCAGATCGCAGATCACGCGCACCGGCTGGTAGAACGCGCCGATCATGTTCTTGCCGAGCGGGTGGTTGATGGCGGTCTTGCCACCGACCGAGGAGTCGACCTGCGACAGCAGCGTCGTCGGCACCTGCACGAAGGGCACGCCACGCATGTAGCAGGCCGCCGCGAAGCCGGTCATGTCGCCGATGACACCACCGCCGAGCGCGAACAGCACCGTCTTGCGGTCGCAGGCCGCGCCGAGCAGGCCGTCGTAGACCAGGTTCAGCGTCGCGGCGTCCTTGAACGCCTCGCCATCGGGCAGCTCGATCAGCAACACGCGCGGATAGTGCTTGTCCAGTGCCGCACGCAGGCGGGCGGCGTAGAGCGGTCCGACCGTCGTGTTGGTGACGATGACGGCGGTGGCCGCCTTGGGCAGGCCGGTCCAGCTCTCGTCGGCGTCGAGCAGGCCGACTCCGATGCGGATGTCGTAGCTGCGGTCGCCCAGGGACACCGGCACGGTCTGGGTCACTGCGGAATTCGTGGTCGTCATCATCGTGGGCTGGTTCGTTGGATCGCCGCGGGCGAGGCCGACGGGGCGGCCTTGGGCGGGCGGAACGCGGACACCACGCCCGCCAGTTCGAGCTGCATCAGGATCATGTTGACCAGCGTCGGCACGGAGGGGCGGCCGGTCTCGATGATGAACTGCGCCGTCTCGCGGTAGAGCGGGTCGCGGGCCTGGTAGAGGTCGCGCAGCTTGCGCAGCGGGTCCGCCACCTGCAGCAGGGGGCGCTGGGTGTCGTGGCGCAGGCGGCGAAACAGTTCTTCGGGCGAAGCGCGCAGGTAGACGACGGTCGTGTGGTCGCGCAGCACCTGCCGGTTGGCCTCGCGCAGCACGGCGCCTCCGCCAGTGGCCAGCACGAGTCCGCCCCGGTGCGCGAGATCGGCCAGCACCTCCTGCTCGATGTCGCGGAAAGCCGCCTCGCCCTCGCGCTCGAAGAAGGCGCGGATCGACATGCCGATCCGGCGCTCGATCTCGACATCTGCGTCGAAGAAGGGCATGCCGAGCGCGCCGGCAAGGTGCCGTCCGGCCGTGGACTTGCCAGCGCCAGGCATGGCGACGAGGCTGATGGTGGGTGTCGCGGGCCGCTGAGCACCGGCCCCGTCGTCCGGGGAAATGGAAAGGGAAAGGGCCACGCTCTTGGAGGGAAGTCGGTGATCGATCGCCCGGACCGGAAGACCGGTGCGGGACGGTCGGTCAGTCTACCCTGCGTGTGTCGACCAGCGCTTACTGCAGAACGCCGATGTCGAACTTGTAGGTCTGGCCATTGGGCATCTTCACCGTCAGATCGATCGGGCCGCTGGCTTCGAGCGGCTTGGTGCAGTCGTCCAGATCGGCCGTGACCGTGTGCGTGGTGGGACCGGTCCAGGTACCGGTGACCGGCGAGGCATCGACGGACACCGAGCCGCCCTTGGCCTTGGTCGCCAGCGTGAGCGTGGCGTTGGCTGGCACCGGATTGCCACCGAGCGCGTCGGCAGCGCTGTTCGCATCGCGCATGCAAAAGCGCGCAGACAGCCGACAGGTGCCACTGGCGGTCAGGGACAACACCTGGTAGGGCAGCGTCGTGTTGCTGCACGAACCATTGCCATTGACCGAGAACAGGCGCGGCGCGCGCGAGCTGTCCGACAAGGTGAAGACACGCGAAACCCCGATATAGGTGTTGGCGTCCCACTTGCCATTGGGAGCGTCACCCGTCAGATATTCGCCTTGGGCGGCCATGACGCCGTTTTCGTCCTTGTCCACGAAGATCGGACCCAGATCGGTGAAGGTTTCTCCCTCGGTGTAGAGGTTGTCGCCATTGGCATCGTTGAAGGCTTCTTCGCCCTTGGCAAAGGCCACCACCGTGACACGTCCATCGGCGGGTCGGAAATTGCTGGTGATGAACTTGACGTTGCACACGGCCGACGTCGTCGTGCAGCTGGAAGGAATCACACTCGCGCCTTCTGCGACGAAGCTGACCACGGTGCCATCAGGCACCGCGTTGCCGAAACGGTCGTTGAGCTGCACACGGATGTCGCTTTCCGTGCCGTCACGCGTCCAGCCATCCGGGTTGTAGGCCGCCGCAGAAAAGCTCATGGCATTCTGGACCGGCAAGCCCGCACTGACAGCGAGCACATTGGAGTAGGTATTGAGCGTCGTGCCATCAGCCAGCGTCACCGAGGCCCTCACGCGAATCGGCGACGGGATGGACTTGGCGGACACGGACACCTGCGCGATGCCGGTTTCCAGCGTCTTGGCCGAACTGGCGGACAGCGTGGCCACATTGGCATTGTCCAGATAGAACAGAACCTCGCGGCCGGCGATCGGCTTGCCGGACTGGTCCTTGAGACTGAACTGGATCACCGAGGTTCCTGCGCAGCCACTGCCCGCGAGACAGATCTTGGCCGGACTGGCCGACGCGAACTCCAGCGCCTGGACCGCCGGGGCGGTCACGGCCAAGTCGACCTGCTGTTGCTGGCTGGTGCCCGTGATCGCGGCACTGACGCGGTCGGTTCCGGCGCAGGCGTTGTCCTGGTACGTGGTGCTGGCGGTCGATCCCGTGACCGTGATGGAAGCCGGCGAGATGATCGCCTTGCCTGCGCTCGCACAGGTGGACGAGAAATTGACGGTCACCGGCGATGACGACGATGCCCCCGCGACGTTGACGGTGATCACCGACGATCCATAGGCGCTGACAGCGGCAGGCGTGGCCACTGCCGAGGTCAGCGACACATTCACGGCAGACACGGTGAACGTCGTGCGCGTGGTCAGCGAGGAGGTGGTGCTCAGGTCCACGGCCGCCGAGACGTAATCCGCGCCGATGGCACCGGCCACCGGCTGCAGCGTGGCCGATGCGTTGCCTTGGGCATCGGTGGTCACGCGGATGGGTGACACGCCGGCCACGCCATTGGCCACCGCAAAGGTCACCAGCTTGCCGGCCAGGGGATTGCCACTGGCATCCTTGACCAGCGCCGTCACCGTACCAGGTGTCGAGGCGCTGATCGTGGCGCTCGACAGCGACAGCACCACCGTGCCGGATGTGCTGGTCGACACGGTGCCCGAATCCGACGTGGTCGTTCCCGTGGTGGTACCGGTTCCGGTGGTCGTGCAACTCGCGGAGAAGACGCTGCAGCCTGCGTCGCTGCCACCACCGCCACACGCGCTCAGGAGCGTCGCCAGTGCCAGTCCCCCGACACGCCAGATCATCTTGTTCATTGCCATCGCTTCGGTTGGTTCAGGTTCAGCGGGCTGCCGCGTTGCGGTCTGTGATGACCTTGGGGGTCAGGAACACGAGCAGCTCGGTCTTGTTCGACGCGCGAGTCTTGTTCCGGAACAGCGCACCCAGATAGGGGATGTCGCCCAGGAAAGGCACCTTGTTCACCGATTCGGTCTCGCTGATCTCGAAGATGCCACCGATCACCACCGTGCCGCCGTTCTCGACCAGCACCTGCGTCTTCACGTGCTTGGTGTTGATGGCGTAACCGGCCGCAGTCTGCTGGCCGACACTGTCCTTGTTGACATCGACGTCGAGGATGATGCTGCCCTCGGGCGTGATCTGCGGCACCACTTCGAGCTTGAGGTTGGCCTTGCGGAACTGGATCGCGGTCGCGCCGCTGGAAGTCGCCGTCTGGTACGGCAGCTCGGTGCCCTGCTCGATCAGCGCCTTGACCTGGTCCGCCGTGATCACCCTCGGGCTGGACACCAGCTTGCCGCGGCCCTCGGCTTCGAGCGCCGAGAGTTCGAGGTTCAGGAACCGGTTCGAGGCCGCACCGAACAGCGACAGTGCGAAGGTCGCTGCGCTCGCGCCACCCAGCGTGCTGGTGTTGGCGGGCAGATTGACGAACTGGGTGTTGGCATAGTCGCCGGTGGACGTCTGCCCGGTCTGGTAGCCGATGCCGCCATAGGTGCCGCCCACCGTCACGTTGCCCAGCCCCAGGTTCACACCCGGCACGCCACCGCGCACGCCCCGCAGGTCGTTCGCACCGAGCTTCACGCCCAGCGAACGCCCGAAGGTGTCCTCGGCTTCGACGATGCGCGCCTCGATCATCACCTGGCGCACCGGGATGTCGATCTTGGTGATCATCTGGCCGATCTCTTCGAGCTTGCCCGGGATGTCGGTCACGAAGAGCTGGTTGGTCCGCATCTCGGAGATGACGCTGCCGCGGGCAGACAGCAGCCGCGTGGCATTGGTCGATCCACCGCCACCACCGGTGCTCTGCTGGCCGACGAGCCCCTTGGCCACGTCGTCGGCCTTGGTGTAGTTGAGCTGGAAGGACTGCGTGCGCAGCGGCTCCAGCGCCGCCACCTGGGCCTTGGATTCCAGCTCGGACTTGTCCTTGGCCGCCAGTTCTTCCTTCGGCGCCACCCACAGCACGTTGCCCGACTTCTTCACGCCCAGCCCCTTGGCCTGCATGATGATGTCGAGCGCCTGGTCCCAGGGCACGTCCTTCAGCCGCAGCGTCACGTTGCCGGTGACGGTGTCGCTGGTGACGATGTTGAAGTTGGTGAAGTCGGCGATGACCTGCAGCAGCGCGCGCACTTCGATGCTCTGGAAGTTCAGCGACAGCTTGTCGCCACCGTAGCCCGGCCCCTGCGTGAGCTTCTGCGGATCGACCTTGACGGGACGCACTTCCAGCACGAACTGGTTGTCGGTCTGGTAGGCGCTGTGTTCCCAGTGGCCGCGTGGCTCGACCACCATGCGGACCCGGTCGCCCACCTGGGTGGTGGTGACGGCCTGCACGGGCGTACCGAAATCGGTCACGTCGAGACGGCGCCGCAGCCCCTCGGACGCGGACGAACGCAGGAATTCGACGATCAGGTTCTGCCCCTGCTGGCGGATGTCCACGCCGACCTGGTTGCTGGGCAGATCGACGACCACACGGCCGGCACCATCCTTGCCGCGGCGGAAGTCGATGTCGCGCAGGCGCTCGGGCTGGGTGTTCTGCGGTTCGGCGAAATGCACAGGCACCGGCACACCGGCCACGGCACTCGGGATCGACGGCGCACCACCGGCGGCCACCGGGTCCAGCGTGATGACCAGGGTCTTGCCATCAATCTCCGCACGGTAGCGGGTGACCTGCTTCAGGTTGAGCACCAGCCGGGTCCGGTCACTGCCCTGGGCCAGCGCCAGCGAGCGCAGATTGCCCTGGTTGATCTCCTGGGTGTTCTGCCCAGTGGCATTGCGCACGCCCGGCAGGTCCAGCGCGACACGGGCCGGCGACTGCAGCGCGAAGCCTTTGGGCACCGCAGCGAGCGGTTCGCTGAACTCCAGGCGAATGACCTCGCTGCCCCCCTGCAAGCCATTGGTGACGGACTGGATGGCGTTCTGCGCAAAGCTGAGCACCGGCGCCGCTGCCAGCATGGCCAGCGCGGCCAGACGAACACTCCAGCGGTCCGTGGATGCAATCTTGTCGGTGGTCTTCATCGCTTCTCCTGGGCCCGCTCCTGGAGGGCAAGCGTGCTGGTGCGCTCGATCCACTCTCCAATCGCGTCCTGCACGATTTCGCGCAAGGCAATTTCGGTTTCCGTGATGCGGGTGATGCGGCCGTAGTTCTGGCCCATGTAGTCACCCACCTTGACTTGGTACAGCAGGTTGTCCGCCCGCAGCAGCGCATAGGTTCTGCCGCTGCGCACCAGGCTGCCGACCATGCTCAGCCCGTCGAGCGGATACGCCTCCAGCGGTTCGCGCCGCCGGTTCATCTCGGGTGACAGCAGCGAGTTCGGCTGGCGGCTTTCCTGCTTGATCGCCACCTGCAGCTTCTGGATGCTGAACGGCTCGACCGCGTTGCTGGCCAGGTAGGGCTGCGGGTCGAACTTGCGCGGCGGCACCAGCGGCGACACGCGCGGCTTGGCATCGCGCCGCTGCTCGTCCATCCAGGCCTGCAGTTCCTCGTGCGGATCGGAACAGGCCGTCAGCGTCGTCGCGGCCACCCAGGCCAGCGCCACGGCAGCCAGGACTCTCAGGGTCGGGTGGTGCTGGCTCATTGACCACCTCCGGCGGCCTTGGCGTCCTTGGCCGCCTTGGCGGTGGCCCGGCGGCGTTCCTCGACCTCGGCCGGATCCAGGTAGCGGTAGGTGCGCGCCGTGGCCTCCATCGCCAGCAGACCGGTGCCACTCGGCACCGACTGGCCCTGCGACAGGCCGGGCATGGTGATGACCAGGTTGTGCAGCGTGACGATGCGCGACAGGTTGGCCACGTCCGACGCGAACGAGCCGATGTCGTGGTACTTGCCGCTGACACGCAGCGCGATCGGCAGTTCGGCGTAGTAGTCCTTGATCACCACCTGACCGGGCCGGAACAGCTCGAACTGCAGCCCGCGGCCGACACCGGCCTGGTTGATGTCGGACAGCAGCGCGTCCATCTCGGCCTTGCCGGGAAGCTGCCGCTCCAGTTGTGTCACGTACTCCTGCACCTGCAGCTTCTGCTTGCGCAGCTCGTCGAGGTTGATCGCCTGGGCGAGCTTGGTGCGGTATTCGGTCTTGAGCGCCAGCTCCCGGGCAGCCTCGTCGTCGAGCGCCTGCACCTCATCGGACACCACGCCAAACCAGGCCAGCACGACGACGACGATGGTCGTCACCAGCCAGGTGGCCAGCTTGGGCAGCAGCGGCCACTGGCCCGGCTGGTTCGGGTTCAGGTTGCGGAACTGCGACTGGACGTTGTCGATCAGTGTTTCGAATTCGATGTTCATCGGGGGACGTGTCGTATTGGCCATCACGCCTCCCTCACGAAGCGGGGCCAGAAGCGGCAGGCGCGGCCGAAGCCGCCGCCGCCGGAACACCCGAGGCACCAGGCATGACCGGGTGCGCCGCCTGCTCCTTGTCCTGCGGACGCTTGAGCGTCAGACGCACGGCGAACTCGAA
>NZ_JBFPGY010000143.1:0-3160 GCF_041083715.1 Sphaerotilus sp.
CGGCAGCGAAGACCAGCACGCCACGCTGCGGGTCTTCCGCCCAGAGCGAGGTCGCGTAGTTCACGCCGTCCGGGGTCGTCAATGCCAGCGGCACGTCGCCGTCGACGAACTGCTTGAGCAAGGCGCGAATCTCGACCAGCGCGCGCACGCGGTGTTCACTGACATCGACCGCGGCATCGTCGGAGCCGGAGTTCGGGGGAGAAGTCGGGGTGGTCATCCGGATCGTTCCTGCCAGGGATCAATGCAGCGTGTTGCGGGGCGGGCCGGCCAGCATGCTGTCCAGGTCCTCCAGCCAGGGCTCGGCGAGCATGCGGATCTCGGCGTCGTTGAGCAGGATGCGCTGCATGATGCGGGACTTCATCTGCACTTCCTCGCTGGCGAGCCGGTCCTGGCTGGCCGCATGCTTGAGCTGCGAGATCAGCACCGCACAAGCGCCTTCGAGCTTGACCACACGGTCCCAGTTGCCCACACGGGCAGCCTCCAGCATGTCGAGACTGGCCTGCTCGATGGCCTCGTAGTACTGCAACAGGGTGCTCTTGCGCAGCGGTGGGCTGTGCTGTGTTCGGGCGGTGGCAGCTTTGGACATGTTGGACCCAGTTTTTTACTTCAGTACCAGGGGCAGGCAGGCCGATTGCCCGGACTCAGCCCGCTGCCCCGTGAGAAACATTGGCGCCGATGGCCGCCCAGGCATCGCGCAGCGGTCGGATCAGGTGCTCGACCTCGTTGAGCAGGGCCGGGTCATTGCGCAAGTTGCTGCGGGTCAGCTGCACCACCGCATAGCTGTAGAGATTGCGCAGGTTCTGCGCGATCTCGCCACCGGCCTCCAGATCGAGCCCGGCGATCAGGCCCTCTTCCAGGATCCGTACCGCCCGGCTGATCTGCACGCATTTCAGATCGATCACGCCACCCGCCATCGCCGCCCGCGCCCGGCCGATCGATTCGAGAAAGCCGTCGTACAGCATCAGCACCAGATGGTGCGGCGATGCCGACGAGACGCCCGTTTCCACGCCGATCTGCCGATAGGCATTGGCGAAATGCTGCGGACGATTGAAGGGAGTGGACATGGCGCTGTTGAACATGCGTTGGCTTCTAAGGGAGAGCGTGGATCGATGGGTGGTCCGGCGATCAGGCGACTTGACGAGCGGTGTCAGTTGCTTATCGTCCGGGCCATACAGGGACTTGAGATCAGATGCAGACGCGGATTCGCCCTCACATGACCCGTTCGATCGCGGGCAATGGCGCGGGGGGCAGTCCGGCATCCTGGCGCTCCACCATGCGCAGCAGCAGCTGTCCGAAATCGTGCGCATAGCGACGCCCGTCGAACAGCGGCGACGCGATCCGGGCCGTTTCGAGCCGCAGGCGCAGGTCTGCCAGCGCCACCGGATCGGTGGCCCAGCGCACGCCTTCCAGCAGGTACTGCTCGATGTCATGGCAGACCAGCTCCTGCAGCCCGAGCGTGTGCAGCAGGCTGGCAGCGACCCGCGAGGCGAAGCTCTGACCAGCCAGCGTCAGCACCGGCACACCGGCCCAGAGCGCGTCGCTGGCCGTCGTGTGCCCGCTGCAGGGAAAGCAGTCGAGAAACAGATCTGCATTGGGCAGGCGGGCCCGGTGCAGTTCAGCCCCGACGAAGGGGGCAAACACCAGGCGCTCCGGGTCGACGCCAAATCCGAGGGCCGACTGACGCAGGCGCTGCTGCACGTCCTGCGACTCCACCAGCAGCCACAACACCGCACCCGGGGTGGCCAGCAGGATGCGGCACCACGCCTCGAACACCTCCGGCACGATCTTGTAGGGCATGTTGAAGCTGGCGAACACGAATCCCTGCGCCGGCAGCCCGCAGGCCGCGCGCGCGATGGCGCCAGGCCGCGTCCGGGTGCTGTCGTTGGGCTGGTAGCAGTGCGGCATCTGGGCGATGCGCTCGGTGTAGTCGCACTGGGACTCCAGCGGCGTCACGAAGGGGTCGCCGATCACGTAGTCGATGCAGGCAGCGCCCGTCGTGCCCGGGTAGCCCAGCCACGACACCTGGACCGGCGCCGCCCGGCAGGCCATCACATCGATGCGGGTGTGCATCGTGTAGCCCTTCATGTCGACCAGCACGGCGATCTGGTCCGCCTCGATCTGCTGTGCCAGCTGCTCGTTCGTCCACTCGGCCATCTCCTGCAAACAGTGCGCCGTGGCGCGCACACGCCGACACAGTTCGGAGCCGTCATCCGGCCCGCCCGAGTACAGGTACAGCTCGAAGCGGTCACGGTCGAACCACTCCAGCATTTCCGCAACCAGGATGCTGGTCGCGTGGGCATGGAAGTCATTGGACAGAAGGCCGATCCGGTACTTGCCGCCGACCTGTGCCACCGCCCGTGGCCGCCAAGGTTGCTCGGTCAGCTTCGCTGCGTCGATGCGCTGGCCGAACGACCGCTCGGACACCCAGCGCAGGACCTGCGGGTCATCGGTCAGACTCAGCATGCCGAAGGGGCCGATGCTCTGGGTTTCTCGCTCGCCCTGCTCGCGCACCCGGTCCATGCAGGTCTGCAGGCTCTGGATGTCGGACGCCAGATGCACCCAGTCGCAGGCCCACGAGCTGCAGTGCGCAGCCGAAATGGCCGCTCCGAGAAAGCGCGGGTATTCATCCAGCAGCATGCGGAAGCACCAGGCCGCTTCGCTGTGGGCCTTGATGTTCTTGAGCGCCTCGCCCAGCCGCATCAGCGCATTGGCGCGCTGGTGCTTGTTGTCGCCGGACTTGGTCAGCGCCAGGGTGCCGTCCTGCACCGCTTCCTTGAAGCTCAGCAGACCCATCCAGGCCTGTGCGCGGGAGAGGTGCCACGCGGCATCCCGCTCGACCGACGCATCCAGCGCCTCGGATGTCTGGATCAGCGCCACCATCTGGTGCCTGGATTCCAGCAGATCCATCACCAGCTGGCAGGCCCCCGCATTGGCGCGATCCAGCTCGAAGGCACGTCGGGCATGCGTCAGCGCGGCTCCGGTATCGCCCAGTTGCCGATCACAATGGGCCACGACCAGCCAGCGCCCGGCGTTGCCCGGATCCAGTTGCGCGGCCAGCATGAAGCTGGCGCGCGCCCCCCGGATGTCTCCCGTCCGACGCTGTTCGACACCGCGCTGCCACGCCTTCTGCAGACGACCGGCAGCACCGGGCGCCACACCC
>NZ_JBFPGY010000144.1:0-10410 GCF_041083715.1 Sphaerotilus sp.
GTGTCACCTGGTCCGGCCCGGCGATGAACAGCGTCACCACCACCTCGTCGAAGGACGTGGCGAACGCGAACAGTGCGCCCGAGATCACCCCCGGAGCGATCACCGGCAACGTGACGCGGAAGAAGGTCTCGACCTGTCCGGCGCCCAGGCTCAGCGAAGCGCGCACGAGGTTCTGGTTGAAGCCCTGCAGCGTGGCCAGCACGGTGGTCAGCACGAAGGGCGCGCCCAGCGCGGCGTGGACGACGATCAGGCCGAGGTAGGTATCGGCCAGCCCGATCCGCGCGAAGAAGAGGTAGCAGGCCACGCCCACCACCACGATCGGCACCACCATCGGCGCGATCAGGATGCTCATCAGCAGGCCCTTGCCGGGAAAGTCGGCGCGTGCCAGACCCACTGCGGCGAGGGTGCCCAGCACGGTGGCCAGCAGCGTTGCGGCCGGGGCGACGATGAAGCTGTTCTTCGCGGCACGGCCCCATTCGGGCGCATTGAAGAGGTTTTCGTACCACTGCATCGACCAGCCCGGCATGGGATACGCCAGGAAGGAACTCGACGAGAACGACAGTGGCACGATCACCAGGATCGGCAGCAGCAGGAAGACCAGCAGAGCCACGCACAGGCCACGCAGCGCCCACCAGCCGAGCTTGTCGGCCAGCGTCGCGTAGGCGGGGAACTGGGGGGTCAGGGCAGACAGGAGGGCGTTCATCGGTGTGGGGTCCTCAGCCCAGGCTCAGTTCGGATTTGACGATGCGGCGGTACACCGCGTAGAGCACCAGCGTCGCCGCCAGCAGCACCGCGCCCAGCGCGCAGGCCATGCCCCAGTTCACCTCGACGTTGGTGTACTGGGCGATGTAGTAGGACAGCATCTGGTCGTCCGCACCGCCCAGCAGCGCCGGCGTCACGTAGTAGCCGATGCACAGGATGAACACCAGCAGCGCGCCTGCGCCGATGCCCGGGTAGGTCTGCGGCACATAGACGCGGAAGAAGGCGGCCAGCGGCGCACTGCCCAGGCTGATCGCCGCACGCAGATAGGTCGGTGGCACCGACTTCATCACGCTGTAGAGCGGCAGGATCATGAAGGGCAGCAGGATGTGGACCATCGCGATGACCACGCCTGTGCGGTTGAACAGCAGCGCGATCGGCTCGCTGGTCAGTCCGAGGCCCATCAGCGCGGTGTTGACCAGCCCCTCGCGCTGCAGCAGCACGATCCAGGCGGCGACGCGCACGAGGATCGAGGTCCAGAACGGCACCAGCACCAGGATCATCAGCACGTTGGCGTGGCGCGCCGACAGCGTGGAGAGCCAGTAGGCCAGCGGATACGCCAGCAGCAGGCAGCACAGCGTGACGACCGCGCTGATGTTGAATGTGCGCAGCAGGATCTTGCCGAACACGGCCTGGTCGGCGGGCATCGGTTCGATGTCGCCGGCCGCGCTGCGGCGGTGATCGACCGAGGCGAGCAGGTAATCTGGTGTCCAGCGGCTCGAATTCTTGGCGATGGCCTGCCAGTACTTGGCTTCGGACCAGCGGGGATCGACCGCGAGCAGCTGGTCGCGCACTTGCTCGGGCGTCAGCTTGTCGCCGAGCGGCAGCGCCCGGTAGGTGCCCATGACCAGCGAGCGCGCGCCGGCCACTTCGGAGTTGAGCCGCCGGGCCAGCGTGCCGGCCTGCGCGGACTCGGGCAGGGCGCCCAGGTCCTGCGCGAGGGCGGCGAATGCTGGCGCTGGCGGCGCGCCCTGGCGGTCCCACTTGGCGAGTGCCTGTCCGGTATGGACCAGCACGTCGGCGACCTCCGGGTTCTCGACCGCACGCTGGAGCAGCGCGCCGATCGGCACCAGGAAGGTCAGCAGCAGGAACACCAGCAGCGGCAGCGTGAGCGCCACCGCCATCTGCTTGCGGCGTCGTTCGGCGCGTTGCAGCGAACGGGCGAGATCGGCCGAGCCGATGGGGGCGATGGCGGTGGCGCTCATGGACTTACTGCGCCGCCCAGGCGGCGAAACGCTTTTCGAGTTCCTCACCCTGGTCGGCCCAGAAGGTGATGTTGAACTTCAGTGCATCGGCGCTGTTGGCCGGCGAGGTCGGCAGCAGGCCCAGGGTCTTGGTGTCCAGCTTGGCCAGGGCCTTGTTGTTGGTCGGGCCGTAGGAGATCAGCTTGGCGTACTCGGCCTGCGCGTCCGGCTGCGAGGCCGAGGCGATGAACTTCATGGCCAGGTCCTTGTTGGCGCCGCCCTTGGGCATCACCCAGTAGTCCAGGTCATAGATGCCACCGGTCCAGGAGATCTTCAGGTTCTTGCCTTCGCGCTGGGCGGCATCGATGCGGCCGTTGTAGGCGGTGGCCATCACCACGTCACCGGCAACCAGGAACTGCGGCGGCTGCGCACCGGCTTCCCACCACTGGATGCTCGGCTTCAGCTCGGTCATCTTCTTGAACGCGCGGTCCGCGCCGTCCTTGGTGGCCAGCACCTTGTAGACGTCGGCGCTCTTGACGCCGTCGGCCATCAGCGCGAATTCGAGGTTGTAGCGGGCGCCCTTGCGCAGGCCACGCTTGCCGGGGGTCTTCTTGGTGTCCCAGAAGTCGGCCCAGGTCTTGGGGCCATCCTTCAGCTTGTCGCCGTTGTAGGCCATCACGGTCGACCAGATGAAGATGCCGACGCCGCATTCGTGCACGGCAGCGGGCTGGAAGTCGGCCTTCGGGGCGACCTTGGCCCAGTCGATCTTCTCGAACAGCCCTTCGTCGCAGCCGCGGGCCACGTCCGGGCTTTCCACTTCCACCACGTCCCAGGTGACCTTCTTCGTCTCGACCATGGCCTTGATCTTGGCCTGCTCGCCGTTGTATTCGACGCCGACGATCTTGGCGCCCATGGCCTTCTCGAAGGGCTCGACATAGGCCTTCTTCTGCGCGTTGCCATTGGCACCGCCGAAGTTCACGACGGTCAGCTGGCTCTGGGCGAAGGCCGAGCTGGCGACGAGCGTGGCGGCAACGGCCACGGCCAGGGAGACGGAAGTGGTTTTCATGGGGGAGAAACTCCGGTGTGAGCTGCCGTTGTCGGCGGGGTGGATGGAATGGGGCGTCGGAACAGGTGTCGGGCGATCAGGCATAGACCCGCAGGAACTCGGTCGGAAAGCGCAGCCACACGGCCTGGCCCGCCTGCGGCGCCAAGGCGCTCAGCGGCACCTTGACGGTGGCCTGCGCCTGCCCTGCGATCGCGCATCGCAGGCGCAGGTGGTCGCCGTAGTAGATGACGTCGTTGATGGCGGCCTGAACCACATTGGCCAGGTCCGCTGGCGCTGCCAGATGGGCCTCGATGCGTTCGGGGCGCACGGACGCGGCGACCTTGCTGCCAGGAACGGCGTGGTTGATGTTCAGGCCCGCCAACCGCTCGCCCGTGGACAGCACCAGCTCGCAGCGGCCGCGGTCGTCGGCGCCGAGCGTGCCGTCGAGCACCGTGCTGTCACCGACGAAACCGGCGACGAAGCGGTTGGCCGGCGTTTCGTAGAGCTTGCCGACGGCGTCAATCTGCTGGATCAGGCCGTCGTTGAACACGGCGACGCGGTCGCTCATCGTCAGCGCCTCGCCCTGGTCGTGCGTCACGTAGACAAAGGTGATGCCGAGCTGGCGGTGCAGCTCCTTCAACTCGAGCTGCATGTGTTCCCGCAGCTGCTTGTCCAGCGCGCCCAGCGGTTCGTCCATCAGCACGAGCTGCGGCTCGAACACGAGGGCGCGGGCCAGCGCCACCCGCTGCTGCTGGCCGCCGGAGAGCTGGGCGGGGTAGCGATCGCCCTTGCCGCCGAGCTGCACCATGTCGAGCGCCTTGGCCGTGCGGCGGGCGATCTCGTCCTTGGGCACCTTGCGCACCGTCAGCGGGTAGGCCACGTTGTCGCCCACGGTCATGTGGGGGAACAGCGCGTAGTTCTGGAACACCATGCCGAAGTGGCGCTTGTGTGGCGGGGTGCGGGTGATCGGCTTGCCGTCGAGCAGGATGTCGCCCGCAGTCGGCGACTCGAAACCGGCCAGCATCATCAGCGTGGTCGTCTTGCCCGAGCCGGATGGTCCGAGCAGTGACAGGAACTCACCGCGCTGGATGTCCAGATCGAGCGAGCGCACCACCAGGCTCAGGCCGTCGTAGGTCTTCTGTACGCCTTTGAATTGAACCAGGGGGAGGCTGCTCATCGTGCGGGTTGTCCAGGGTCTGTCGAGGAATGGGTGGGCTTGCAGCTGCAAGACGCCCGGACTGTAGGAGCGGGTCACCCGCGGCAACATGTACAGACAGTGGCGTGCAGTTGTGCACTGTGCAGGCCGCTTTCCATGTACAGAGAGACCCTCTGTTCAAGCGTGGTGCGCTGTGTTTGTGACTGGTGCGCCGCGTGCGCCGAATCGAGGCAGAAACGGCCGGCCAGCCCGCTCCATTGGCCTCTCGGCGCGTCCTGCGAAGAAACATGCCAGCCTGAAGCGGCCAGAGCGCCAGATTTCGCGCGGATGAAATCCGATGGACTGCAGCACGTTGTTGCATCGGTACAACTTCCGAAGTTGGCGCTGGATCAAGGTTCAGTCCGGCTTATTTAAATACTAACGGCAAAGTGTTGATGATCCGATCCCAGTGAGTCATCTCCCAGGCAACCCCCAACACAACCACCAAAAGTCAGACCCCCGGCAAGCCGGAGGTCTAGAACAAGAAAAAGCGCTTTTCCGAACAGCGGAACTCAGGCTGTGGCGTCGAAGCTGGCCGACAGAATGGCCAGCCCTTCATCCAGCACCGCGTCCGACGCCGTGAGCGGCACCAGGATGCGGATCACGTTGCCATGCACCCCGCACGACAGCAGCACCAGCCCGCGCTGCGCCGCTTCCGTGACCACACGCTTGACGCGCTCGGCGTCCGGTTGATGCACGTCACCATTCCTGAACAGCTCGATGGCCACCATCGCGCCCAGGCCGCGCACGTCGCCGATCACGGCCTGGCGGCTGGCGATGTCCCGCAACCCGGTCATCAGACGCTGGCCGACAGCGCGGCCGCGCTCCATCAAGCCGTCGTTGTCGAAGATGTCCATCACCGCCAGCGCCGCCGCACAGGCCAGCGGGCTGCCGGCGTAGGTGCCGCCGAGTCCACCCGGAGCTGCTGCGTCCATCACATCGGCGCGCCCGATCACGGCAGACAGCGGAAAACCACCCGCCAGCGACTTGGCCATCGTGATGATGTCCGGCGCCACGCCGACCTGCTCGAACCACTGTTCGCACGCCAGCCACGTGCCCGTGCGCCCGGCTCCTGTCTGCACTTCGTCGGCAATCAGCAGGATGCCGTGCTGGTCGCACAGTGCGCGCAGTGCCTGCACGAACTCGATCGGCGCCACGTAGAAGCCGCCTTCGCCCTGGACCGGCTCCAGGATGATTGCCGCGACCCGCGAAGCTTCGACGTCGTACTTGAACAGCGCGTCGATGGAGGCCATCGCGTCTTCCACGCTCACGCCATGCAGTGCGCAGGGGAACTTGGCGTGGTAGACCTCGGCAGGGAAGGGGCCGAAGCCGATCTTGTAGGGCGCGACCTTGCCGGTCAGCGCCATGCCCATCATCGTGCGGCCATGGAAGCCACCGCCGAAGGCGATCACCGCCGAGCGTTTCGTGTAGGCCCGTGCGACCTTGATCGCGTTCTCGACGGCCTCGACGCCTGTGGTCAGCAGAAAGCTTTTCTTCGGAAAGTTGCCCGGTGCCTTGGCGTTCAGGCGCTCGGCGACTTCGATGTAGGGCTCATAGGCCAGTACCTGGAAGCAGGTGTGGGTGTAGCGGTCGAGCTGCTCCTGCACCGCCTTGACCAGCGCGGGGTGACGGTGACCGGTGTTCAGCACGGCGATGCCGCCGGCGAAGTCGATCAGGCGGCGGCCTTCGACGTCCCACACCTCGGCGTTTTCGGCGCGGTCCACGAAGATCTCGTGCGACTGTCCCAGCCCGACGGGCAGGGCGGCGCGGCGGCGCGCCATCAGGGCCGCGTTGGTGGTGTCGGTGATGTGGGGTTCGCGGTGCATTCGGGACTCCTGGGCAAGAATGGACGCACTCTAGGCCCCGCACGCAGCAGCGACCATGTACAGCGCGGCATCCTCTGCGGCGCACTGTGCAGGGTGCCTGCCCGGTACAGACTGCCAGTTGGCAGCGCTAGACTCGCTGCACATGCTCACGCTCCAACCCCAGTCCGCCATTCCGCTGGTCACGCAGATCGTCGACGGCCTGCGTCGCCTGATCGACGAGGGCGCCTTGCGCGCCGGAACCAAGGTGCCCTCGATCCGCCAGTTCGCCCATGCGCACGAGGTCAGTGTCTTCACCGTGGTCGAGGCGTTCGACCGGCTGGTGGCCCTGGGCTACCTCGTGTCGCGGCCGCACTCGGGCTTCTTCGTGCGCAAGCGGGCGGCGGTCGAGAACCGCGAGCCGGCGGGCGCGGTCCGACCGGGTTACCGATTCGACTCGGCCTGGTACCTGCGCAAGATCTTCGAGAACCGCCACCTGTCGATGAAAGCCGGCTGTGGCTGGCTGCCCAGCGACTGGCTGTTCGAGGACGGTGTGCGCCGCTCGCTGCGTGCGCTGGCGGCGGACAACGTCGACCTCGGCGGGTATGGCGATCCGAAGGGCTTCCCGCCGCTGCGCGAGTTCATCCGCGACGCGATGGCCGAGCAGGAGATCGCCATTGCGGCCGAGCAGGTGCTGCTGACCCAGGGCTCCAGCCAGGCGCTCGACCTCGTGGCGCGGCGGCTGATCCACGCAGGCGATGCGGTGCTGGTCGATGATCCGGGCTACGCCAATCTGCTGTTCTCGCTGCGATTCGCCGGTGCGCAGCTTGTCGGTGTGCCACGCACGCCGCAGGGCTACGACCTCGCGGCACTGGAGCGGCTCATCATCGAGCACCGCCCCAAGGTCTTCTTCACCCAGCCGCGCCTGCAGAGCCCGACCGGCTCCACCGCACAGCTCGCCCACCTGCACCGCGTGCTGCAACTGGCCGAGAAACACGACTTCCTCGTGGTCGAGAATGACCTCTATGTCGATCTCGACCCGGAGCCGCGCCCCTCGCTTGCCAGCCTCGACCAGCTGTCGCGGGTGGTCTACGTCGGCAGCTACTCGAAGACGATCTCGCCCAATCTGCGCGTCGGCTACCTCGTCGCGCATCCGGACCTGCTCGAAGACCTCGCGCAGCTCAAGATGATTTCCGGCCTGACCTCGTCGGAGTTCAGCGAGCGGCTGGTCTACGGGGCGTTGACGGAAGGCCGCTGGCGCAAGCACCTGAAAGCGCTGCGCGAGCGGCTGGCCGAGGCGCACCAGCGGGTGGCAGGCCGGCTGGCCAAGCTCGGCTTCGAGCTGTTCACCGAGCCCAAGGCGGGCATGTTCCTGTGGGCGCGCCACCCGGCGCTGCCGGACGCGGCCGAGTTGTCCAACCAGGCGGCAGCCAGCGACATCATGCTCGGTCCTGGCCACCTGTTCACCGCCGACATGGCGCCCACGGGGTGGATGCGCTTCAACGTCGCGTACTGCGCAGACGAGCGGCTGTTCGCCTTCCTCGATCAGCGCATCCGCACGCTTCTATAATCAAAAGCTTTGCCACATCAAGCACTTAGAGCCCTCAGGGTCGAAAGCCACGGAATGAAAGCCTCAGAAATCCGCTCCACCTTCCTGAACTTCTTCGAGTCCAAGGGGCACCAGATCGTGGCCTCGTCGCCGGTCGTGCCGGGAGACGATCCGACGCTGCTGTTCACCAACGCCGGCATGAACCAGTTCAAGGACGTGTTCCTGGGCTTCGACAAGCGTCCGTACAGCCGCGCCACCACCAGCCAGAAGTGCATCCGCGCCGGCGGCAAGCACAACGACCTCGACAACGTCGGCTACACCGCGCGCCACCACACATTCTTCGAGATGCTGGGCAACTTCAGCTTCGGCGACTACTTCAAGCACGACGCGATCAGCTTCGCGTGGGAGCTGCTGACCGAGCGGTTCAAGCTGCCCAAGGACAAGCTCTGGGTCACCGTCTACTCGGAGGACGACGAGGCCTACGAGATCTGGAACAAGGTCGTCGGTGTACCGGCCGAGCGCATCGTCCGGATCGGTGACAACAAGGGCGGACGCTACATGTCCGACAACTTCTGGATGATGGGCGACACGGGCCCGTGTGGCCCCTGCACCGAGATCTTCTTTGACCACGGCGAAGACGTGGCCGGTGGTCCTCCGGGCAGCCCGAACGAAGACGGCGACCGCTACATCGAGATCTGGAACAACGTCTTCATGCAGTACAACCGCACCGAAGACGGTGTGATGCACAAGCTGCCCAAGCCCTCGGTGGACACCGGCATGGGCCTGGAGCGCATCACTGCGGTGCTGCAGCACGTGCATTCGAACTACGAGATCGACCTGTTCGTCGCGCTGCTGGCCGCGGCCAGGAACGCGGTGGACTTCGCTGCCGGCGTGACCGACGGTGGTGTTGGCTGCGACGCTGCGAGCCCCAGCCTGAAGGTCATCGCCGACCACATCCGCGCCTGCTCGTTCACGGTCGCCGATGGCGTCATTCCGGGCAACGCTGGCCGTGGCTTCGTGCTGCGCCGCATTGCCCGCCGCGCGATCCGCCACGGCTACAAGCTGGGCGCGCGCGCGCCGTTCTTCCACACGCTGGTGCATCCGCTGGCCGTCCAGATGGGCGATGCCTATCCGGAGTTGCGCCAGAACGCCGACCGCATCTTCAGCGTGCTGAAGCAGGAGGAAGAGCGCTTCTTCCAGACCATCGCCAACGGCATGGAGATCCTGGACGGCGCGCTGGCCGCGGTCGAAGCGTCGGGCACGAAGCAGATCGACGGCGAAACAGCGTTCAAGCTGCACGACACCTATGGCTTTCCGGTCGACCTGACCGCCGACGTCTGCCGCGAGCGTGGCGTGACGGTGGACCAGGCGGGTTTCGAGGCCGCGATGAATCGCCAGCGCGACCAGGCCCGCGCTGCCGGCAAGTTCAAGATGGCGGCCGGCCTGTCGTACAGCGGCGTGCCGACCGCGTTCCACGGCTACGAGCACCTCGCCTGCGACACCTCGAAGGTCGTCGCGGTCTACGTGGACGGCAGCCAGGTCGAGCAGGCGAACGCCGGCGATGACGCCGTGATCGTGCTCGATCACACCCCGTTCTACGCCGAAAGCGGCGGTCAGGCGGGCGACACGGGCGAGCTGCGCAACGGCACGACCCGCGTGGTCATCGAGGACACGTTCAAGATCCAGGCCGATGTGTTCGGCCACCACGGCCGCATCGCCGAAGGCGCGGTCAAGGTCGGCGACACGTTCGCCGCCAAGGTGGATGCCGAACTGCGCGTGAAGATCGTGCGCAACCACAGCGCGACCCACCTGATGCACAAGGCCCTGCGCGAAGTGCTCGGCACGCACGTGCAGCAGAAGGGCTCGCAGGTCACCGCCGACCGCACCCGCTTCGACTTCGCGCACAACGCGCCGATGACCGATGCGGAGATTCGCCAGGTCGAGTCCCTCGTCAACGCCGAGATCCTCGCCAACGCCGCAGCGAACGCCGAGGTGATGGCGCTCGACGACGCGCAGAAGTCCGGCGCGATGATGCTGTTCGGCGAGAAGTACGGCGAGACCGTGCGCGTGCAGACGATCGGCTCCAGCAAGGAACTCTGCGGTGGTGTCCACGTGCGGCGCACGGGCGACATCGGCGTGTTCAAGATCGTGGCCGAGTCGGGTGTCGCGGCCGGCATCCGCCGTGTCGAGGCGGTGACAGGCGACAACGCGCTGGCCTATCTGCAGTCGCTGGAAGCCACGGTGAACGGTGTGGCTGGTGCGCTCAAGGCGGCGCCGGCTGAAATCTCGCACCGCATCGGCAGCCTGCAGGAGCAGCTGCGTGCGCTGGAAAAGGAAGTCGTCGCGCTCAAGGGCAGGCTGGCGTCCAACCAGGGTGACGCGCTGGTGGCGCAGGCGATCGACCTGAACGGGTTGAAGGTGCTGGCCGCCGTGCTGGAAGGCGCAGATGCTGCCACGCTGCGCACGACCATGGACCAGCTCAAGAACAAGCTCAAGACGGCGGCGATCGTGCTGGCGGCGGTCGATGGCATGAAGGTGCAGATCGCAGCTGGCGTCACGGCCGACTCGACGGGCAAGGTCAAGGCTGGCGAGCTGGTCAACTTCGTCGCGCAGCAGGTCGGTGGCAAGGGAGGTGGCAAGCCGGACATGGCGATGGCCGGCGGTACCGATGCGAGCAAGCTGGCCGGTGCGCTGGCCAGCGTGCGCGGCTGGGTCGCCGAGCGCGTCTGAGGCATGGCCGACCTTCCGGAAGCCGACGATCCCTTTGCCCCGGTCCAGTCGCCGCGCCTGTGGCGCGACGAGGTCTGGACCGCCAAGGTCATCAAGAACGAGGACGACGAGGGCTGGGCTGTGTCGATGACCCGCCACGGCGAGTC
>NZ_JBFPGY010000145.1:0-3171 GCF_041083715.1 Sphaerotilus sp.
GCGGGCAGGGTTCCTGCTTCGACCCAGAGCTGGACGGTGCGCAGCGACACACCCAATCGCTGGGCGGCCTCGCGGGTGGTCAACAATGGGTCCATCGGATCTTGAGCAAAATGGGGACGGGACATGGCAGGGGGTCCTCAAAAATACCTATCGGGCGAACCAGCCAACGTCAGTTGATCGGATTCGCAGGTCTCCAGCACTTATTTCTTCTGTGACGTGCCAAGGTCATCGGCATGTCACTTCCCCTGCTGTAGGACCGGACGTTTCAAAGTGTGACGTATTTCGCTACCCAATTACGAATTCCGCACATCCAGTGTGATGGCCGTGCACCACAAACCCCGCAATCGCGGGACCAAACAGTACCGATGATCCCGCAATTCTGATCATGAGCAAAGCATTTCAGCCTGAAGCGTCGGACAACGACGACGATGAGCCCGCGAACGGTCTGCCCCCGCTGCCGGCCGGTACACGAAACTACATGACCCCGCAAGGCTGGCGCAGCCTGCGCGCCGAGCTGATGCAACTGCTAGACGAAGAGCGGCCGCGGGTGGTGGAGATCGTGTCGTGGGCCGCCAAGAACGGCGACCGCTCGGAGAATGGGGATTACCTTTATGGCAAGAAGCGTCTGCGCGAGATCGACCGCCGCATCCGCTACCTGACGCGGCGTCTGGACATCGCCGAAGTGGCGGACCCGTCGGCGCACCATGGCAAGGACCAGATCTTCTTCGGCGCCACGGTCACCTACGCCGACGGCGATGGGGTGGAGCACACCATCACCATCAAGGGCATCGACGAGGCCGACAACCTGAACGGCGAGGTGAGCTGGGTGGCGCCGATTGCCCGCGCGCTGATCAAGGCGCGCGAGGGCGACGAGGTGCAGCTGATGACGCCAGGCGGGCTGCAGCGGCTGGAGGTGGTGGCCGTGCACTACCCTGCACCGGACGTGGCTTGAGCCGGGTCCGGAACTTCAGGGCTTGACGCGGGACACGCGCACCACCGACGGGCAGCGCCGCACCACGCGCAGCACATCCGCCAGATGCTGCCGGTCGCGCACCGCGAGCGTGAGCTTCAGCTCGGAGGTCTCGTCTGCGCGGGTCGGGTCCATGTCGATGTGGGCGATGTCGGCTTCGGCATGGCTCACGGCCTGCGCCACCTCGGCCAGCACGCCCTTGCCGTTGTGCACCAGCACGGCCACCGCGGTGCGGAAGGTCCGCGCCGGCTGCTCGGCCCACTCGACGCCCAGCCAGCGCTCGGGGTCGCGCTCGAAGTGGCGCTTGCCCACCGAGCAGTCGCTGGTGTGCACCGTGAGCCCTTCGCCACGGCCGAGGTAGCCGACGATCTCGTCGCCCGGGATCGGCTGGCAGCAGGTGGCGAGCTGGATGGTGGCGTTCTCGCTGCCGTCGATGACGACGGTGCCCTGGGTCGGCGCTTCCTGGTCGGTGGCGTAGCGGCCCATGCTGAGTGTCAGCGCGTCGGGACGCCGGCCCTGCTCGACCATCTTGCGTGCCAGGCGCTTGGCCACGATGACGGCGATCTTGCGGCCCAGGCCGATGTCGGTGAGCAGCTCGCGCCGGTTGCGGTTGCCACTCCAGCGCACCAGCGATTGCCACAGCGTCGCGTCCGCCTCGCTGAGACTGCTGTCATCGACGCCCGGCAGCTGCAGCCCTTCGGTGCGCAGCGCCTGCGCCAGCAGCTTGAGGCCCAGGTCATACGACTCCTCGGCCTCCATGTTCTTCAGGTAATGGCGGATCTTGGAGCGTGCCTTGCCGGTGCGCACGAAGTTGAGCCAGGCCGGATTGGGACGCGCCGACGGGGCCGTGATGATCTCGACCACGTCGCCCGAGTTCAGCTCGGTGCGCAGCGCCACCGGCTCGCCATTGACCCGCGCCGCGACGCAGTGGTCGCCCACCCGCGAGTGGATCGCGTAGGCGAAGTCCACCGGCGTGGCGCCCCGCGGCAGCGCCAGGATCTTGCTCTTGGGCGTGAAGAGGTAGATCGATTCCGGGAACAAGTCGATCTTGACGTGCTCGAGGAACTCGGCCGAGTCGCGCGTCTCGCTCTGGATATCGACCAGCGACTGCAGCCACATGGTGCCGAGGTGCTTGGTGTCCGGCGGCTCGCTGCCGCCGCCGGTCTTGTACATCCAGTGCGCGGCAATGCCGGCCTCCGCCACCGCATGCATCGCCGCCGTGCGGATCTGGAACTCCACGGCCGTACCGACCGGACTCACCACCGTGGTGTGCAGCGACTGGTAGCCATTGGCCTTGGGGATGGCGATGTAGTCCTTGAAGCGGCCCGGCACCGGCTTGTACAGCTGGTGCAGCACACCCAGCGCCAGGTAGCACTCCGGCAAGGTCGCCACGACGAGCCGGAAGCCGAAGATGTCGCTCATCTGCGCGAAGCTGAGGTGCTTCTCGCGCATCTTGGTGTAGATCGAGTGCACGGTCTTCTCGCGACCATAGACCTGCGCCGGCACCTCGGCCTGCGTCAGCGAGATCTCGACCTCCTCGCGCACCCGCTCGACCATGTCACGGCGGTGGCCGCGGGCCTTGTCCACGGCGCGCGACAGCGCCGCGTGGCGCCACGGCTGCAGGAAGCTGAACGACAGCTCCTGCAGCTCGCGGTAGCACTGGTTCAGCCCGAGCCGGTGCGCGATCGGCGCATAGATCTCCAGCGTCTCGCGGGCGATGCGGCCGCGCTTGTTCTGCGCCATGGCGCCCATCGTGCGCATGTTGTGCATGCGGTCGGCGAGCTTGATCAGGATGACGCGCACGTCGCGCGCCATCGCCAGCAGCATCTTGCGGAAGGACTCGGCCTGCGACTCCTCGCGGGTGGAGAACTGCAGCTTGTCGAGCTTGGTCAGGCCGTCGACGATGTCGGCGGTGGGTGTGCCGAAGCGCTCGACCAGCTCTGCCTTGGTCACGCCGCAGTCTTCCATCGCGTCGTGCATCAGCGCGGCCATGATGGCCTGGGCATCGAGCTTCCAGTCGGCGCACAGGCCGGCGACCGCGATCGGGTGCGTGATGTAGGGCTCGCCGCTGGCACGGAACTGGCCCAGGTGGGCCTGGTCGGCGAAGCGGTAGGCCTCGCGCACGCGGCGCACGTCGGCCTCGTCCAGGTAGTCGAGCTTGGCTGTGAGCACCGCGAAGGAGGCGGCACTCGCCCCGTGCG
>NZ_JBFPGY010000146.1:0-3168 GCF_041083715.1 Sphaerotilus sp.
CGATGACCTCTTCGCGCTTGACGTTGAGCTGCGCGGCGACCTTGTCGATCTCGGCCTCGGACAGGCCGGCGCGGTGCGTGTCACCCTCGGCGGCTTCGCCCTTGAACTGGCGCTTCATCGAGCGCAGATTGAAGAACAGCTTGCGCTGCGCCTTGGTCGTCGCGACCTTGACCATGCGCCAGTTCTTCAGGATGTACTCGTGGATCTCGGCCTTGATCCAGTGCAGCGCATAGCTGACCAGCCGCACGCCCTGCTCGGGGTCGAAGCGCTTGACGGCCTTCATCAGGCCGACGTTGCCTTCCTGGATCAGATCACCGTGCGGCAGGCCGTAACCGAGGTACTGGCGGGCCACCGAGACGACCAGGCGCAGGTGCGACAGCACCAGCCGGCCGGCAGCGTCCAGATCTTGCTTGTCACGCAGCTTGCGCGCCAGACTCGACTCTTCGTCCGCCGTCAGCATCGGCAGCCGGTTGACGGCGCTGATGTAGGCATCGAGGTTGCCGAGCGAAGGCACCAGGGCCCACGGATCACGCAGAGAAAGGGCGGTGGAAGATGACAGTTGCATGGTGGACATAGACTGTGCTTGCGTCCTGGAGTTCCCCTCAGTTTAGCACTCGCTCTCAGCGAGTGCTAAAGCCAAGAAGACACGCAAAGGCCAGACTCTTGACCATGAACCACAACAACAGACCAGGGCGGACCGGCTGGTGGAGCGGCGTGAACATGCTCATGCACGCGGACTGGACGCTGCTCGTCCGGGACCGCCGCTTCGCGATTGCGGTCGTGGGCGCACTGTTCATCCCTGCGTTGTACGCACTGATCTACCTGTCCAGCATGTGGGACCCCAGCGCGCGCACCAGCGCCCTGCGGGCAGGTCTCGTCAACGCGGACATGGGCGGGATCTTCCGCGGCCAGACGACGCACATGGGCGAGGATGTCAGCCAGACGTTGCTGCGCCAAGGCTTGTTCCAGTGGCAGCGCTTCGAGGACGCCGAGTCGGCCAAGCAGGCGGTGCGGCGAGGCGAGCTGAGCTTCGCGGTGCTGATTCCACCCAACTTCAGCGAGCTGGCAGTGCCGGGGCGCGAGGCTGGCGCCGCCAAGCTGGTGATCTACACCTCCGAGGGCAACAGCTACAGCGGCGCCGGCTTCGCCAAGCGGTTCGCGCCTGAACTGGCGCACCGTGTCAACGAAGCGCTCAACGAACAGCGCTGGGACATGGTGCTGACCACTGCGCAGGGTTCGAAGCTGAACCTGGCGACGCTGCGCGACCGGGTCGGTCACCTCCATGACGGCAGCCGGCTGCTGGCCGAGGGCACCCACCAAGCACGGCAGGGCGCAGCCGAGCTGTCCCTGGGGCTGGGCAAGGCGGGCGAAGCGGCGCAGCAGGTCCAGCGTGGCACCACCCAGCTCGCCGATGCCAGCACCCAGTTCGCCGGCGGATGGCGACAGCTTTCCTCGGGCTTGCGCACGCTGGACAGCCACCGCCCTGCGGCCACGGACCTGGACCCGCTGAAGTCCGGTTCGCAGCGATTGCTGCAAGGACAGACCGATCTGGGCAAGGGACTGGAGCAGCTCTACCAGGGCACCCGGCAACTCAAGGCCGGCACCCAGGCGCTGCAGCGCAGCACACAACCGATCCCGCTGATCGGCGACGGGCTGGCAGAAGGTGCGCGGGCGATCGACGACGGCGTCGAGCTGCTCGGCCTGGGTCTGGTGCAGGCCCGCGACGGCAACCAGCGGCTGATCGGCGGCATGCAGCAATTGCAGACCGGCATCCAGAGCGTGAGTGGCAGCTTCCTGCAGTTCAGCGGCGCGTTGCACCAGATCACCACCGCGCTGCCCGACGACAGCCGCGTCGATGCCCTGCCCCACGGCGCACAGCAACTCGGCAGCGGTGCGCTTGCACTGGGCGATGGCCTGCGCAAGCTGCAGAGCGGCCACACCCAGCTGCACGCCGGACTCACCCGGCTGGAATCGGGCAGCGCCCAGTTGCGCGATGGGCTGGCGCTGCTGGCCAGTGCCTTGCCCGGCGACGTGCCGCTGCCCGAAGGCAGCGCACGCGGCCTGGCCGATTCGGTCGAACCAGCCCTGGAAATCGTCGCCCCGGTGGGCAACGACGGTGCGGGCTTCGCACCGAATTTCGTGCCGATGTCCCTGTGGGTCGGGGCGGTGACGGCTGCGCTGCTGTTCAACCTGCGTCGCCTGCCCGATACCGCAGCCGGGCTGCGCCGTTCGGCCCAGGTCATGGGCAAGCTGGTCTGGCCGGCGACGGTGGTGCTGGGCCAGTCGGCGGTGATGGTCGCGATGATGATGGGCATCCTGCACATCCGCGTGCACGACCTCGGCCCCTTCGTCGTCACGGTGGCCGCAGCGTCGCTGGCCTTCCTGTTCATCCTGTTCGCGCTGATCCGCTGGTTCGGCGAGCTGGGCAAGGTGCTGGGCATCATCCTGCTGATCGTGCAGCTGTCGTCGGCCGGAGCGACCCTGCCGATCGAGCTGGCCACACCGTTCTTCCAGGCGCTGCACCCCTATCTGCCATTCACCTGGGTCGTGCGGGCCTTCCGTGCCAGCATGTTCGGCGCCTATGACGGCCAGTGGATGGCCCACTGGGCGGTGGTGGCGGGTTGCGGTGGCGCAGCACTGCTCAGCGCGACATTGGCGGGACGCTGGAAGATCATCCCCGCCGCGGACTACCACCCCGGCATCGAAATCGACTGATCAGGCCACCGTGCCGGCCAGTGCCCGCAACTCCTCCACGTCGCGGACCTGCACCTGGTAGCCGCGCACCGACAGCACTCCGCGCGACTCGAAGCTGCGCATCAACCGCGACAGCGTCTCGGGCGACATGGCCAGCTGCTGGGCGATGTCGCGCTTGCGCTCCTGCAGGCGCAACTCGGCCTGGCCGCTGCGCTGCGGCAGACGTTGCAGCAACCACTGCGCCAGCCGGGCCGGCGCGTCGTTGTGCAACAGGTTGCGCGAGGCCAACGTCATCTGCTGGACCTGCTGCGCCAGCGTTTCGCAGAACTGCTGGGCGAGCGTCGGATGGATCGACATCTGGTCGCGGACAGCATCCAGCGGCAGATCGGCGACGACCACGTCCGACAGCGCCTGTGCTTCCATCGCGTACGGCTGGCCAAGCCAGGCAGCACTGACGTCCAGCCACGCCGGACC
>NZ_JBFPGY010000147.1:0-3158 GCF_041083715.1 Sphaerotilus sp.
GACCGGGTGCGTGATGCGCTCGGCGAGCAGTTCCCACACAGGGGTCAGTTGGGTGGGCAGGCGGGGCAGCTTGCCCAGGTCGGTGCGGCTTTCGGCGGGCGAATGGAAGTCGCTGCCGCGCGAGGCCGCCAGATCGAATTCGATGGCCATCGCGGCGTACTTGCCGTACTCGGCCGTGGTGTGGCTGCCGGTGACGACCTCGACGCCCTGGCCGCCGTGCTCCTTGAATTCGGAGAACAGCGCGAATTCGGTGGTCGGGGTGAACCGGTGGTAGCGGCCGGGATGGGCGATCACGGCGACGCCTCCCGCCTGCGTGATCCAGCGCACGGCGTCTCCCAGGCCGGCCCAGCGGTGCGGCACGTAGCCGGGCTTGCCATCGGCCAGGTACTTGCGGAAGACATCGTTGGTGTCGCTGCAGCGGCCGGTCTCGACGAGGTAGCGCGCGAAATGGGTGCGCGAGATCAGGTCCGGATTGCCGACGTACTTCAGCGCACCCTCGAAGGCGCCGGGGATGCCGACCTTGAGCAGCTCGGCGGCCATCTCGCGTGCACGCTCCTCGCGGCCACCGCGGGTGGCGGCCAGACCCTGGCAAAGCGCCTCGTTGCGGTCGTCGAACCCGAGGCCGACGATGTGCACCGTCTCGCCCGCGAACGTCACCGAGATCTCCACGCCGGTCAGGTGCGGCAGACCCTGGGCCCGCGCGGCGTCGCGGGCGCGCTGCTGGCCACCGATCTCGTCATGGTCGGTGAGCGCCCACAGCTCGACGCCGTTGGCGCGGGCGCGCTCGGCGAGGGCTTCGGGACTCAGCGTTCCGTCGGAGACGGTCGAGTGGCAGTGCAGGTCGGCGTTGAAGATGTTCACCAGGCCATTGTAGGAGCGTGCCCGGATGCCCGTCGATGGCCGCTGCTCAGATCACCGGCCACACCTCGCCGCTGGCAGCGTCCGTTCCGTGGTGGCCGGGATCGATCACCTCCTGCCCGGCAACGTTCAGCCACTGGCGCGCGGTGGCGGCTGGTGCAGGCCGGCCGAAGAAGTAGCCCTGCGCCGCCTCGCAGCCAATGTCCCGCAGATGGCACATCTGCTCCTCGGTCTCGACGCCTTCGGCCAGCACCGAGATGCCGAGGCTGCGGCCCATCGCGACCATGGTGTTGACGAGCTGGGCGTCGGCGCTGTCGGTCATCAGGTCGCGGATGAAGCTGCGGTCGATCTTGAGCTTGCCGACCGGGAACCGCTTCAGCTGCGACAGCGACGAGTAGCCGGTGCCGAAGTCGTCGATGGCGAGCTGCACGCCCATCGCGCGCAGGCTGTGCAGGAAGGCCTCGCTGTGGTCGCCTTGCTGCATCAGGCCCGATTCGGTGATTTCCAGCTCCAGGTACTCGGCGCCAAGGCCATGGGTCTCCAGTGCCCGCTGCACCCGGGCGACGGTTCCACCACGCTGCATCTCGACCGCGGAGATGTTGACCGCGATGCGCCCGAAATCGAGCCCTTCGTCCAGCCAGGCACGGCCCTGGCGGCAGGCTTCCTGCGTGACCCACTCGCCCAGCGCCACGATGTGGCCGGTGTCTTCCAGAACCGGGATGAACTCGGCCGGACCGACCGGCGGCAGCCCGGGCTGGTTCAGGCGGACCAGGGCCTCCAGTCCGATCAGGCGCCGGTCGCGCAGGCGGTAGAGCGGCTGGTACCAGAGCTCGAACTCCTGGCGCGCCAGTGCACGGCGCAGGCGGGTGTCGAGCTGCAGCCGCACCTGCGCGGCTTGCGTCAGTGCTTCGGTGTAGTAGCGGTAAGTGCCGCGCCCGGCGCGTTTGGCCTGGTACATGGCGGTGTCGGCATCACGCAACAGCTCTTCGACCTCGGTGCCGTCTTCCGGATAGAGGCTGATGCCGATCGAGGCCTGCACATAGACCTCGCTCGGGCCGACGTCGAACGGGCTGGCCAGCAGGTGCAGCAGTTCCTGCGCGACCGCGGCGGCGTCTTCGCCATCCCGCAGGGTTTCGAGCACGAGGATGAACTCGTCGCCACCGAGCCGGCCTAGCGTGTCCTCGCGCCGGGTGCGGTGTGCCAGGCGCTGTGCGACGCCGAGCAGCAGCTGGTCGCCGGCGTTGTGGCCGAGGCTGTCGTTGACGTTCTTGAAGTTGTCCAGGTCGATGTAGAGCACGGCGACCTTGTGGTGCTTGCGCCGCGCCGCCGCCAGCGCATGCTCCAGCCGCGACAGCACCATCAGCCGGTTCGGCAGGCCCGTCAGGCTGTCGACGTGGGCGAGTTCCTGCAACTGTGCTTCGACTTCTTTCTTGGCGGTCACGTCAGTGAAGACCGTGACGAGGTGGGTCGGCAGTCCTTGCGCGTTCGAGACGGTGGCCACGGAATTCCACAGCGCCTGGTAGGTGCCGTCCTTGCGCTGGCTCCACAGTTCGCCCTGCCAGCGCCCGTCGTGCAGCACGCGGTCGCGGATGGCTTCGTGGAAATCGGCGGGCTGGCGGTCGGAGCGCAGGAAGTCGGTGCTCTGGCCGAGGGCGTCCTGCGCGCTGTAGCCGGTGATCTCGGTGAAGGCCCGGTTGACCGAGACGATGTGGCCGCGCATGTCGGTCACGATCACGCCGTCCTGCGTGCTTTCGAGTGCGGCTGCGAGGAGTCGGTTGCGGTCCTGGCCCTCGCGCCACTGTTCCCGGCGCTGGAACTGGGTCAGCGCATACGACATGTCGGTGCTGATCTCGTTGAACAGCGCCTGCTCTTCCGGATCCTCCGGATTGAAGCGTTCCCGCACCAGCACCAGCACGGCGGTCATCGTGTCGCTGCAGCGCACCGGAATCGCCACGGCCTGGCTCGGCGCGCTGGGCGGAACATCCCAGCGCAGGTGCCCGCTGCGCCAGGTGCGCACGGCGGAGTGATCCGCATCGGTGCCGGTGTGGTCCAGGCGCAGGTCGCGTGGCTGGTGTTCCGGGGCGGTGCGGTCGGTCTCGCCGCTGTGGGCAGCCAGCGCCAGGGTGGACGATCGTGCGTCGCCCTGGACGATCCAGGCCATGCGGAAATGGCCATGGCTGATGGCGACCTGGCAGATGCGCTGGTACAGCTCTTCTGGCGCCCGTGTCCAGACGATCGACTGGTTCACCTGGCTGAGGAAACTGTAGAGCCGGCTCAGCGTCTTGATGCGCAGCTCACCG
>NZ_JBFPGY010000148.1:0-3150 GCF_041083715.1 Sphaerotilus sp.
GCGTCGGCATGGGCAAGAAGCCGGACGCGGTGTTCCTGAAGGACGGGGACGTGATCCGCCTGGGCATCGACGGGCTGGGCGAACAGCAGCAGACGGTCCACGCCTGGAACCCGGCGTTGATCGACGCCTGATCGACACCTGAGCCACCCCGAGGACCACCCCATGAGCGCCGGCCCCGTCATCCGCATCCATCCCGGCGACAACGTCGTCATCGCCCGCGCGCAACTGCTGGGCGGCACCGTGCTGGAGGGCGAGGGCGTGACCGTCTCCGGGCTGGTCCCGCCGGGGCACAAGGTCGCCACCCGCGCCATCGCGGCGGGCGAGCCGGTGCGCCGCTACGGGCAGGTCATCGGCACGGCGACCCAGCCGATCGCGCCGGGCCAGCACGTCCACACCCACAACCTCGCGTTCAGCGACTTCACCCGCGAGCACGCAGACGGCGTGGACGCGGTGCTGACCGCCTTCGAGGCCGAGCCGGCGACGTTCGACGGCATCGTGCGGGCGGACGGCCGGGTGGCGACGCGCAACTACATCGGTGTGCTGACCTCGGTGAACTGCTCGGCGACCGTGGCACGGGCCATCGCCGACCAGTTCCGCCGCGACATCCGGCCCGAGGCACTGGCGGACTTCCCGAACGTGGACGGCATCGTCGCGCTGACCCACGGCATGGGCTGCGCCACGGCCAGCGACGGCGAGGAACTGCGCGTGCTGCGCCGCACGCTCGGCGGCTATGCGCGGCACCCGAACTTCGCCGCCGTGCTCGTCGTCGGCCTGGGCTGCGAGACGAACCAGATCCAGGGTCTGATCGCGCAGGAAGGGCTGCAGGAGGGCGCCAAGCTCGTCACCTTCAGCATCCAGGACTCGGGCGGCACGGCGCAGACCGTGGCGCGTGGCGTCGCGCTGATCCGCCAGATGCTGCCCGAGGCGAACCGCGTCTCGCGGCAGCCGGTGCCGGCGTCGCACCTTGTCGTCGGCCTGCAATGCGGCGGCTCGGATGGCTACTCCGGCCTGAGCGCGAACCCGGCGCTCGGCGCGGCGGTCGATCGCCTCGTGCGCCATGGCGGCACGGCGATCCTGTCCGAGACGCCCGAGATCTACGGCGGCGAGCACCTGCTGACCCGCCGCGCCGTCAACGTCGGAGTCGCCGACAAGCTGCGCGCCCGCATCGCGTGGTGGGAGGAATACACCGCCCGCCACGCCATGCGCATGGACAACAACCCCTCCGCTGGCAACAAGGCGGGCGGGCTGACGACGATCCTCGAAAAGAGCCTCGGTGCCATCGCCAAGAGCGGCACGACGAATCTGGTCGATGTCGTCGAGTTCGCGCAGCCGGTCACCGCGCACGGCCTCGTCTTCATGGACACGCCCGGCTACGACCCGGTCTCGGCGACGGGGCAGGTCGCGGGCGGCGCCAACCTGATCTGCTTCACGACCGGGCGCGGCTCGGCCTATGGCTGCGCGCCGTCGCCGTCGCTGAAGTTCTCGACCAACACCGCGCTGTGGAACCGGCAGGCCGACGACATCGACCTGAACTGCGGCACCGTGATCGACGGCGCCGAGTCGGTGGACGAAGCCGGCGAGCGCATCTTCCGCCTCATGCTGGACGCCGCCTCGGGCCGCGCCACCAAGAGCGAACAACACGGCTACGGCCAGAACGAATTCGTGCCGTGGCAGCTCGGCGCGGTGATGTGAAAAGGGAATCCTGATGGTGCAGCCGATCGCCGAGGGCAGCGTGTGCGTGCCCGCCGAAGACATCGCCGCGTGGGCGGTGCAGTGCCTGCAGGCGCTCGACCTGCGCCCACCCGACGCCCGGCAACTCGCCGACAGCCTCGTGCAGACCAGCCTGTGGGGCGTGGACACGCACGGCATCGCCCGGTTGCCGCACTACTTCGACCGCATCGCGCGTGGTTCGATCCGGGCGCGGCCGGTGCTGCGCATCGAGCGCACGGGTGTGTCCACCGCGCAGGTCGATGGCGACCAGGGGCAGGGCATCCTCGTCGCGCATTTCGCCAACCGGCTGGCGATGGACATCGCCCGTGAAACCGGCTTGGCAGCGGTGGGCGTGCGCGACTCGTCGCACTGCGGCGCGGTTGGCCTCTACGCCCGCGAGGCGGCGCGGGCCGGCCTGATCGGACTCGCCTTCACCCACGCCGACAGCATCGCCGCGCCCCACGGCGGCCAGCGCCCGTTCTTCGGCACCAACCCGATCGCCATCGCCTTCCCGCGTGCCAATGGCGAGCCGGTGTGCCTGGACATGGCGACGACCTCCATCCCGTGGAACCGCGTGATGAACGCCCGCCGCGAGGGCCACCCGCTGCCGCCCGACATCGCCATCGACGCCGCAGGCCAGCCGACCACCGACCCGAACGCCGCCATCGCCGTCACCCCGCTCGGCGGCCACGACTACGGCCACAAGGGCTACGCGCTGGCGCTGATGGTCGATCTGCTCAGCGGCCCGCTGCACGGCAATCCCTTCGGCCCGCACATCCCGTCCATGTTCGGCGACCTCGACGCGCCACGCCGCATCGGGGCGTTTTTCCTCGTCATCGACCCGATGCGCTTCGCGGGCGGGCCAGTGCTGGCCGCCGTGGTCGAGCAGATGGCGCACGCGCTGGCCGCCGAACCCGGATCGCCGCGCATGCCCGGCGACCCCGAGCACGACTGCCAGACGGAGCGCCGCCGCACCGGCCTCCCCGTCGAGCCGCAACTGGCGCGGCAAATGCACGACTGGAGCGTGCGGCTGGGCGTGGCACCGCCGCTGCGCCTGGTTGCGCAGGGGTAACCCTTGTGGCCCTGCCGTGAGGGGCTTCCTAGAATCGCGCACCACTTTTCCCTTACTCATCCAGGTTTTCAGGAGTCTCTGCATGGAACGTCGCAATTTCATCCGTCAAACGGGCTTGGCCGGCGTGCTCGCTGCGGGCGCTGCGCCGGCCATCGTCCATGCCCAGGCCAACATCCGCTGGCGCCTGGCGTCGAGCTTTCCGAAGTCGCTCGACACCATCTTCGGCGCTGCGGAGGAGTTTGCCAAGCAGGTCAGCGCGATGACGGGTGGCAAGTTCCAGATCTCGACCCACCCGGGTGGCGAGCTGATGCCGGCGTTCGGCGTCGTCGATGGCGTGCAGAACGGCACCATCGAGATGGCCCACACCG
>NZ_JBFPGY010000149.1:0-3145 GCF_041083715.1 Sphaerotilus sp.
TCAGGTTGAGCACCGACAGCAGTGCCGGTTGAATCCTGGCGCGTCTGGCCGCCAGCACGCCCAGCGGCACGCCGATCAGCACCGTCGGCAACAGCGTCGCGCCGACCAGCAGCAGGTGCCGCTGCAGGGCGGCGTCGAACACGTCCCGGCGGTTGTCGTATTCCTTCATGAGCGACAGGGCGTCCAGATGGCCTTGCCACACCAGCACAGCCACCGGCGCAACGAAGACCGCGCTGCCCGCCAGCGACAGCCACGCATGCCTCGTCCAGCCCTGCAAGGCTTCGGCCATGGCCAGTCCGCACAGCACGGCCAGCACCCAATAACCGCTGCCCAGCGAGGTGCGACCGAGGGGCATGTCCTCGGACAACAACGCACGGGCGTGTGTGCCCGCCAGCCAGGTCAGCCCACCCAGCAGGCTGGTGGCACCAACCAAGGTCAGCCAGCGCATCCGGTGCCCGGATGGAGGCCGCAGCGCGGCAGCCAGCAGGAACAGGACGGGCGTCAGCGCCCAGCGCCGGGGCCCGGCGATCACCTCCGCCACGGGCACGCCCACGCCGGAGAGGAGCCGGTTCGGGGCCTGCGTCAGGAACGGCAGACAGAACACCGCCGCCAGCCCCGCCACCAGCAGCACCCCCAGGACCGTGTGGTGGCGTCGACCTTGCATCAGCGCCTGCCGCTGCACCGCCTTACTTGATGAAGCCCTTGGACTTCAGATAGCTGGCCGCCACCTTCTTGGCGTCTTCACCGCCCAGCGCGATGCGGGCATTGAGCGCCTGCAGCGTCGCGCCATCCAGCGTCCTGAACACCGGGGCGAGCAGGTCGCGGATCTTCGGGTGCTTCTCCAGCACCTCGGCGCGCACGATCGGCGCCGGTGCATAGATCGGCTGCACGCCCTTCGTGTCGTCCAGCACCACCAGCCCGAGTGCCGCCACCGGCCCGTCCGTGCCGTACGCCATCGCGGCGTTGACGCCCGAGGTCTGCTCTGCGGCCGCCTTGATCGTCACGGTGGTGTCGCCGCCGGCCAGCGTCAGCAACTGGTCCTGCTTGAGCTTGAACCCATAAGCGGTCTGGAATGCGGGCAGGGCATCCGGGCGTTCGATGAACTCTGCGGAGGCCGCGAGCTTGAACTTGCCCCCGCCCGCGATCCAGCGGCCCATGTCGTCCAGCGTCTTGAGCCTGTTGGCGGTCGCCACGTCCTTGCGGATGGCGATGGCCCAGGTGTTGTTGGCCGGAGCGGGCTCCAGCCAGACGATCTTGTTGGCCTGGAAGTCGAGGGCCTTGACCTTTTCGTAACCGGCCTTGGCGTCCTTCCAGGCCGGGTCCTTCTCGGCGGAGAACATGAAGGCGCCGTTGCCGGTGTACTCCGGGTAGATGTCGATCTCGCCGGCCGTGAGGGCGCCGCGCACGATCTTGGTGTTGCCGAGCTGCACCTTGTTCTCGGTGTGGATGCCGCCGGCTTCGAGCACCTGGATGATCAGGTTGCCGAGCAGGGAGCCTTCGGTATCGATCTTGGATCCCACGCGCACGGCGGTCTGGGCTTGGGCGGGGCTGCTGGCCAGCAGGGTGGCCAGCAGGGTGCCGGTGAAGAGGCGGCGGGTCAGGCTTGCAATGCGCATCGGAGATCCTCCTGAGACGGGTCGGGGGCGAATGCGAGAACTATTTCGCGGGGCCACTATAAGCGAAGGGGCCATTTTTCGCGTTATCCAGCCCATGCCTCGAAGGTGCAGGGGAAGTCGAGCCAGCGTTGCACGAAACCCCGCAGCGTGGCGACATCCCCGGTGGTCCACAACTGCGCCAGCGGTGCGACGGTGGATGGTCCCTCCGCGGCCTCGGCACCCAGTGCACCGACCAGCGATGCCGTGCGCCGTGCCACGGCATCCGACGTGTCGATCAACCGGACCTCCGCGCCCATCGCGGCCTGGATGTGGTGGGCGACGAACGGATAGTGCGTGCAGCCGAGAACGACCGTGTCCACGTTCTGCGCCCGGAGTTCCGCACAGTGTGTCTCCACACGCTCGCGCACGGCGGGTGCATCGGTCTCGCCTGCCTCGATCGCGGCGGCCAGTCCGGTGCAGGCCTGCAGGCGCAGGTCGAGGTGGGTGGCATGGGTCTGTGCCAGCAGGCGAAAGCGCTCGCTGCGCAGCGTGCCATTGGTGGCCATCACGCCGACACGGCCGCTGCGGCTCAGCACCGCGGCGGGTTTCAGGCCCGGTTCGACCCCGACGATGCGACCGTCGGGATAGCGTGTGCGCAAGGCGGCGGCCGCGGCCGCCGTGGCGGTGTTGCACGCGATCACGAGCAGCTGTGCACCCTGTCCGTACAGGAAGTCCGCGATGGCCAGTGACCGGGCGCAGACGTAGTCGTCACCACGCTCACCGTACGGCGCGTGGCCCGAGTCGGCGACATAGAGCAGCTGCGCCGCTGGCAGCTGCTGCCGGATCGATCGCAGCACCGACAACCCGCCAAGGCCTGAATCGAACACGCCGATGCGTGGGGAGAAGGAGGGCGCGGAGGTCGTCATGCAGGCGGGAGCGGCGGTGGAGCGCCAGTCTAGCAGTGCCCGTGGCGGCGTTGGTCGCCGCTCTCCGGGTGTTCCCTGATGCAAAAAACCGGTGTCCTGATGGTGCAGTGCGGCAAGATTGGCTAAAATCGAACGATCGTGCTTTTTTTGGTGGCGCTGCCACAATCCGTCGCAATTCACGCTTGGGCGGCCCCTAGAATTGCTTTCCCGCCGTCCGAATTCAGATCCATTCAAATACTGGAGAACCTCGCATGAAGGCACTCGTACCCGTCAAGCGGGTCGTTGATTACAACGTCAAGGTCCGCGTCAAGTCCGACGGCACGGGCGTGGACATCGCCAACGTCAAGATGAGCATGAACCCGTTCGACGAGATCGCCGTCGAAGAGGCGGTGCGGCTGAAGGAAAAGGGCGTGGTCACCGAGATCATCGCCGTGTCGTGCGGTGTCACGCAGTGCCAGGAAACGCTGCGCACGGCGATGGCCATCGGCGCGGACCGAGGCATCCTGGTCGAGTGCGCGGACGAGCTGCAGCCGCTGGCGGTGGCCAAGCTGCTCAAGGCGCTGGTGGACCGCGAACAGCCGGGCCTGGTGATCCTGGGCAAGCAGGCGATCGACGACGACTGCA
>NZ_JBFPGY010000150.1:0-10332 GCF_041083715.1 Sphaerotilus sp.
ACGGTAGTTCATGCCCGCCGCCGCGCCCACGCCCAGCAGCGTGCGGTCATTGCCCGGCGTGCTGACCTGGAATGCCCCCACGCTCGGACCGAACCCAGCGGACAGGCCGTCGCCCAGCGGCACCGTGTAGCGCGGCGACACCTCGAACCCGGTCACCGACGTGCCGTTCTTGTTCGAGTGCGTGAGATTCAGGTGGCTGCGGATGCGCTGGTCCGGCGTCTGCACCAGGCCGCAGTTGAAGTTCAGATCCAGACCCCAGGCGTTGGCGTTCGGGCCGGTGCCGGGGCCGATGCGGCTGCCGGTCAGGGCCAGCGAGGCGTCGGGCTTCCAGGCCGGGTCGTTGAAGGCGGGCAGCCACTGCCAGCCGCCAGCGGCGTGGGCGGCTGGTGCGGTCAGGGCGGCGAGTGCCAGCGCCAGGGTGGAAGCGGCGAGTGCGGATGTTCTTTGCATGGTGTGCTGTTCGGGAGTCCAGGGAAATCTGTCCGACTATAGGTGCACCGTGCAGTTCCCCTGGTGATCCAGGTCACTCAGCCGGCCTTCAGATTCAGGACGCACCGCAACCCGTCCGGCTCGGCATCTTCAATGCACGTGCCGGTGGTGCGCGTCCGGGAAATGCGCATGGGCATGGGTGAGCGGCTCGTGGCGGTGCCAGTGGGTGTGGCGCTCGCCAGGCGGGGTGTCTGCACCGTGGGTGTGCTGGTGGTGGATGTCGTGGAGGTGGGCGTGGCGGTGTTCGAGTGGCGCGTGGGTGTGGAGATGGCCGTGCTGCTCGGTGACGTGCAGCCAGACGCCCAGCGCCATCAGCGCCCCGCCCAGCAGCAGCGGGGCCGTGACCGGCTCGCCCAGCAGTGCCACCGACAGCGCCGCCCCGAAGAACGGTGCGACCGAGAAATACGCGCCCGTGCGCGCCGTGCCGAGCGTGCGCAGCGCCAGCACGAACAGCACCAGGCTGACCCCATAGGCCAGCAGCCCGAGCAACCCCGCTGACGCGACCACGCCCAGGCCCGGCCATGCTGCACCGCTCTGCCACGCCAGCAGCAAGTTCACGCCACCCGCCGCCAGTCCCTTGGCCATCGCGATGAACGAGGCGTCCGACAGCGACACCTGGCGCGTCAGGTTGTTGTCCACGGCCCAGCACAGGCAGGCGCCCAGCACCAGCGCCGCCGGTCCGATCCCTCCGAACCCTGGCGCATGGCCCCCCGCCAGCACGACCGCCCCGGCCACGATCGCCGCCATGCCGAGCACGATGCGCCGGTCCGCGTTCTCGCGGAACACCACCCAGGCGATCACCGCCGTCAGCACCGCCTCGGCGTTGAGCAGCAGCGACGCGCCGGACGCCGGCATCTGTGCCAGCCCCTGCATCAGCAGCACCGGGGCGGCCACGCCACCCGAGAGGGTCGCCAGTGCCAGCCAGCGCGCTTCGCCCTTGGGCATGCGCACGGCGGGTGCGCGCGTGACGAGCCGCCACAGCAGCAGGCCGAGGCCCGAGCCGGCGTAGAGCAGGCCAGCCATCAGCCACGGGGAGGACTGCGCGAGCAGCAGCTTGGCGAGCGGGGCGCTGGCGCCGAAGAGGGCGGCGGCGGCGAGGGCCTGGAGGATGGCGAAATCGGTCATGGGCAGACATCCTATGTCGGACCGGAAGCGCCGGTGGCCTCTCCTCTGCATTGTCCCGGCCGGGTGTCCAGCCGGTCACAATGCCGACCCCGATCGCCAGGACTGCTGCCGTGTCTGCTTCTCGCCCCACTTCCGCCGATTTTCTCCACCACCACCGTGTCACCACCCGCTGGACCGACAACGACTGCTACGGCCACGTCAACAACGCCATCTACTACCAGTACTTCGACAGCGTCATCAACGCCTGGCTGATCGCCGAGGGCCAGCTCGACATCCACCGTGGCGAGGTGGTCGGCTTCATCGTCCGCTCGGAGTGCGACTTCTTCGCCCCGGTCGCCTACCCGGGCGAGGTGGACATCGGCGTGGCAGTGGTCAGGCTCGGCCATTCGTCCGTCACCTACGAGACCGGTCTGTTCAAGCCCGACGAGCCGGATGCCTGTGCGGTCGGTCGCATGGTGCATGTGTTCGTGGACACCGCGACGCAGCGCCCGGTGGCCATTCCAGCGTCGATCCGCACGGCGCTGGCGCGGCTTGTTCGGCCCAGCTGAGGCCGGGATGCTCGCGCGCCTGCTGCGGTGGATCGGGCTGGCCTGCGCGCTGGGCGTGGCCGGCTGGCTGGGCTGGTGTGTCCGGCAAGGGCTGGGGCCCGGCCTCATGCTGGGTCCGGTGCTGGCGCTGCTGGGCCTGAACGCACTGGCGCTCGGGCTGGAGCAGGCGATGGCGGCGGCGCTCCATGGCCGCGATCCTGCGCCGCGGCCGCGCGCGGCGGCACGGTGGCAGGCCTGGGCGCGCGAGTTGCGGGCGTCGACCCTGGCGTTCGGCTGGGCGATGCCGTTCGCCAGCCAGCGCTGGCCGGACACCGCGACCGGGCCGGGGACGGGCGGGCGCGGTGTGCTGCTGGTCCACGGCTACCTGTGCAACCGTGGCTTCTGGAACCCGTGGTATCCGCGGCTGCAGGCGCAGGGTGTGCCCGTTGTCGGGGTGAGCCTGGAGCCGGTGTTCGGCTCGATCGACGATTACGCGGACCAGATCGACGCCGCGCTGTTGCAACTCCAGCGCGCCACGGGCCAGGCGCCGCTGGTCGTCTGCCACAGCATGGGGGGCTTGGTGCTGCGGGCGTGGCGGCGGTCGCGGCTGGAGCAAGGCGCGTCCGCCGAAGCCACGGACGCGCGCGTCCACCACGTTCTGACCATCGGCACCCCGCACCGAGGCACCTGGCTCGCCCGCTTCGGGCAGCGCCCCAACTCGATCCAGATGCGCCGGAACAGCCCGTGGCTGCAGGCGCTGGCCGCCAGCGAATCGCCGGCGTGGCGGGCGCGCTTCACCTGCGTCTGGAGCGCATGCGACAACGTGGTGTTCCCGCCGTGCTGCGCGACGCTGGATGGTGCGGCGTCCGTCCACCAGCCCGGCCGCGCGCACCAGGACTTGCTGGACGACCCGGACGTCTTCACGCTGGCGATCGCCTGGCGCGGATCCGGGTCAACGTGAGTTCCTGCCAGACGTTGTTCCAGGAGACGTTCATGTCGTGATGGGATTTCTGATGCTGATGCGCAATGTGGTTCGGGCCGGCTCGCTGGTGTGGCTGGTGGTGGCGACGACGGGGTGCTGCGTGCTGTCACCGGTGCTGAGCGTCTGCGCGCCGGGTGGAGGGTATGGTGGGTACGGAGGAGGCCACGGTGGTGGGCACCACCACCTGCTCGGCGCCGCGCCGCAGCCGGTGTCCGATGTCGCTGCCGTGGCCTCGGTCGAGACCGTGGCGCTGTCGTCGATGTATGTGGCGGCAGACGCCGATGCGGCGCCGGTCGGGCGCTGAGCGCGCTCAGTCCGCGTCGGGCAGCAGCCGTGTCACCGCGGCGCTGGCCAGTTCGCTGATGCGCATCAGGATGTCGGTGCCCATCTCGGGCGTGTAGCGCGTCGGGTCGGGCGAGCCGAGCACCAGCATGCCGAACGCTGGCGCCGAATAGCCGCGCCGCAGCGGCAGCAGCGCCAGCGACGCGACCGCCGACGGATGGCCGAGCCAGCGCACCGCCTCGAAGGTGGTGTTGGCGCCGCAATAGGGTGTGCGCAGGCTGGAGGCCAAGCGTTTCAGTTCTGGTCCGACGCTGCGCGCCACGGGCTCGTCGGCAAACGCGGGTGCCACGTCCCACAGCCGCATGGCGGCCTGCGGAATCCGGAACTGCTCCTGCAGGTCCACCACCAGCATGTCGGGCAGATCGCGCGGATCATTGACCAGCATCAGCGCGCAGATCCACTGGTGCAGCCGGTCGGTCAGCGCGGCGTTGTCCTGGCCGTGGCGGATCATGTCCATCAGCCGGCGCTCCAGGCCGCGGATGCGCTCGCGCAGCATCTCCATCTGGCGCTGCTGCAGCGACACCGCCCGCGGGCCGTGCGGATTGGCCAGCTCGACGTGCGCCAGCAGTTCGGCGTGGCGCTCGAAAAAGCCCGGCGTGCGCGCCAAGTAGCTGGCGATGTCGATTTCGGAAAGGCCCTGCGTGCTCATGGGCAGCAGGGTAGCGCAGGGTTTTCGGGTAATCCTGAGGAAAAGCCGGTCAGGGACCGGCCTTCATTGCCGCAATCCAGCGATCCGCAAATCTCAGTCCGGGAACGCCACGGTGCCTTCGAACACCGTCACCGCCGGCCCGGTCATGCGCACGCTGTGGCCGACGCCGTCCCAGGCGATGGTGAGCCGTCCGCCGCGGGTGTCCACGTCGACCACCGCATCCAGCCAGCCCAGCCGGATGCCGGCGACCACTGCCGCGCATGCCCCGGTCCCGCAGGCCAGCGTTTCGCCCGCACCGCGCTCGTGCACGCGCAACCGGATGTGTCCGCGGTCGACGACCTGCAGGAACCCGGCGTTGACCTTGCGCGGGAAGGTCGCATGCGCCTCGACCCAGGGGCCGACGGTGGCGACCGGCGCGCTGTCCACGTCCTCGACCCGCTGCACGGCGTGTGGATTGCCCATCGACACAGCCGCGACTTCGACCACCTGCATCGGATCCGCCGGATTCGTCAGCGGCCAGAGTTCGAAGCCGTTGACCAGCCGGGGCACCAGCCCGTTCGGATCGAACGGGATCTGCGCTGCCTCGAAGATCGGCTGGTTCATGTCCACGGTGATGCGTCCGTCGGCGGTCATCTCCAGCACGATGCGGTTGTTCATCGTCTCGACGCGCACCGTGTCGCGGTCGGTCAGCCCGTGGTCGCGCACGTAGCGCAGGAAGCAGCGCGCGCCGTTGCCGCAGTGCTCCACCTCCTCGCCGGTCGCGCCGTTGAAGATCCGGTAGCGGAAGTCGGCGTCGGCGGCGCGGGCCGGCTCGACCACGAGGATCTGGTCCGCGCCGATGCCGAAGCGCCGGTCGCCGATGAAGCGCAGGTCGGCTTCGCTCAGGTCGAGCGGCGCGCGGGTGGCATCCAGCACGACGAAGTCGTTGCCGAGGCCGTGCATCTTGGTGAAGGAGAGGGGCGGGCGGGTGGTCATGGGGCAATTATCGCGGGGGCGGGTCAGGGGACAAACTCCATCTGCGCGCCACGGGCCACGTCGCGCATCAGGCGGATGCAGCCCGCCCGTGGTTCGATCGACCAGTGGCATGCTTTCCACGCGGCGCAGCAGGCCGACAGCGGGTGCAAACAGCGTGTAGCAATCATGGTCGTAATGCTGTGCCGATCGGTAGACCAACCCGGCGTAGCCATGGCGAGCTGCATCGCTGGCCAGTTCCTGCGTGCAGGCGAATCGCAGCGAGGTCAGCACCGGCCACTTCGGGGTGTGCGGACGCAGATCCAGCAGCGTGACCGGCTCGGTCAGTTGTACCCAGAGCAGACTGCGCGATTGCAGATCTCCCATCGAGAGGGCGTTGGCCTCCCGCCGCGCGAGGGTTTCATAGGCTGCCGTTTCCGGCTCTTCCGCGAAGTACCCGACGGGGGCCGTGGGCAGATCGAACCGGCCGGTCAGCAGCCCGGTCGGCGGCAGGCGGACCGCGCCGATGACCACGGTGGACGCAGTTCGGCGCGTGCGCTGGATGCGGTACATCGAATGCAGCCGCGGGAGGGTGTGTTCCTGGCAGTAGGTGAGGTCGCTCAGTTTCATGCGGAAAGGTCGCGGTTCACGCGCCTTCCGCCTGGGCCACGGCGAGCACGCGCTCGGCCTGACCCTGTTCCAGTGCCTGCCGCGGCGTCAGTCCTTCGAGGCCGCCGTGCGGTGTCTCGAAGAAGTTCAGCAGTGCCCAGCCTTCGTGCAATCCCAGTGCCTGACCGATGACGGGCAGGTGGTCCCAGATGACCGGCTCGAACTGCCAGCGCGGCACCTTGAAGCCACGCTTGGTCTGCGTCAGCCCGATGCAGCGGCCCTTGTTGATCCAGGCGTTGACGGTCACACGACTCGTGCCGAGCAGGGCGGCGGCTTCGTCGGTGGTCATCATGTCGGCCTGATCAAGACGGCGCGTGTGCTTCGGCGTGGAATGGCGGAAGACGTCGGGGTTTCAGTCGTGTGGGGTTTCATGGCGGGGATGACTGAGGTGCCGTGTGTCATGGCGCGTTGCGGCCGTTGACTTTGGTCTGACTGAAGAAGCCACGCGAGGTATTGCGATGAGCGTGCCGGAGTCCGTTGTCTCCGCGTGGAAGTGCATGCTTTTGCTGCGTGCTCGCGAGCAGCAAAAGCATGGGTGTCTTAACTGCTTTTCGATAACCTTCATCGGCATCTGCCTCTGCGGCACTTGGTCCGCAGATCACGTTCCTGGCGTATTCCAAGTACGCGGAACGCATCTTTTCGTATGCAGTCGAGCTTGAATACAAGCATGTGCTACTTCCCTTTGGAACGAGAGTTCGTCAATCTCGTTAAGTTGGGAAGTGTGGCGCTTTATGCCGTAGCGCTACCGGGATGCGCCATCCTTGCGCAGCAACGCCTCCGTGTACCGCAGAAACTCCCCCAGATGCCGCGTGATCACCGCCACCGTGATCGGCAGTTGCAGCGCCTGGTAGTCATGCACCGCGACATCGCGGAAGCCGACCATGCGCTTGAGGTCGGCGGCCAGTTCTGACTCGATCCAGCCGGCATGGGCGAGCAGCTCGAACACGTCCCGCGAACTCTGTGGCACGCCCAGCCGCTCGCGCCGGATGAGGTGCTGGCCCATGTCGAGCGCGGCTTCGCAGGCGCGCTGCACGTTGAGGATCGCCGCGTCCTGCCGGGTGTAGTCGGTGGCGAAGGTGGTCGGGTCGCGGTTGTATTCCTGCTGCGCGCGGGCCACGCAGCGTTCGATTGTGGCGGCCTTGTTGACCAGGATGTCATCGGGCATGGATGCGTCCTTCTCGGGCGATGTCGGCCATCAGCGGGGCGCGGAGGCTGTCCAGATCGGTCTTGTGGCTGAGCATGGAGGCTTCCCACATGCCGGCCTGGACGTCACGGGTCCACCAGCGTGTTCCGTGGGCCAGCACCTGGTACTGCATGACCGTTGACGCAGCACGCAGATCGACCAGATCCACCGGACATCCCGCGACATCGCTCAGATCGCCCGCCAGTTCCCACAGCATGACCGGATCGGCGTAACTCGGCAGGAGCACGGCCAGATCGAGGTCACTGTCGGGGCCGGCCGTGCCCTGGACCTGGCTGCCGAAGGCATAGACCGCCATCAGCGTGGGCAGCGCCTGTCGCAGCCGATCGACCAGCACCTCGGACGGGATGAGCAGGGGCGTTGTCATGGTGCGGACAATGGCATGCCGGCGCGGATTGATCAATACAACCCCGTCTCCCCAGGCGGCCGCGTCTTGAACCGCTTGTGCACCCACAGGTACTGCTCCGGCATCTGGCGCACCTCCTCCTCGATCCAGCGGTTGATGCGCGCCGTGTCGGCCTCGGCATCGGCGGTGGGGAAATCGGGCCAGGGGTCGAGCACGCGCAGGCGCCAGCCGGCCCCCCCCGGCAGCATCTCGCCGACCACCGGCTGCACCACCATGTTCAGCAGGTGGGCCATGCGCGATGGCGCCAGCAGCGTCGCCGCCGGGATGCCGAAGAAGGGCACGAAGGCCGCGTCCCGTGCGCCGAAATCCATGTCCGGCAGGTTGAAGAAGGCGTCTCCGCGCTTGATCGCTCGCATCAGCGCCCGTGCCCCTTCATGGCGCGCATAGACCTCGACCCCGCCGAAGCGCAGCCGGCCGCGGCGCACGGCGGCGTCGAAGACCGGGTTGCTCTGCGCCTGATAGATCGAGCCGGCGTGGCGCGTCTGGTTGAGCAGCAGGCCGATGCCGACCGCGTCCAGCGCCAGGAAGTGCGGCACCAGCCACATCACCGGGCGGTCGCTGCGCTCGGCGAGTTTCACGTCGCCGTCGACGTGGATCAATCGATCGAGCCGCTCCCGCGAGGCGTACCAGAGCACGCCGCGCTCCAGGAAGCTGCGGCCCAGCCAGCCGAAGTGGGCGCGGGCGATGGCCTCGCGCTCGGCGATCGGTTGTTCGGGCATGCAGAGTTCGAGGTTGCGCAGCGCGATGCGCCGGCGCGACTTGCCGAACTTCCACAGCAGCGCGCCCAGCCCCAGGCCGAGTCGGTGCTGGGCGCCCATCGGCAGCCAGTGCAGCAGCCACAGCAGGGCCAGTACCGCGTGGGCGCCAGCGCGAGAGAAGAACGATTTCATGCGGGGTCGGAGGGCGTCGGGGCAGGGGTGTCGATCGGGCGAGGCGCCTTGTAGCGGTGGTAGCCCCAGAGGTATTGGCCGGGATTCTGGCGGATCAGTGTTTCCATCGCACGGTTGATCACCCCCGCGCCGAGCACCGCCAGCTGGTCGGCGTCCGACTCGACCCGGACGTCGGGCAGCGGCTCGGCCGGCGGGCTGACGCGGATCACGAAGCCCCGCCCCGCCGGCAACCGCTCGCAGCCCAGCAGCAGCCAGTTCGCGCCGGTCTGCGCCACCAGCCGGGTTGCCAGGGTCATCGTGTAGGCGTCGCGGCCGAAGAACGGCGCCCACACGCCCATGCCCTCGGGTGGCACCTGGTCCGGCAGCAGGCCGATCGTGCCGCCCTTGCGCAGCGCACGGATCATCTGGCGCACCCCGGCGAGCGTGGCGGGCGCCATCTCCAGACCGGCCCGGTTGCGCGACTGCGCCACCAGATCGCGCAGCCAGGCCTTGCGGGCCGGGCGGTACAGCGCCGTCATCGGGTGCTGTGCGCCGAAGCGCTCGGCGTAGGCCTGCCCGATGATCTCGAAACAGCCGAGGTGCGGCGTCAGCATCACCAGCCCGCGGCCCTGTTCCAGCGTCGCCTCCAGCAGCTCGACGCCTTCCCAGTGCACCAGATCGCCCAGGCGCTCGTCCGGGCCGCGGCTCCACAGCCAGGGCAGCTCCGCCACCATGCGCCCGGCCGAGGCGATCGCCGGCCGCGCGGCCGACCACGGCACACCGGCCTGCGCCACGTGGTCGCGCAGGCGGTGGCGGTAGGTCGGCGAGCCGAGATAGGCCAGCCAACCCAGCAGCGTGCCGATGGCGTGGAGCAGAGGCAGGGGCGTGCGTGCGCCCACTCGGAACAGGGTTGAAATCACGTGGCTGAGGGCAGGACTAGAATTGAAAGTTCGCCGAGTTAAGGAACAACTTGCGGGGCGACGGGCCGGAGCCGACCACACAGCGTCGATTCAGGCACGCTTCTTTCAGATTTCTCAATGAGATGCGCTGAAGTTGAAAAAAACCGCTAAAGCGTTCGCCGCAGGCTCCCGAATAGCACGGCGACACGCCCCGATCAGCTTGTCCGACTTCAGGAGTTTATAAGTGGCGAACGATTTCCTCTTCACATCCGAATCCGTCTCGGAAGGTCACCCCGACAAGGTGGCCGACCAGATCTCCGACGCGATCCTCGACGCGATCTTCGAACAGGACCCGCGCAGCCGCGTGGCCGCCGAGACGCTCTGCAACACCGGCCTCGTCGTGCTGGCCGGCGAGATCACCACCAACGCGCACGTGGACTACATCCAGGTGGCCCGCGACACCATCAAGCGCATCGGCTACGACAACACCGAGTACGGCATCGACTACAAGGGCTGCGCGGTGCTGGTGGCCTACGACAAGCAGTCGAACGACATCGCACAGGGCGTGGACCATGCGTCCGACGACCACCTGAACACCGGCGCCGGCGACCAGGGCCTGATGTTCGGCTACGCCTGCGACGAGACGCCGGAGCTGATGCCCGCGCCGATCTACTACGCCCACCGCCTCGTCGAGCGCCAGGCCCAGCTGCGCAAGGACGGCCGCATGCCCTTCCTGCGCCCGGACGCCAAGGGCCAGGTGACGATGCGCTACGTCGACGGCAAGCCACACTCGATCGACACCGTGGTGCTGTCCACCCAGCACGACCCGGACCAGAGCGCGACGCAGACGACGATGAAGGCCTCGTTCATCGAGGCGATCCGCGAGGAGCTGATCAAGCCGGTGCTGCCCAAGGAGTGGATCACCGCGGACACCAAGTTCCTGATCAACCCGACCGGGCGCTTCGTCATCGGCGGCCCGCAAGGCGACTGCGGTCTGACGGGCCGCAAGATCATCGTCGACACCTACGGCGGTGCGTGTCCGCACGGCGGCGGCGCGTTCTCGGGCAAGGATCCGACCAAGGTGGACCGCTCGGCAGCGTACGCGGCGCGTTATGTGGCCAAGAACATCGTGGCGGCGGGGCTGGCCAAGCAGTGCCAGATCCAGGTGGCGTACGCGATCGGCGTGGCGCGGCCGATGAACGTGACGGTCTACACCGAAGGCA
>NZ_JBFPGY010000151.1:0-3136 GCF_041083715.1 Sphaerotilus sp.
CGCGTGGTGATCGAGACCACCGGCCTCGCCGATCCCGGTCCGGTGGCGCAGACCTTCTTCATGGACGACGAGGTCGCCGAGAGCTACCTGCTCGACTCCATCCTGACGCTGGTGGACGCCGTGCACGCCCAGACCCAGCTCGACGACCGCCAGGAAGCGCGCCGCCAGATCGGTTTCGCCGACCAGCTCTTCATCAGCAAGGCCGATCTCGTCGACGAGGCGTCGCTCGATGCGCTGTCGCACCGCCTGAAGCACATGAACCCGCGTGCGCCGCAGCGCCGCGTGAACTTCGGCGAGGTGCCCATCGCCCAGGTGTTCGACCTGCACGGCTTCAACCTGAACGCCAAGCTGGAGATCGACCCGGAGTTCCTCGCAGCCGCCGACCACGGCCACGGCCATGCGCACGACGACCACCACGGCCATGACCACGCACCCGGCGAACACTGCGACCACCCGCACCACCATCACCACGACGACGACGTGAAGTCCTTCGTCTTCCGCTCGCACAAGGCCTTCAACCCGGCCAAGCTGGAGGACTTCCTCGGCTCGATCGTGCAGATCTACGGCCCGCGCATGCTGCGCTACAAGGGCGTGCTGAACATGAAGGGCACCGAGCGCAAGGTCATCTTCCAGGGCGTGCACCAGCTGATGGGCAGCGACCTCGGCCCGAAGTGGATGCCCGGCGAGAAGCGCCAGAGCAAGATGGTGTTCATCGGCATCGACTTGCCCGGTGACGTGTTCCAGCAAGGCCTGGCGCAGTGTCTGGTGTGATGCGCCGCACGTCGGGGCACACCCTCGCCGGCACGCCTCAGGCGCCGGCAGGCTGAGGTGGATACAATCCGCGCGCCCGGAATCGGCCCTGACAGGTGGCCGCCACGATTTCACCCTTGATTGCCACCAGAGTCTCCCATGCCCCAGAACGACCCCAAGACCGACCCGACCCTCGCCAACGCGTGGAAGACCAAAGCCGGACGCGACCTGACGGAAGCCGAGCTGATGGCCATGCCCGAGAGCGAGTACATGAGCGAGCAGCAGCTCGACTTCTTCCGTGCCTGCCTGAAAAAGCAGAAGGATGACCTGCTGGCCAACGCGGGCGAAACGACCGAGCACCTGCGTGAAGACACGTCCATCGTCCCCGATCCAGCGGATCGCGCCACGATCGAGGAAGAGCACGCGCTGGAACTGCGCACCCGCGACCGCGAGCGCAAGCTGCTGAAGAAGATCACCCAGTCGCTGAGCCGCATCGAATCCGGTGACTATGGTTACTGTGATGAAACCGGCGAACCGATCGGCCTGGGACGCCTGCTGGCACGCCCGACCGCTACACTGTCACTGGAAGCGCAGCAGCGCAGGGAACTGAAACAAAAACTCTTCGGCGACTGAGCACACGGGCCTGCTGATCAACCCGTCTGTGTCCAGCCGTACCTCCAGACATGGCTGACCCCAAGGATCCTCCCAAGAGCGGTTTTTTCCGCAAGGTGGTGCGCTTCGCGCTCAACCCGACCACCGACTGGGCAGACCTGAGTTCGGCCGGGCCGGACAGCAAGGAAGACGACCACGCCAAGTCCGAACTCAAGGCGATGATCGAGCGCAAGCGGCGCAACGATTTCGTGCGCAAGCGCGAGTTCGACACGCTGCGCAAGATCCGCCGGGAAGGGCTGACCGGCGAGGGCCTGGCAGGCCTCGATGGTCTGTCGCACCTCGACGACTCCGAGGTGCGCAGCCAGGACAGCTACGCCACCCGCCCGGACAGCGACGACGTCAAGGACAAGATCGACGCGATCGAGCGCCAGATGGTGATCGAGGCCAACGGCTCGGCGCCCCGTCGCAACGCCGCCGTCACGGTGGGCCGCCAGGCGCCCGTCGTGCGCACCGAGTCCTTCTTCGGCGCGACGACGGCACCGCAGGTCATGGCGGCACATCCCCAGCTCTCGGACGCCTTCAAGCCGACGACGCCGATGCAGATGGAGTCGGTGGTGATGGGCCATGACCCCCATGCCCGCGGCCTCTCGCTGCGGGCGTTCGCCACTGAATCCCCGGGGCTGACGACTGGTGCCTCGCGTCTGGCGCCCTCCCGCGTCAGCAGCGTCCACGGCTTGATGGACGACGCGTCGCCGCACAGCGTCGAAGTGACCGAGCTGGCACACGATCCGGATCTCGACGAGGCGGTGATCGCCTTCGCCAACGCCGATTTCGACCTGTGCGAACGCTCCCTGCACAGCCTGATCGGTCTGAGCGGCCCGCGGGCCCAGCATGCCGAAACCTGGTATGCCCTGTTCGACCTCTACCGTGCGACCGGCCAGCAGCTCAAGTTCGAATCGCTGGCACTGGACTACACCCAGCGCTTCGGCTGGTCACCGCCGCAGTGGTATTCGCTGCCGCGCCTGGTGGCGGATGCCGTCGCCAGCGAGCGTGCGCGTCCGCCCCTGCGCGGCAACAACAACAGCCAGTTCGACGGCACGGTCGGCTGGGTCGCACCCGATTTCATCGATGCCGACGCCGTCACCCAGCTGCGCTCGCAGCTGCTGCAGATGCCGCTGCCCTGGGTGCTTGACTGGCGCCACACGCGCCACATCGACGCGCAGGCCGCCAGCGCGCTGCACCGTCTCCTGAAGGACTGGGCGGATGAGCCGATCGAGATGTGCTGGCTTGGCGGCGATTCGCTGTTCACGCTGCTGGCCGACCTGTCGCCCACCAGCGTGCGCGACGCGGATCCGGCGTACTGGATGCTGCGCCTCGAAGCACTGCGACTGACCCACCGGGCCCTCGATTTCGACCAGGTCGCCATCGACTACTGCCTGACCTACGAGGTGTCTCCGCCATCGTGGGCACCGTCGCGCTGCGTGCTGCGGCTGTCCGACGAAACGGGCCGGACCGTGGCGCCGGTCGCCAGCGTCGCCGAGGTCGTCACCGGCTTCATGGAATCGCAGACACCGGACGAGGGCCTGCTGGAAGTGGCCACCGTCGAGCTGAACGGCCAGCTCATCGGCGACATCGGCAACCTGCTCAAGGGCATGGACCAGCAGATCGGCAAGTCGACGCTGATCCAGGTGTCCTGCGCGCGCCTGATCCGCGTCGATTTCATTGCGGCAGGCGACCTGCTCAACTGGGTGCTGTCCCGCCATTCCGAGGGGCG
>NZ_JBFPGY010000152.1:0-3127 GCF_041083715.1 Sphaerotilus sp.
ACGGCGGGCTGGAAAAGCGGTTCATCCACTGGGCGCAGGCCGACAGCCACGTCGAGGCGTTCTGCAAGATCAGCGAGACGCGCCACGACTTCCTGCGGCTGCGCTACGTGAAGGAGGACGGGCTGCCGGCGTTCTACTCACCCGACTTCCTGGTCCGCACGGCCGAGGCCATCTACCTCGTCGAGACCAAGGCGCAGCAGCAGGTCATCCACCCGGATGTGCAGCGCAAGCGGCGTGCCGCCGTGGCCTGGTGCGAGCGCCTCAACACGCTGCCCGCGGCGTTGCGCAGCGGCCGGGAGTGGCACTACGCGCTGCTCGGCGAAGAACTGGTGGCCGAATGGCAGCACAAGGGTGCGCGACTGGCGGACCTGCTGGCAGCAACGAGGCTCGCCCCTGCGGTGGACCGGCTCGCGCAGGGGCGGCTGCTCTGAGTTCCCGCCGCGTCAGCCTGGCTGGCGCGGCACCTTCGGCTTCTTCGGCTTCGGCTCGGGCAGCGCGTCGCTGGTCGCCCGCAGCAGCCGCGCCAGCGCCTCGCGCTCGTCGATCAGGTCGGACACCTGGAAATGCAGCTTCGCACCCGGGTACGGCGGCCCCATTGCGGCGTCCGACCCGAGCAGTGCGCGGCCCGCCTCGGTCGGCTTGACGAAGAGCTGGTTGTCGCAGACCAGCGCGACGACCTTGGCATCCAGGTAGAGCGCGTACTCGCCGAACATCTTGCGGTGGGCGAAGGCGCCGAAGCCGTGGAGCTGGTCGGCAATGTGGGCCATGAAGCCGGCATCGGTGGCCATGTCAGGCGATCCCCACGACCTTGTGCATCTGCACGCCGAGCCGCCACTGCGGATGGGCCATGCAGTAGGCGGCGGTGGCGCGGGTGTTCTCGGCCTGCTGAGGCCCGTCCATCGGCTGCAGGAAGAAGTGCGTGAAGTCCAGCGTGGCGAAGCGCTCCGGCCGCGCCAGCAGCTGCGGGTAGACCAGCTTCAGCTCGTCGCCCGACGTGATCTGCAGCGCCGCGCCCGCCTTCGGGCTGACGCAGATCCAGTCCAGCCCGGCAGGCGCGGGCTGGGTGCCGTTGGTTTCGACGGCGACCTCGAAGCCGCGGGCGTGCAGCGCGTCGATCAGCGGCGCGTCCAGCTGCAGCAGCGGCTCGCCACCGGTGCAGACGACGTAGGGCCGCCCGCCCGCGCCCGCCGGCCACTGCGCCGCGACCGCGTCGGCCAGCGCCTCGGGTGTGGTGAACTTGCCGCCGCCCTGGCCATCGGTGCCGACGAAATCGGTGTCGCAGAAGGTGCAGACGGCATCCGCCCGGTCTTCCTCGCGGCCGGTCCACAGGTTGCAGCCGGCGAAGCGGCAGAACACCGCCGCGCGGCCCGCCTGCGCGCCCTCGCCTTGCAGCGTGTAGAACAGTTCCTTCACGGCGTAGGTCATACCGGCAGCAACTCCTGCGTGGCCGACGCGTCGATCACGATCGCGCCGCAGCCCCGCGTCTCATACAGATCGACCCGGTCGAGTGCCGGCAGTACCGCGCGGCCCTTGTCCAGCACCCAGCGCGCCAGCGACAGCGCATCCCCGTCGGGCAGGTCGGCGATCTCGTAGAGCGGGCGGTGGTCGATGGCCTTGAAGATCGGGTCGAACTGTGTCTTCACGTCGCCGAAGTCCACCGTCCAGCCCATGACCTCGTCCAGCGGCGCGCTCAGGTGCAGCCGCAGCGTGTAGGTGTGGCCGTGCAGCGCGCCGAGCGGGTGGCCGGCGGGGGCGTGTTGCATGCGCACGGCGCTGTCGAGCGTCATTTCCTTCCAGATGCGGTAGTGCGCGCCGTCGAAGTTGGCGCCGCACGAGCCGGTCTCGTACACCGTCACCCAGGACAGCTCCGGCAGCAAGGGCTTCAGGCGCTGCCACAGCCACGAGGAAAGGACTTCGCTGGTGGGGTTGTCCAGGCCCTCGATCTCGTTGAGGCAGCGGTAGTTCAGCGCGATGTGGAACGGCGCCCAGATCGCGTCGATGCGGTCGTAGTCGATGCCGAGGTCGCGGGTGCCGATGTCCTGGTCGGCGTGCAGGATGACCTCGAAGGCGTGGCCGTGCATGCGCCCGCACTTGTGGCCGAGCGGCACGTTCGGCAGCCGGTGCGCGGCCTGGAAGCGGTAGCGGCGCCAGAGGTGGGCGTGGCCGGCGCGGTCGAGATCGACGCCGGTGTGCGCGGTGCTCTGCACGCCGATCTGCACGATGCCGGGCACGTCGAACACGGTCTCCAGCCGGGTGCGGATCCAGCGGGCGATGTTCTCGTCGGTGGGCTGCGCGAGGCCGTCGATGTCGTTGAGCCGGGTGTAGTCGAGCGGCTGCACGCAGGCGTCCATGCGGCGCTGCAGCTCGGCCACCTCGCCGCCCGGGAACGGCGCCCAGCCCGCAGGCAGCTCGGCGCGCACGGTGGCGAAGAAGCTGTGGCCGTGCAGGCGGCGCGAGCGGTGGCCGGCGGGCAGGAGATCGACGTGCAGGGCGGCCTCGAAGCCGGCGGAGGCGCAGTGGAGCGGGCGTGGGGACATGGCGCTATTTTCACCGAGGCCCGCGTGCGCCCGCTGATTTCACTGCCCGGTGGCGAGTGCCGGGTAGTCGGTGTAGCCCTTTTCCCCCGGTGTGTAGAACGTGCCCATGTCCGGCGGGTTCATCGGCGCACTGGTCTGCATCCGTGCCACCAGGTCCGGATTCGAGAGGAACGGCCGGCCGAAGGCGATGAGGTCGGCCTGCCCGGTGGCGAGGGCCTGTTCGGCACTCGCCGCGTCGAAACCACCCGCCAGGATGAACGGCCCGTCGAACGCCGCCCGCAGCGCTGCCTTCAGCCCGGCCGGTACCGCAGGCGCGCCCATCGCCGAGTGGTCGAGCACATGCACGTACATCAACCCGAGCGCCGAGAGTTCACGCACCAGCGCCAGGTACTGCGCGTCCACGTCCGCGAAGGCGCCGGTGCCGTTGAACACGCCGTACGGCGACAGCCGGATGCCGACCCGTTCGGCACCGATCGCCGCCACCGTGGCGCGGGCGACTTCGAGGGCGAAGCGGTTGCGGCCGTCGATGCTGCCGCCGTAGGCGTCGGTACGGGTGTTGACGTTGGCGTTGAGGAACTGCTCGATCAGGT
>NZ_JBFPGY010000153.1:0-35693 GCF_041083715.1 Sphaerotilus sp.
ACCCCGGCACGGGCAAGACGACGGTGGCGCTGCGCATGGCCACCATCCTTCACCGGCTCGGCTACATCCGCAAGGGGCATCTGGTCGCCGTGACGCGGGACGACCTGGTCGGCCAGTACATCGGCCATACGGCGCCGAAGACCCGCGAGGTGCTGAAGAAGGCCATGGGGGGCGTGCTCTTCATCGACGAGGCCTATTACCTGTACCGCCCCGAAAACGAACGCGACTACGGACAGGAATCCATCGAGATCCTGCTCCAGGTGATGGAGAACCAGCGCGACGACCTCGTGGTGGTCCTGGCGGGCTACAAGGACCGGATGGACACCTTCTTCCAGTCCAACCCGGGCATGAGCAGTCGCATTGCCCACCACCTCGATTTTCCCGACTACAGCGCCGATGAACTGCTGGCGATCGCCGACCGGATGCTGGCCGCGCAGCACTACCGCTTCGGGGACCAGGCCCGCGAGACCTTCGCCCACTACCTGGCGCTGCGCCTGCAGCAGCCGCATTTCGCCAACGCCCGCAGCGTGCGCAATGCGCTCGACCGCGCCCGCCTGCGCCAGGCCAGCCGGCTCTACGCCGAGCCAGACCGGGAGCTGGACGCCGAGGTGCTGACCACACTGGCCGCGACCGACTTCTCGGGCAGCCGGGTCTTCGGCATGGCCGGCGCCCTGGCACCGAATCCCTGAAGTCACGACACGAACTCGAACACCGACATCCCTGCTTTAAGAGGAGACCTGCATGCCCTTGTCCAACCGGTCCACGCTGACCCAGTACCTGATCGAGGAGCGCCGCCGCTTCCCGAACGCCAGTGGCGCGCTGAATGCGCTGATCCTTGATGTCGCGCTGGCTTGCAAGGCGATTGCCCGGGCCGTCGCCTTCGGCGAACTGGGCGACGCGATGGGCGGGGTGGACGCCGCGGCGGTGCAGGGCGGGGCGGTCAATGTGCAGGGCGAGGAGCAGAAGAAGCTCGACGTGCTGAGCAACGAGGTCTTCCTGCGCCGCAACGAGTGGTCGGGTTGCCTGGCCGGTATGGCGTCCGAGGAGATGGAGCAGCCTTGGCAGATCCCCGCCGAGCACCTGCGCGGCAAGTACCTGCTGGTGTTCGATCCGCTCGACGGCTCGTCCAACATCGACGTCAACGTGTCGGTGGGCAGCATCTTCTCGATCCTGCGTGCGCCGCAGGACGTGATCGACAGCGGGCGCGATGTGGTCGAGGCCGATTTCCTGCAGCCGGGCGCCGCGCAGATCGCCGCCGGCTATGCGCTCTATGGCCCGACGACGATGTTCATGCTCAGTGTCGGCAACGGCGTGGCGGGCTTCACGCTGAACCCGAACCTGGGCGAGTTCATGCTGACGCATGCCAACGTCCGGGTGCCCGAAGACACGCACGAGTTCGCGATCAACGCCTCGAATGCGCGCTTCTGGGAGCCGCCGGTCAAGCGCTACGTGGACGAGTGCCTGGCCGGCGCGCCGGGGCCGCGGGGCAAGGATTTCAACATGCGCTGGATCGCCTCGATGGTGGCCGAGGCGCACCGCATCCTGATGCGCGGTGGCGTGTTCCTCTACCCGCGCGACACCAAGGACGTGAGCAAGCCGGGCCGGCTGCGGCTGCTGTACGAGGCCAACCCGGTCGGCTTCCTGATCGAGCAGGCCGGTGGGCGCGCCTCGACCGGGCGGCAGCCGATGCTGGGCGTGGCGCCGTCGTCGCTGCACCAGCGCATCGGGCTGGTCTTCGGCTCGAAGCATGAGGTCGAGCGCATCGAGCGCTACCACCGGGATCCACCACCGAGCGAGTTGCACAACCCGCTGTTCAGCGAACGCAGCCTGTTCCGTAGCTGAACCGCCGCGCAGCCGCAGCCGGGCAGCGTTTGCCCCGCGCCCCATTCGAATGAGATCCAGGAGACCTGCCATGTCCGAACGCCACCCCATCATTGCCATCACCGGCTCGTCCGGTGCCGGCACCTCGTCGGTGACGCGCACCTTCGAGAACATCTTCCGCCGCGAGAACGTGCGCGCCGCGATCATCGAAGGCGACAGCTTCCACCGCCACGACCGCAAGGCCATGCGCGCCCGCCAGGCCGAAGCCGAAGCCGCTGGGAACAAGAACTTCAGCCACTTCGGCCCGGAGAACAACCTCTTCCCCGAGCTGGAGCAGCTCTTCCGCAGCTACGGCGAGACCGGCAACGGCATGCGCCGCAAGTACCTGCACGACCCGGGCGAGGCCGCGCCGTACAAGCAGGAGCCAGGCACCTTCACCGCCTGGGAGCGCCTGCCGGATCACACCGACCTGCTGTTCTACGAGGGCCTGCACGGCGCCGTGGTGACGCCCGAGGTCAACATCGCGCAGCACCCGGACCTGCTGATCGGCGTGGTGCCGGTGATCAACCTGGAGTGGATCCAGAAGCTCTACCGCGACAAGAACGTGCGGGGCTACTCGGCCGAGGCGGTGACCGACACCATCCTGCGCCGCATGCCGGACTACGTGAACTACATCTGCCCGCAGTTCGCGCACACGCACGTCAACTTCCAGCGCGTGCCGGTGGTGGACACCTCGAACCCGTTCATCGCCCGGGACATTCCCTCGCCGGACGAGAGCATCTGCGTGATCCGCTTCGCCAACCCGAAGGGCATCGATTTCCAGTACCTCATGAACATGATCAAGGACTCGTTCATGTCGCGCGCCAACACGATCGTGGTGCCGGGCGGAAAGATGGAGCTGGCGATGCAGTTGATCTTCACGCCCTTCATCTGGCGGATGATGGACCGGCGCAAGCGCGCGCTCGGTGTCCTGTGAACCCCTGAAAGGACACCAACCATGACCACGACGACCTTTACGCCGGCTACTCCGGCCACCCCGGCCGACATGGCCAACGCCCTGCGCGCCCTCTCGATGGACGCGGTCCAGCGCGCCAACTCCGGCCACCCCGGCGCTCCGATGGGCATGGCCGAGATGGCGGTGGCGCTCTGGTCGCGCCACCTGTGCCACGACCCGGGTGATCCGCACTGGCCTGACCGCGACCGCTTCGTGCTGTCGAACGGCCATGCGTCGATGCTGCTGTACGCGCTGCTGTACCTGACCGGCTACGACCTCTCGATCGACGACCTGAAAGCCTTCCGCCAGCTCGGCAGCCGCACCCCGGGCCACCCGGAAGTCGGTCACACGCCCGGCGTCGAGACCACCACCGGCCCGCTCGGCCAGGGCCTGACCAACGCGGTTGGCTTCGCGCTCGCCGAGAAGCTGCTGGCGCGCGAGTTCAACCGCCCCGGCCACGCCATCGTCGACCACCACACCTACGTCTTCCACGGCGACGGCTGCCTGATGGAAGGCATCAGCCAGGAGGCGATCTCGCTGGCCGGTGTGTGGCAGCTGAACAAGCTGGTCGCGCTCTACGACGACAACGGCATCTCGATCGATGGCCCCGTGCAGGGCTGGTTCGCCGACGACACCGCCGCACGTTTCCGTGCCTGCGGCTGGGACGTGATCGGCCCGATCGACGGCCATGACGTGGCGCTGGTCGACACCGCGCTGGCCCGCGCCCGGGTTAGTGCGCAGCGCCCGACGCTCATCATCTGCAGGACCCGTATCGGCCAGGGCTCGCCCAACCGCGCCGACACCGCCAAGGCGCACGGCGAGCCGCTCGGCGCGGCCGAGATCGCGCTGACCCGCGCGGCGATCGGCTGGCCGCATGCACCGTTCGAGATCCCTGACGCGGTGCGGATGGCCTGGGACGCACGCGAAAACGGCCAAGCCGCCCACCGCGGCTGGCGGCAGCGCTTCGATGCCTACCGAAGCGAACACCCGCAGCTCGCGGCCGAGTTCGAGCGCCGCGTGCTGCAGCGCGCGTTGCCGGCGGACTTCGCCGAGACAATGGCAGAAACGCTGGTCCGCTTCGGCCAGTCCGCTGAGAATGTCGCTTCGCGCAAGGCCTCGCAGAAGGTGCTGGCGCAACTCGCCCTGTGCATCCCCGAACTGCTCGGCGGCTCGGCCGACCTGACCGGCTCGAACCTGACCGACTTCCCCGGCTGCGGCGCGGTGAAGGGCGGCCATGTCGAAGGGCGCCACATCCACTACGGCGTGCGCGAGTTCGGCATGGCCGCGGTCATGAACGGCCTGGCGCTGCACGGCGGCTACATCCCCTACGGCGGCACCTTCCTGACCTTCAGTGACTACAGCCGCAACGCCGTGCGCATGGCCGCGCTGATGAAGCAGCGCGTCATCCACATCTTCACGCACGACTCGATCGGCCTCGGCGAAGACGGCCCGACGCACCAGCCGGTCGAGCACGCGGCCAGCCTGCGCCTGATCCCGAACCTGGATGTCTGGCGCCCGTGTGACGAGGCGGAGACGGCGGTGGCTTGGGTGCAGGCGCTGGCGCAAGCCGACCGGCCGAGCGCGCTGCTGCTGTCGCGCCAGAACCTGCCAGCGCAGCCGCGCACACCGGCGCAGGTGCTGGAGATCCGCCGCGGCGGCTACGTGCTGAGCGACCGGGCGGACATGCGGGCGGTGATCCTGGCGACCGGCTCCGAAGTCGGCATGGCGGTGGCGGCGCAGCAGCAGCTGGACGCGCTGGGCGTGCCGGTGCGCGTGGTGTCGATCCCGTCGACCACGGTGTTCGACCGGCAGGACGCGGCGTGGCGGCGCGAGGTGCTCGGCGCCGGGCTGCCGCGCATCGGGGTCGAGGCGGGTGTCTCGCGCTGGTGGGGGCAGTACGGCTGTATCGCTGCGCTCGGTGTCGACCGCTTCGGCGAGTCGGGGCCGGCGGCAGCGGTGTTCGAACACGTCGGGCTGACGGTCGAAGCGCTGGTCGAACTGGTCGTGCAGCAGGTCCGGCCATGAACGCACTGCGCATCGACGCGGTGACCTTCGACCTCGATGGCACGCTGGTCGACACCGCCTCGGAAATCGCCGAAGCGGTGAACCGCACGCTGGTGGACCTCGGCCTCGCCCCGCGCCCGCTGGACGAGATCACGAACCTGATCGGCCACGGCCTGCACCCCTTGATGACCCAGGTGCTGCAGCGCCTGCAGGCCGAGCAGCCGGCGCTGGTCGGGCGCCTGCTCGCGGACGAGGTGCTGCCGCGGCTCGACCGGCACTACGCCGCCACCGTCGGCACGCAGGCGCAGCCCTACCCGGGGGTGCCTGATGCGCTGGACGCGCTGCTCGCCGACGGCGTGCGGCTGGGCTGCGTGACCAACAAGGAAGGGCGGCATGCGCGGCGCGTGCTGGAGGCGTGCGGGCTGGCGGGGCGGCTGGAGCTGCTGATCGCGGGCGACACGCTGCCCGAGAAGAAGCCGCACGCCGCGGTGCTGCAGCAGGCGGCGCAGCGGCTGGGCGTCACCCCCGACCGCCTCGCGCACGTCGGCGATGCGCGCACCGACATCGACTCGGCCCGCAACGCGGGGGTGGCGGCCTGGGCGGTGCCGTATGGCTACAACGGCGGCGAGCCGATCGAGGCGGCGCAGCCACAGCGGATCTTTGCTGGGCTGGCCGAGGTGGCCGCCCATGTGATCGACCTGAGGAGTGCACGATGAGCCGACTCGCTGCCGTGGTCTGGGATGTGGACGGCACGCTGGCCGAGACCGAGCGTGACGGCCACCGCGTTGCGTTCAACCTCGCGTTCGAGGCGCTCGGGCTGCCGTGGCGCTGGGACGTGGCGCGGTATGGCGAGCTGCTGACTGTCACCGGCGGGCGCGAGCGGTTGCTGCGCGACATGGGCATCCACGCCGAGGCGCCGGCCTTGCTCAGCGAGCGGGAGGCGCTGGCGCGGCGCCTGCACGAGCGCAAGAACCAGTTCTATGCCGAGCTGGTCCATGGCGGCGCCATCACGCTGCGCCCCGGCGTGGTCGGGCTGATGGCGCAGTGCGCGGACCGTGGTGTGCGCATGGCGCTGGCCACCACGACCAGCCGGACCAACGTCGCGGCACTGCTGCGGGTCCACCTCGGCGCGCGCTGGGCGGCGTGGTTCGACGTGATCGTCTGCGGCGAGGACGTGTGCCACAAGAAGCCCGACCCGGAGGTCTACCTGCAGGCGCTGGCCGGCCTGCGCCTCGGGCCGCTGCAGACGCTGGCGATCGAGGACTCGCCGGTCGGCGCGGCGGCGGCGCGGGCGGCGGAGGTGCCGGTGGTGGTGACCCGCAGCGTGTATTTCGAGCAGGCGACCTTCGACGACTCCATCGCCATCGGCCCCGGCCTGCACGACCGCGCAGGCTGGCGACCGGTGCTGCACGGTGCCCGTGACGACGAGCCCGTCAGCCTCGACGACCTCACCGACTGGCACGCCCAGATGGACAGCGTGTCGCAGTTTTCATGACTCACGATTCTTGAACCAGGAGACAAGTCCCATGGCCCTCATCTCATTGCGCCAGTTGCTCGACCACGCTGCCGAGCACGACTACGGTGTGCCGGCGTTCAACGTCAACAACCTCGAACAGGTCCAGGCGATCATGCAGGCCGCCCAGGCGACGAACAGCCCGGTGATCCTGCAGGCGTCGGCCGGGGCGCGGAAGTACGCCGGTGAAGCCTACCTGCGCCACCTCGTGCTCGCCGCGATCGAGACGCACCCGGACATTCCCGTCGTGCTGCACCAGGACCACGGCGCCTCGGCCGCGGTGTGCGTGCAGGCGATCCGCTCGGGTTTTTCCAGCGTGATGATGGACGGCTCGCTGCTGGAGGACGCCAAGACGCCGGCGAGCTACGACTACAACGTGCGCGTGACGGCCGATGTCTGCCGCATCGCGCGGGCGGTGGGCGTGTCGGTCGAGGGGGAACTCGGCTGCCTCGGTTCGCTGGAAACCGGCGAGGCAGGCGAGGAGGACGGGGTCGGCGCCGAAGGCAAGCTCAGCCACGACCAGATGCTGACCGACCCGACCGAGGCGAAGGACTTCGTGGCCCGCACCGGCGTTGACGCCCTGGCGATCGCCATCGGCACCAGCCACGGCGCCTACAAGTTCACCCGCCCGCCCACTGGCGAGATTCTGGCCATCGACCGCATCGCCGCGATCCACGCCGCGATCCCGAACACGCACCTCGTGATGCACGGCTCGTCGAGCGTGCCGCAGGAGTGGCTGGCGATCATCCGCGAGTTCGGCGGTGACCTGAAGGAGACCTACGGCGTGCCGGTCGAGGAGATCGTGCGCGGCATCCGCAGCGGCGTGCGCAAGGTCAACATCGACACCGACATCCGGCTGGTGATGACCGGCGCGATGCGGCGCAGCTTCGCGCAGCAGCCGGCCGAGTTCGACCCGCGCAAGGCGCTGGCCGCGGCGACCAGGGCAGCACAGGCGCTGTGCCAGCAGCGCTTCGAGGCCTTCGGCTGCGCGGGCATGGCAGGGCGGATCCTGGCAAACCCGGTTGCAATGGCATGAAATATCCGCAGATGCTGATATAACATCCGACACTGTGGTCGGTTGTTCCACCTGCTGCTGTCCGTTCCAAGGAAATGTCCATGACCCTGACCCGCTCCCTGATCGCTCTGGTCCCTGCCGCCCTCGTGCTGGCCGCGCCGCTGACCGCCCACGCCAGCCTCGAACTGGCCAAGAAAAATGCCTGCATGGCCTGCCACGCTGTGGACAAGAAGCTGGTCGGACCTGCCTACCAGGAGGTCGCCAAGAAGTACGAAGGCAAGCAGGACGCGGTCGAGGCTGTGATGGCCAGCATCAAGGCTGGCGGTTCGGGCAAGTGGGGGCCGATCCCGATGCCGGCGCAGGCCGCGTTGAGCGATGCCGACGTCAAAACCCTGGCAAGCTGGATTCTGGGCGGGGCCAAGTGAGATGAGGACGGCAGCGATCCGTCGGTGTCTGAGCGGACTGCTGCTGGCCCAAGGCTGACAACGTCCACGAATCGGTGGCCGAGCTGTTTTCGCTGCTCTCCACCCCGATCCGGCTGAGAATCATCGGCGCGCTGTGCACGCAGGTGGCGATCGAGCTGGACCCGCACGCAGAGATCGAACCAACCGACCTGCTGCTACCGTGCGGCGTGCGCTGACCAGCCTGTCTGGTTTTATTTCAGCCGCGCCCCGGTGCTGTCGAACACTTCGACGCTGACCGGGAACCCCTGCCGCACGCTCTCGGTGACGGTGCAGAAGGCCTCGAACTGCTCCAGTACCCGGTCCAGATGCGCCAGCGTCGCCGCGGGCACGCCCAGCGTCAGCCGGGCGTTCATCTGCAGCACGCGCAGGCGTTTGTTGGGGTTGCGGCCCACGTCGGCCTCGACCGTGCACGACAGTGGCTCGGGCGCCAGCTTGTACTTGCGCATCGAGAACAGCAGCGAGGCCGACAGGCAGTTGCCCACTGCCGCACACAGCAGCTGCACCGGCGACGGTCCCAGCCCGTGGCCGAGGGGCTCGGGCTCGTCGGTCACCAAGTCACGCACCGCTTCACCGAAGTGGGTGTCGAACTGGTAGTCCTGGCGCTGGGTCAGGTGGATGGTGCTCAGGGCATCGGACATGGTGGTGGATTCCAGGGGCAATGCGAGGGAATGGTCAGCGCACCTTGCCCAGCAGTGTCTGCATGTCGTCCAGCAGCGCGTCGAGCTGGGTGACGCCGTCGGGCTGGAGGTCCAGGCGCTGCGTGAGTTCCTGCTGCATGAAGCACACCGTCATGCGCACGTAGGCGCTGTCGAGCGCCTTGCGCACGGCGGCCATCTGGCTGGCGATGTCGAGACAGGGCTCGCCCGCCTCGATCATGCGCTGGATGCCGCGCAGCTGGCCCTCGGCGCGCTTGAGGCGGTTGAGCAGATCGGTGCGGCTGGTTTCGTCTTGGAGCTGGGCCATGGTGCAAGCCTCTTGGGCGGTCGTGTCGGTCATCGGATGCGCCATTGTCCCTGCTCCGTGTTCAGCGCGCGCAGGCCGAGGGGCCGTCGGGCACACCGAGCCTTTTCAGGAGCCACCCCAGCGGGCAAGCGTTCGTGAAGCCGAACTGCAGCAGGTTGGCGCCGACGAAGGCGGTGAAGGCCAGCGCCCAGTGGCTGACGAACAGCGGACTGCCCTCGACGCCGAGCGCCAGCGAGACGAGGATGAAGCTGCCCGCGAAGATGCGGATGAGGCGGTCGACGGTCATGGTCAGACTCCTTGCGGGAGGGAAGGGGTGGGGTGGCGCCGCTGGTAGACGGCGTAGTAGAGGACCGGGATCACGACCAGCGTCAGCAGTGTCGAGACCATGATCCCGAAGATCAGCGCGATCGCCAGCCCGTTGAAGATCGGGTCGTCGAGGATGAAGAAGGCGCCGATCGTGGCGGCGAGGCCCGTCAGCACGATGGGCTGCGCGCGCACGGCGGCGGAGTGCATCACCGCGTCCTTGAACACCATCCCTTGCGCGACCTGCAGCTCGATGAAGTCCACCAGCAGGATCGAGTTGCGCACGATGATCCCGGCCAGCGCGATCATCCCGATCATCGAGGTCGCCGTGAACTGCGCGCCCAGCAGCGCGTGCCCGGGCAGCACGCCGATCATCGTCAGCGGGATCGGCGCCATGATGATCAGCGGCGTCACGTAGCTGCGGAACTGCGCCACCACCAGCAGGTAGATCAGGACCAGCCCGACCCCGTAGGCCGCGCCCATGTCGCGGAAGGTGTCGAAGGTGATCTGCCACTCGCCATCCCACTTCACGGCGTACTGGCGGTACGGGTCGCTCGGCTGGTGGATCCAGTATTCGCCGAGGTCACCGGTGCCTGGCAGTGCGGCGCCCTTCAGCTTCGGACGGATCGCGAACAGGCCGTACAGCGGCGAGTCCAGCTGGCCCGCCATGTCGCCGAAGACGTAGCTCACGCCCTGCAGATCCTTGGTGAACAGCGGCTTGTCGATGACGGCCGTCTCCACCCGCACCAGCTCGCTCAGCGGCACCAGTTGCCCGTTCGCGGCGCGCATCGGCAGTGCGAGCAGCGCGTCCAGCCCGACCTGCGCTTCGCGCGGCAGTTGCAGCCGCACGGGGACCGGGTACTTGCTCTGGCCGTCGTGCAGGTAAGCGGCATCCAGGCCGGACAGCGCACCCTGCACGGTCTGCGCGACCGCGGCGACCGGGATGCCGAGCGACTCGGCCCGCTGGCGCTGCACGCGCAGGAAGGTGCGCGGCGCGTCTTCCTTGAGCGAGGTGTCGGTGCCGACGATGTCGGGTGTCGCGGCGAAGGCCTTGGCGATGCGCGCGGCGAGCTGCTGGCGGCCGGCCTCGTCCGGGCCGTAGACCTCGGCGACCAGCGGGCTCATCACCGGCGGGCCGGGTGGCACTTCGACGACTTTCACCCGCGCACCGTGCGCCGCGGCGATCTTCTCCAGTGGTGGGCGGTGGCGCTGCGCGATGACGTGGCTCTTGTCGCTGCGGTGGTGCTTGTCGACGAGGTTGACCTGCAGATCGCCCTGTTCGGCGTCGGCGCGCAGGTCGTACTGGCGCACCAGGCCGTTGAAGGTGATCGGGCTGGCCGTTCCGGCGTAGCCCTGCAGGTTCAGCACTTCAGGTTGCTTCGCCAGCCAGGCGCCGAGGTCCTGCAGCGTCGCGGCGGTGTCCTCCAGCGCGGAGCCGGCCGGCATCTCGACCACCACCTGGTACTCCGACTTGTTGTCGAACGGCAGCATCTTCAGCACCACCAGTTGCACCACGGCCAGCCCGACGCTCAGGAACAGCGCACCCAGGATGCCCGCCAGCAGCAGCCAGCGCTTGCCCGCACTCTCCAGGAACGGCGACAGGATGCGGCGGAACAGCGTCGGCAGCTTCGCGGCGAGGCCGGTCGGCTCGGCGTGTGCGTGTGCGGCATCCATCGGCTTCATCAGCTTGGCCGCGAGCCACGGCGTCACCGAGAACGCGATCGCCAGCGAGATCGCCATGCCGAGGCTCGAATTGATCGGGATCGGGCCCATGTACGGCCCCATCAGGCCGGAGACGAACGCCATCGGCAGCAGCGCGGCGATCACCGTGAAGGTGGCCAGGATGGTCGGGCCGCCGACTTCATCGACCGCGCCGGGGATGATCTCCCGCAGCGGCTGGCCCGGGTGGAGCTGCTGGTGGCGGTGGATGTTCTCGACCACCACGATCGCGTCGTCCACCAGGATGCCGATCGAGAAGATCAGCGCGAACAGCGAGACGCGGTTGAGCGTGAAGCCCCAGGCCCACGACGCGAACAGCGTGGCCGTCAGCGTCAGGATCACCGCCGCGCCGACGATCACCGCCTCGCGCCGCCCGAGCGCGAAGCCGACCAGCAGGATCACCGAGCCGGTCGCGAACGCCAGCTTCTGGATCAGCTTGTTGGCCTTCTCGGCGGCGGTTTCACCGTAGTCGCGGGTGATGGTCATCTCGATGCCGGCCGGCACCACGGTGTTGCGCAACTCGTCGAGGCGGGCGCGGGTGGCCTGGGCCACATCGACCGCGTTCTGGCCGGGCTTCTTGGTGACGGTCATCGTCACGGCCGGATGCACGCCGCCCGCGCCGGACGCGGCCACGCCGGGCGTGAACCAGACGTGGTGCTGCGGCTGCGCGGCGCCGGTCTCGATCTTCGCGACTTCGCGCAGGTAGACCGGCCGGCCGTTGCTCACGCCGACCACCAGCTCGCCCACATCCTCGGCCGAGCGCAGGAACTCGCCGGTCTCGATGGTGAGCATCTGCGCCGCGCCGTTGGGCATGGCGGCGTCGCGGTGGACCACCGTGCCGGCGGGCATCGCCAGATTGGCCGCGGCGATCGTCTGCTTCAGGCGCAGCACGTCGACGCCGCGCTCGCGCAGCCGACTCGGGTCGAGCACGACCTGCACCGCCTGGCCGGGGCCGCCGATGGTCTGCACCTCGCGGGTGCCGGGGACGCGCTTGAGTTCGGTTTCCAGCGACCTGGCCACGCGCTCGATCTCCAGCGCCGAGCTTTCATCCCGGCTCCACAGCGTCACGCCGAGCACGGGCACGTCGTCGATGCCCTTGGGCTTGACGATGGGGGGCAGGGTACCCAGGTCGCGCGGCAGCCAGTCCTGGTTCGCGTTCAGCACGTCGTAGAGCCGCACCAGCGCTTCGGTGCGCGGCACGCCGACCTGGAACTGCACCGTCAGCACCGCCATGCCGGGCCGCGCCACCGAGTAGGTGTGCTCGATGCCGGCGATCTGGCCCAGCGCCTGCTCGGCGGGGCGGGCGACCATGTTCTGCACGTCCGCGCTGCTCGCCCCGGGGAAGGGGATCAGCACGTTGGCCATCGTCACGTTGATCTGCGGCTCTTCCTCGCGCGGCGTGACCAGCACGGCGAACAGGCCCAGCAGCAGTGCGACGATGGCCAGCAGCGGCGTGATCGCGTTGTTCTGGAACTGCGCAGCCATGCGCCCGGCGATGCCAAGCGCTGGCGCTTCGGTGGCGGTGCGGTCGGTGCTCACGGCCGGGCTCCCGCGAGGCCGGCCTGGATGGCGTCGGTGGCGATGCGGTCGCCGGCTTTCAGGCCGGCCAGCACTTCGGTCGATCCACCCTGGGCCGTGCCGGCACGGATGGCACGCAGCACGAACTGCCGGTCCTGCGCGGCGTAGACGGCGGTCAGCTCGCCGCGGCGCAGCACGGCCGTGTCCGGCACGCTCAGCGTCGTGGCCTTCGGATCCACGCCGGCAGCGGTGTCCGCGAAGCGCACCCGCACCGTCTGGCCCGGCATCAGCAGCGTGCTGTCGGCCCCGCTCAGGTCGAGCCGCCATTCCACGGTCTGCGACACGGTGTCGGCGGTGGGCAGGTCGGTCTTCTTCACCGGGGCGACCCAGCGCTGGTCGGGCAGCTGCACCTCGATGCGCCGGGCGGTGCGTGCGATGACCGCCTGCGATGCGGGTACCTGCACCACCGCCCGCAGCGCGCCCGGCGCGTACACGGTGACGATCGGCCGGCCCGGCGCGGCGAGGTCGCCGGCGTCGAGGTGGGTGGCGAGCACGAGGCCGTCGAACGGCGCGTTCACGCTGGCGAAGCCCTGCGCCAGCGTCGCCTGGCTGCGGCCGGCGCGGGCCTGGGCCACGGCGGCTTCGGCGGTCTTGAACTGGTTCTCGGCGCTGTCGAGCGCCGATTGGCTGATGTAGCCCTGGCCGCGCAGTTCGCGGGTGCGGTCGAGCTGGGTGCGGGCGTTGCGCAGATTGGCGTCGGCCTGCGCAAGGCTGGCGTCACTCTGCGCCACGCCGGCGGTGGCCACGCGGGCATCGAGCTGCGCCAGTCCTTGCCCGGCCTTGACGTGGTCGCCCGCCTTGACGTTCAGCGCGAGCACGTTGCCCGCCGTCTGCGCCGACACCGTCGCCTGCTTGACGGGCTGGACCGCGCCGTCCATGTCCAGGCTGCGGCCGGCCCGACCGGTCTGCACCACCGTGGTCGGCACGGCGCTGTCGGCGGCGATCGCCGGGAAGGCCATGCCGCTCAGCAGCATCGACACCAGCCATGCCAGCAGCACCTTCGTCGGATGGGCGGAAACAGGGGAACGCATGGTCAGACTCCTTGATACCCTGCATGGTATATCAATAGGGGGTAGGGTATCAAGCCAATGCCGCCCTGCAGGACAATTCCCACCTGCCCATTCCCCGGAGTTAGACGCCCATGACTGCTGCCCTCCTGACCGGCATGACGACTGCCCGGCTCGACGCGATCGACCCGGCCCGGCTGCCTGCGCTGCTGCGCCGCATGCCCAAGGCCGAGCTGCACATCCACATCGAAGGCTCGCTGGAGCCCGAACTGATCTTCAAGCTCGCGCAGCGCAACGGCGTCACGCTGCCGTACCCTGACATCGAGGCCCTGCGCGCGGCCTACGCCTTCACGGACCTGCAGAGCTTTCTCGACATCTACTACGCCGGCGCCAGCGTGCTCCTCAAGGAAGAAGACTTCTTTGACATGGCGTGGGCCTACCTCGAAAAAGCCGCTGCGGACAACGTCGTCCACACCGAACTCTTCTTCGACCCGCAGACACACACCGCGCGTGGCGTGCCGTTCGAGACGGTGATCAAGGGGCTGAACCACGCGGTGCACCGCGCCCACACGGGGCTCGGTGTGAGTGCGAAGCTGATCCTGTGTTTCCTGCGCCACCTGAGCGAAGAAGAGGCCTTCGCGACGCTGGAGGCTGCGCTGCCCTGGCGCCACCACTTCATCGGCGTGGGGCTGGACAGCAGCGAGGTCGGCCACCCGCCGAGCAAGTTCGAGCGGGTGTTCGCGCGTTGCCGCGAACTTGGGCTGCACATCGTCGCCCATGCCGGCGAGGAGGGCCCGCCGGCCTACATCCACGAGGCGCTGGATCTGCTGAAGACCGAGCGCATCGACCACGGCGTGCGTTGTCTGGAAGACGCCGGACTGGTCGAGCGGCTGGCCCAGGAACGCATGCCACTGACGGTGTGCCCGCTGTCGAACGTCAAGCTCTGCGTGTTCCCTGCAATGGCCGACCACAACCTGCCGGCACTGCTCGATGCCGGCCTGTGCGCGATGGTCAACTCAGACGATCCGGCCTACTTCGGCGGCTACATCAACCAGAACTTCGTCGAACTCTTCGCCGCGCTGCCGCAACTGACGGCACGCCACGCCTACCAGCTCGCGCGCAACAGCTTCGAGGCGAGTTTCGCGGGCGAGGAGCAGAAACGGGCCTGGGTCCACCAGCTCGACGCGGTGTTCAACGCCGGCTGAGCGGGCGCAGGAGGGGAGGTCAGTCGCGGCTGCCGTGGTCGCCGTGGCGACGCTCTTCCCGGTCCTGCCAGCGGCCATGTCCATGGCCGCGACCGCGGTCCCAGCCGGGATGTTCGCTCTCATAGCGGTCGCGTACCCACTCTTCGCGCACGAAGTACACGGGGCGGTTGCAGGCGTCGTACTGGCCACAGTAGCGGCCCCAGTGGCGCTGATGGGCCTCTGGCGCGTAGATGTAGATCGGCGGGATGTCCCTGCGGTCCCGTTCGACGTACACCGGCTGTGGCACCACCAGTGCGGGCGGCGGCAGGTTGCCGATGTGGATCTGGCCGTAGACGCCGGGCTGGTTGATGCCGATCGACACGCCGACGCTCGGCTGCGCGGCAGCCGAACCGATGGCGCCCGCCGTGACGGCCAGTGCCAGAAGGTGCTTCAGAGTCATGGTCAATTCCGGTGAGGACAATGCTTCCACAACGGGGTACGCGGCCGTTTCGAGGACAGGTGGTGTTGTCCGCTCTGCGACAATGTGCATCTGATCGCCTGCTCGCCCGACGCAGGCGTTGTCGTTTTCACCCGCCGTTCGGGCCATGTCGAGGAACACCATGTACAAAAACCTCCTGCGTGCCCTCCTGGCCGCCTGGACCGCCTTGCCCCTGGCGGCGGCAGCCACCCCGGCCAAGCTCCCGCTGAAGGTCGCCTTCGTCTATGTCAGCCCTGTCGGCACCGCCGGCTGGACCTACCAGCACAACATGGGCCGCCTCGGCCTGGAAAAGAACCTCGGTGCGGCGGTGAAGACCACCTTCGTCGAGAACGTCGCCGAGGGCGCGGATGCCGAGCGCGTGATGCGCGACCTCGCCGCGCAAGGCCACCAGCTGATCTTCGCCACCAGCTTCGGCTACCTGGAGCCGGCGCTCAAGGTGGCGCAGGAGTTCCCCGGCGTCGCCTTCGAGCACATGGGCGGCTACAAGACCAGCGCCAACGTCAACACCTACAACGCCCGCTTCTACGAGGGCCGCTACCTCGCCGGCATGGTCGCCGGCAAGATGAGCAAGACGGGGCTGGCCGGCTACGTGGCGGGTTTCCCCATCCCCGAGGTGGTGCAGGGCATCAACGCCTTCACGCTCGGCATGCGCGTCGCCAACCCGAAGGCGCAGGTCAAGGTCGTCTGGCTCAACACCTGGTTCGACCCGGCCAAGGAACGCGAAGCCGCGCAGACGCTGATCAACGACGGCGCCGACATGCTCACCCACCACAGTGGCTCGACCGCCATTCCCGTGCTGGCCGAGGAGAACGTGGCCAGGGGCGTGCGCCTGCTCGGCTACCAGAGCGACATGCGCCCCTACGCCCCGAAGGCGCAGCTCACCAGCGTCACGCACCATTGGGAGGCCCGCTACACGGCGGTCGCCAAGGCGGTGATCGCCGGCACCTGGAAACCGAAGCCCTTCATCGGCGGCGTGCGCGAACGCACCATCCAGATGGCGCCGTATTCGGACGAGGTGCCGCGCGACGTGCAGCGCCAGTTGAACGAGGTCGAGCGGGCGATGGCGGCTGGGCGCGTGCACCCGTTCTCGGGCAGGCTGGTCGACCAGGCCGGGCAGGTCCGCCAGAGCCGCGGCGTGCCGAGCGACGAAGCGCTGGCGAAGATGGACTTCTTCGTGCAGGGTGTCGTCGGGCAGATGCCCAGGCGCTGAGTTCAAGGCTGAGACAATCGCCCCCTCACTCCCTGGACCCCCATGTCATTCGCTTCCCTTGGCCTGAACCCGGCACTGGTCCGCGCCGTCCGCGAACTCGGCTTCACCGCGCCGACGCCCATCCAGGCCCGGGCCATTCCCGCGGCCCTGTCGGGCGCCGATGTGCAGGGTGCTGCACAGACCGGCTCGGGCAAGACGGTGGCATACGCGCTGCCGCTGCTGCAGGCAGACATGGCGACCCCCCGCGCCTGGCCGCGCGCGCCGCATGGGCTGGTGCTGGTGCCGACCCGCGAGCTGGCGATCCAGGTGGGCGAGGTACTGCGCGATCTGGCCCGGCTGCTGCCGGATCCGCCGCGGGTGTCGGTGCTGTTCGGCGGCGTGTCGATCAATCCGCAGATGATGGGTCTGCGCGGCGGCACGGAGATCGTCGTCGCCACACCTGGCCGGCTGCTCGATCTGGTGGACCACAACGCGCTGCGGCTGGACGCGATCCGCCTGCTGGTGCTCGACGAGGCCGACCGGCTGCTCGACCTCGGTTTTGCGGACGAGCTGAACCGCGTGCTGGCGCTGCTGCCGGCGAAGCGGCAGAACCTGTTCTTCTCGGCGACCTTCCCGGACGCGGTGCAGGCGCTGGCCGACGGGCTGCTGCACGCGCCGACGCGCATCGACATCAGCGCCACCCTGGCCGAGAACGGAGGCGACGACGTCCACCCCGACATCGTCGAGCGTGCCATCGCGCTCGACGCTGGCCGGCGCACGGGCGTGCTGCGCACCCTCATCAAGGAGGGCGGCTGGGACCGCGTGCTGGTGTTCGTCGCGACCCGCTATGCGACCGAGCTGCTGGCGCACAAGCTCGGCCGCGAAGGGCTGCACGCCGCTGCGCTGCACGGCGAACTCAGCCAGGGCACGCGTGCCGAGGTGCTGAACGCCTTCCGTGCCGGCCAGGTGCAGGTGCTGGTGGTGACGGACCTGGCCGCGCGCGGCATCGACATCCCGCGCCTGCCGGCGGTCGTCAACTTCGACCTGCCGCGCTCGGCCGACGACTACACCCACCGCGTGGGTCGCACCGGCCGCGCCGGCGAGCCGGGCACGGCGGTCAGCTTCATCACTGCGGCGACCGAGTCGCATTTCCGCCTGATCGAGAAGCGCCAGGGGCGGCGCATTCCCCGCGAGCAGATCCCTGGTTACGAGCAGATCGAGACGGCCACACCTGACCAGGCGGCCGGCGGCATCAAGGGGCATCGGATGAGCAAGAAAGACAAGCTGCGCGCCGCCGCTGCCGCTGCTGCGGCCGGTCGGCAAGACGGCGAGTAGTCCATCGCAATCGATATCGGCATGACGGCGGGCAAACAGGCCGTTTTCCGGGCACCACGGCAGGGCGATCTGGGCACGATGGAACATCCGACGGTCCGATCCAAGTTGCCACCGCTGCCTGCCCATGTCCTCTGCTGCCTCTCCCACTGCGCTTGCGCCTGCGCCCGCCAGGACGCCTTCGCCTGAGCGGGTTTCAGGCTTTTTCGCCCACCATGGTCTCTGGGCGCCTGGCGTGCGGCTGTTTCGGCGCCTGAATTTTGCGTCCAAGGCCCTGATCATCTCGCTGGCGCTCATCTTGCCGCTGGGGACGCTGCTGGGCCTGCAGGTGTACAGCCAGTACCAGCAGTCGATGCAGTCCCATCTGTCGGCCACCCGGCAGCAGGTCGAGACGGCCCATGGGATCGTGGCCTGGTTCCAGTCGCTGGAACGCGCCGGCACGCTGACCCGCGCGCAGGCACAGCAGTCCGCCCGGCAGGCGATCGCCGCGCTGCGCTACGGCGGAAACAACTACTTCTGGATCAATGACATGCAGGTCCGCATGGTCATGCACCCGATCCAGCCTCGACTGGACGGCCAGGACCTCAGCAACCTGCACGATCCCGATGGGGTGGCCATCTTTCGCCTGTTCGTCGAGACCACGCGCGAGCACGGGGAAGGCGTCGTCCATTACAAGTGGCCCAAGCCGGACAGCAAGACACCCTCCGACAAACTGTCCTATGTGAAGGGGTTCGAACCCTGGGGCTGGGTGATCGGGTCGGGCGTCTACATCGACGACGTGCAGGCCGAGATGGCGCGGCAGCTGCAACTGGCCGGCGCGATCCTCGTGACCACCCTGCTCGTGGCTGGATACCTGTTCTGCAGCTTCTACAAGGTCATCAATGGCGGGCTGCTCGAAACACGCCGCCACCTGCGGGCGATGACCGATGGCGACCTGACAACGACGCCGCATCCCTGGGGCAAGGACGAACCGGCCCAGCTGATGCATGACCTGCGGGCCATGCAGGACGCGCTGCGCCACATGGTCCAGCGGGTGCGCCAGTCCAGCCAGGAGATCGTGCACTCCACCGATGAGATCGCCACTGGCATGGCCGATCTGTCCAACCGCACGGAGCAGGCTGCGGTCAGTCTGGAGCAGTCGGCTGCGTCGATGGAGGAGATCACGGCGACGGTCAGCCACACGCTGTCCAACACCGAGACCGCTGCCGCGGTCGCCCGGCAGAACGCCGAGATTGCCAGCGAGGGCGGGCAGGTGATGGCGGAAGTGGTCCTGACGATGGAGGAAATCCGCTCGGCTTCGGCGCGCATCGGCGAGATCATCAGCACGCTGGACGGCATCAGCCTCCAGACCAATCTGCTGGCGCTCAACGCCGCGGTCGAGGCCGCCCGTGCGGGCGAGCAGGGGCGGGGCTTTGCGGTGGTGGCGGGCGAGGTGCGTCTGCTGGCGCAGCGCAGCACGCAGGAAGCCCGCGAAATCCGCGCACTGATCGCCAACAGTGTCAGCCAGGTCGAGGCGGGCACTGCCGTGGTCCGCAAGGCCGGGGCGGCGATCAGCGCCATCGTCGATTCCTCGCGCCAGGTCAACGAACTGCTCGATGGCATCGCCGCCAGCGCACGCGAGCAGAACATCGGCATCACGCAGATCGGCCAGGCCGTCCATGAACTGGACCGTGCCACGCAGCACAATGCCGCGCTGGTCGAGGAGACGGCCGCAGCCGCGACCGCCATGCGCAACCAGGCGCAGGTGCTGGTCGATGAGGTGGCGCAGTTCCAGTTGCCGGCCGGGATGGTGGGCATCAAGGAGTCCTCCACCGCGCCTGTCGGCGAATTCGATTTCTCCAGCGCCATCGAGGCGCATCGGAAATGGAAGGTGCGGCTGCGTGCGGCCATTGCCGAGCACGGCAAGCTGGATGTGCAGACCCTCTGCCGCGACGATCGTTGTCCGCTGGGTCAGTGGTTGCATGGTCCGGGCGGTGCTCGCTGGGGGCAGCGCCCGCTGTTCGTCGAGCTGGTGGAGCGCCATGCTGCCTTCCACCGCACGGCCGCCGAAGTCGCGCAGACCATCAACCGTGAGCAATATGACGAGGCCGAGCGCCTGATTGGCGCCGGCTCTGCCTTCACGCAGGTGTCAACCGAGGTGGCCTCGTTGCTGACCCGTGCCAAGCGGGAGCTGTGAGGACTCCCGCCCAGGCACTTCAGGGGCCGGCTGGGGGCCGGTTCACTTGCAGACCTGGCCCTTGACGACGTGGGCACCCTTGGCCTTGGCCTCGGCTTCGGTCATGTACTCGCCCTTCTTGGTCTTGCCGTAGTACTTGGTGCCTTCGCAGTGGTAGACCTTGCCGTTGACCCACACCTTGCCGGCACCACCGCCTGCGGCGGGCTGTGCTGCTGCAGGCTTGGCAGGCGCGGCCGGTGTTGCGGTCGACGCTGCAGGCGTCGGGGCCACGACGGCCTTGACATCGGCCGCAACCGACTTGACCGCCGAAGCGGCCGCGGGTGCGGCGGCAGCCGCCTTGGTCAGGGCATTGGTGGCCGGAGCCGCGGTTTGCGCGAAGACGGAACCAGCCAGCACAGAGCCAGCCACCAGCATGAACAACGCTTTCTTCACTGAGAACTCCCGGGAGTTACACGGAACTACGTGCCTGCATTCCATAACGCCGCGCATGCCCGCTGGTTGACGGGAGATCTCAGTTTCCTGCGATCCGCAGGCGCCGCGCGGCGTCTTCCGCCCTGGCGTCATCGATCTCGCGCACCACGCTGCCGACGTCCACCGGCCCTTGCTTGTGGATGTAGCGGCCGGTCAGCGGCGTTTCCGTGCGCAGCAGCCCGCGTTCGTACAGCGCCCAGAGTTCATGCCCATAGTCGCTGCGCAGCAGTTCCGGCGCGAAGCGGCCGAAGAAGTTGCGCAGGTTCTCCACATCGCGCAGCAGCATCCGTTTCGCGTGGTTGTTGCCGGCAGCGTCCACCGCCTGTGGCAGGTCGATGATCACCGGCCCGTCCGCGGCCAGCAGGATGTTGAACTCGGACAGGTCGCCGTGCACCACCCCCGCGCCGCACAGCATGCGCACGACCTCGGCGATCAGCGTGGCGTGGTGGCGGCGGGCATCGGCCGGGGTGAACTCGACATCGTTGAGGCGCGGCGCGGCGTCGCCGTGTTCATCCGTCACCAGATCCATCAGCAGCACGCCGTCCAGGAACAGGTGTGGCGTCGGCACGCGCACGCCTGCGGCGGCGAGCCGGTACAGTGCATCGACCTCGGCGCTCTGCCACGCTGCCTCCGTCGCCTCGCGGCCGAAGCGGGTGCCCTTGGCCATGGCGCGGGCCTGGCGGGTGTTCTTGACCTTGCGGTTTTCGGTGTAGTCCACGGCCTGGCGGAAGCTGCGGTTGGTCGCCTCCTTGTAGACCTTGGCGCAGCGCGTGTCCTCGCCGCTGCGCACGACGTAGACCGTGGCTTCCTTGCCGCTCATCAATTGGCGCACGACCGTGTCGATGAGACCTTCCTCGATCAGCGATTGCAGTCTTTTGGGTGGTTTCATGGGCCGATTTTGCGCCACAGGCGCCGCAGCACCTCGGCCGCCCAGTCGGTGAGGGCGCCTGCGTGGGCGTCCCAGGGTTCGGCCAGCGTGTACTCGTCGCCGTCGATCACGGCACTGTGGGTCAGCCGGGCATGGCCATCCACCGACAGCGTGGCCCAGCCGCGCTCGCCCGCTTCCCACGTGAAATGGAGTGCACCATCCGGCTGTGCTTCGATGTCGGGGGCGGGCAGCGCCGCATCGGCGGCGAGCAGCGCGAGCAGTTGCACGGCTTCGGCTTCGGTGGCGGGCGTGGGGATGGTCCACGGGCGGGCAGCGGCGAGAAGGCGGGCTTCCCGGAGTGCGTCGGCGAGTGCGGTGGTGGAGGCTTCGGAGGGCATGGCCGTCACTGTGACCGATCCCGGGCGCCGCGTCGCGGGCAGCGTACGATAGCCCCATGACCGGCACTATCGCCGCGCCATGAACCCCACCCTGTATCGATCGGAGATCACCATGCCCAAAGGCCAGCGCAGCAGCAAGGAAGCCAAGAAACCGAAGAAGGACACCTCGCCGCCCAAGCCGATGTCGTCCGACCCGGTGCGTCCCACGGTCACGACGGTCGTGCCGGATCGCTCGAAGAAGAAGGCGTGACCGGCTCGGACGCTGCGGGTGCCGCCGGGACGGCCTCGGCCCGCAGCGCCTGCAGCAGCCGCTGACCGGCCCGCCCGTTGACCTCGTGTCCGAGGCGGGCCTGCTCGGCGCGCACCGCGGCCTTGCTGCGGTCGCCGAGCACGCCGTCGATCTCGCCGATGCCGTGACCACGGGCTGACAGCAAGGCCTGCACCTCGCGCCGCTCGGCGCGCGACAGGCCGGCGTCGTCGGTCGGCCAGGGTGTCGAGAATGGCCTGCCGCCGCGCAGCCGGTCCGACAGGTGCGCGATCGCCAGTCCGTAGCTCTCGGCGGCGTTGTAGCTGTAGAGCGCATCGAAGTTGCGCGTCACGAGGAAGGCTGGGCCGGCGGTGCCCGCCAGCGTCATCAGCCCGGCGGGTTCCGCGCCGGCCGGCAAGGGGCTGCCATCCGCGAGCCGCAGCCCTGCGGTGGCCCAGGCGCTCAGCGGCTGCCGGTTCTTGCGGCCCTGTCCTGCAGCGGAAAATCCCGCTGGCAGCTGCACCTCCCAGCCCCACGCCCGGTCGCCCTGCCAGCCGGCCTTGGCCAGAAAGTGGGCGGTCGAGGCCAGGGCGTCCGGCACGCTGTCCATCAGGTCGCGGCGGCCGTCGCCGTCGAAATCCACGGCCAGCCGCTCGAAGGTGCTCGGCATGAACTGCGTGTGCCCGAAGGCGCCGGCCCATGAGCCGACCAGCCGCTCCGGCGCGATGTGTCCGGCCTGCAGGATGCGCAGCGCGGCGAACAGCTCGCCGCGGAAATAGCCCTGCCGCCGCCCGATGCACGACAGCGTGCCCAGCGCCTGCACCAGCGGGTACTGGCCGAAGGACTGCCCGAAGTTGCTCTCCACCCCCCACACGGCCACCACGGTCGCCGGATCGACGCCGTAGCGCTGCTGCACTTGCGCGAGCACGTCGGCGTGCTGCGCAAGCAGGGCGCGCCCTTGTTCGACCCGCTCGACGTCCACCAGTCCGGCGAGGTAGTCCCAGATCGGTGTCTGGAACTCGGGCTGGAAATTCAGCTTGTCGATCACGGTCAGGTCGGCCACCAGCCCCTGGGTGTGGCGCTCGAAGGTGTCGCTGCGCACGCCCGCAGCCAGTGCGGCGGGTTTCAGGTCCGCCAGGCAGCGGGGGAACTCGTCCGTCTGGGCGAAGGCGGTCGAACCGGCCAGGGCGAAGGCCGCAATGGTCAGGCAGGTGGGCAAGGTCATGGGGGGGTGTCTTCCAGTTCGATGTCGCAGTCGCAGCCGACACCGGCCGCGATCATCCGCCGCGCGCCGCGTTGCAGCAAGCCGCCCAGCGGTCGCCAGCCGGCCGGCAGCACGTCGCGCCGTCCGACCAGCACGCCGCAGAGGTAGCGCGCCTGTGGGTCGTCCCACACCAGCGCGACACAGGCGCCGCTGCGCCGGCCGCTCAGCACCATGCCGATGGGGCAGGGCTCGCTCAGGCAGCACACGCCGCAGCCGTTGCAGGGTGCGCCCCAGGCCGGCTTGGGCGGAGCGTCTGCGTGGATGGCGATGACACGCGGGGCTGCGGCCATGGTGGTCGTGTCAACGCGCATGGAAGGACTCGTCGGGCGTGCGCAGGTTCGGCGCAGGACGCAAGGCATCACTCGGCACTGGCGCCCCGTTGCCGGGGCCGGCCTCCACCACCTGCTGGTGCAGCCACCGCTGCGCCGGATCGATGTCATGCCGCCGGTGCCACACCATCTGCAACTGCAGCGGCGGCAGCTGCACCGGCAGCGGCCGGCAGACCAGGTCTTCCGCTGCACCGGTGACCGCCAGGAAGGCGCGTGGCATCACGGTCAGCAGGTCCGTCCGCGCGACCACCCGTCCTGCTGTGAAGTACTGGTTCACCGCCAGCACCACCCGCCGCTGCCTCCCCAGCCCGGCCAGCGCTTCGTCGACCTGCCCGTGCGCCCGCCCGGAGAAGCTGACCAGCAGGTGCTCGGCGGCGCAGTAGTCCTCCAGCGTCAGCTCGACCGCCTCCAGCGGATGCCCGCGCCGCATCACGCAGACGTGTTCGCTCTCGTCGATCCGCTGGTGGCGCAGCGGTGCGTTGGCGCCGAGCGTGACCTGCCGCGACACCAGCTCCGGAAAGTGCCCGATCGCCAGATCCGCCTCGCCGCGGTCGAGCAGCGGGGTCGGGTCGCGTGTGATCAGCGGCAGCACGCGCAAATCGGCCAGCGCACGCTGTTCCTGCAGGCGCTGCACCAGCGGCGGCAGCAGCAGCGCCGAGGCCGCGTCCGCCATCGCCAGCGCGAAGGTGCGCGGCTGGTGGACCGGGTCGTAGTCGGTTGGCTCGAAGACGTGGCGCAACTGCGCCAGCGCCGTGCGCACCTCGGGCCAGAGCGCGTCAGCCCGTGCGGTCGGCACCACGCCGAACGCCGCGCGGGTGAACAGCGCCTCGCCCACCGCCTCGCGCAGGCGCCGCAGCGCGTTGCTCACCGCGGGCTGCGTCATGGCCAGGCGATCGGCCGCACGGGTGAGGTTGCGTTCGGCCATCACGGTGTCGAACACGCGCAGCAGGTTGAGGTCGAGGGTGCGGAAGTTCATCCGTGCATGATGCCGCAGAAATCGCTTGACATTCATCATTCGAATATCAAGGATTCACAAAAAGACCTAACGGCATATCTAGGGTTTACCCCATACTTCGGTTCACCAAGGGTTAACCCTAAGGAGTCTGAAATGTCGATGGTTCTCGTTCCCTCTGTCCGTACCCCCGCCGCCCGTTCGTTCGCGGTGTTCCTCGTCGATGCCGTGGCCCATGCCTGGCACCACCTCGTGGCCCGTGTGGCTGAATCCGGCAAGGCCTATGAGCCGCGCACGCCCGAAGAGCTGATCGAATGGGCCAACAGCTACGAGGCGACCCAGCCTTCGTATGCGGCCGATCTGCGCGCCGCGGCGCTGCACGCCCAGGAAATCGCTGGCGGCGCCAAGTACAACTGATCCGCAGATCCACCAGGCGCAAAAAAGCCGGGCCTGCGTGCCCGGCTTGTCCTGAATCCAGGGATCAGCAGCGTTCGAAGATCGCCGCGATGCCCTGACCGCCACCGATGCACATCGTGGCCAGCGCGTAGCGGCCGTTGATGCGCTGCAGTTCGTACAGCGCCTTGGTCGTGATGATCGCGCCGGTGCCGCCGATGGGGTGGCCCAGCGAGATGCCCGAGCCGTTCGGGTTGACCTTGGCCGGGTCGAGGTCGAGTTCCTTCGACACGGCGCAGGCCTGGGCGGCAAAGGCTTCGTTGGCTTCGATCACGTCCATGTCGCCGATCGACAGGCCAGCGCGCTTCAGCGCGATGCGGGTCGACGGCACCGGGCCGATGCCCATGATGGTGGGATCGACGCCGGCGTGCGCGTAGGTCACCAGACGCGCGATCGGCTTCAGGCCGTGGGCCTTGACCGCTTCGCCGCTGGCCAGCACGACGGCACCAGCGCCGTCATTGATGCCCGAGGCATTGCCGGCGGTGACCATGCCGTCCTTCTTGAACGCGGGCCGCATCTTGGCCAGGCTCTCCATCGTGGTGTCGGCCTTGACGTGTTCGTCGATCAGGAACGGGACCATCCCCTTGCGGGTCTTGATCTCGATCGGCACGATCTGGCTCGTGAAACGGCCTTCGGCGATGGCCTGCGCAGCGCGGCGGTGGCTCTCGACCGTCAGCGCGTCCATCATCTGGCGCGTGATGCCGAACTTCTCGGCCACGTTCTCGGCCGTCAGGCCCATGTGGATCTTGTGGAAGGGGTCGTGCAGCGCGCCGACCATCAGGTCGATCACCTGCGTGTCGCCCATGCGCGCGCCCCAGCGGTTGGTCGGCAGCAGGTAGGCGCCGCGGCTCATGTTCTCGGCACCCGCACCGATCGCCACTTCGCAGTCGCCGAGCAGGATCGCCTGCGCCGACGAGATGATGGCCTGCAGACCCGAGCCGCACAGGCGGTTCACGTTGAAGGCGGGCGTTTCCTGCGAGCAGCCGGCGTTCACGGCGGCCACGCGGCTCAGGTAGCAGTCGCGCGGCTCGGTGGTGACGACCGTGCCCATCGCCAGGTGGCCGACGGCGTCGGCCGGCACGCCGCTGCGCTCCAGCGCGGCCTTGACGATGGTGGTGGCCAGATCGACCAGGGGCGTGTCCTTGAGGGTGCCGCCGTAGGTGCCGATGGCCGAACGGGCTGCGCTGACGATGAATACTTCGCGGGTCATGGTGTCTTCCTCCAGGGGTGGATCGGGGGTCGGATTCGAGCGCAAACGGTACTCCGCCTGCAATACAGCTTGCTGACGAATCTCAAGGTCGCTGATCGGGGCCGGAGGGGTCGTCGGCGGACGCCTCCGTGTCATAGCGCCGGCGCAGCCGCTCCAGCCCTTCGCGGTAGGCCTGCGCGTCGCCGTACTCGAAGAAACGCGGGTAGCGGTCGTGGGTGGCGACCATGCGCCGGGCGTGCTTGATCGGGCACCAGTACTGCTCGGTGCGTGCCGCAGCCTCGCGCAGGTAGGCCGCCACGCCGTTGCCGTAGGAGCAGTAGAAGCAGTTGAACTTCTCGATCGCGTTCAGGTAGGGCAGGTCGGTGCGGTCGAAGACGATGTAGTCGCTGCGGCGTACCTTGGGGATGCCGTAGACCGGAAAGCAGATCGCCTGGTAGACGGTGACGAACAGGTCCATCACCGCGAAGGCGATGAAGCCCGCGTAGATCACCGGCGCCGTCAGCACCGCGGCCAGGCTGCTCTGTGCCAGGAAGCGCCACAGGCCGACCTTGTTCTGCCGCTGCAGGTGCAGCACCTCCTGCGCGAACTGGACGCGGCGGTTCTCGATCACGAACTCGATCTCGCCGCGCCGGCGCGTGAGTTCGGCTTCCAGCTCTGCTTCGAGGTGGTGCATGCGGGCGAGCAGATCGTCGAGGTGGGTGTTCATGGGCGGATCTTCTTACACTGGCGGATCCGCGTGGCCTGGTGGTCGCGCCTGTCGGTTCCCCGAGACGATGAAGAACAACAGTTACTGGACAACAAGATGAAGTCGGCCCTGTTCGTGGATTTCGACAATGTGTATTCGGGTCTGCGCAAGCTCGACCCGATGATCGCCGAGCGTTTCGGCCGCCAGCCGCTGGAGTGGGTGCAGTGGCTCATCAAGGACCTGGCGCTGCCGGACGGCGCGCCCGCGAACGCGCAGCGCCGGCTGCTGGTGCGGCGCGTCTACCTGAACCCGCAGGTCTACCAGCGCTTCCGGCCCTCGTTCAACCATGGCGGTTTCGAGATCGTCGACTGCCCGGCGATGACCAGCGAGGGCAAGACCAGCACCGACATCCACATGGTGCTCGACATGGTCGACCTGCTGCAGCACCAGGTGCACTGCGACGAGTTCATCGTCTTTTCCGCCGATGCCGACTTCACCCCCGTGCTGCGCAAGCTGCGCCGCTGGGACCGGCGCACGACGGTGCTGGCCGTGGGTTTCCCCTCGGCCGCCTACCGCGCCTCGGCCGACCTGCTGATCGACACCGACCTGTTCGTGCGCGATGCGCTGGACATGGGTGTGCGCGAGTTCGACGAGCCGCCGCTGCCGGTGATCTCGCCGCCGGACGTGCCGTCGGTGCCGACACCGTTCACGCCTGCCCCCGCGCCTGCCCCTGCCGTGCTGTCGTTGCCGACTGCGGACGCGCTGGTCGAGCGCATCCGCACCGAGGTGGACCGGGCCGACCTGCCGGTGCCGTGTGCCCGGCTGGCGTCGCGTCTGATGCACGAATACCCCGGGCTTTCCCCGGATTGGCTGGGGCAGGGGGGCTTCCGCCGCTTCCTGGAGTCGCTGGCCCTGGCGCCGCTGGTGCTGGACTGGGGCGCTTCGGGCGGACACCTCTATGACCCGGTGCGCCATGTGCTGCGTGCGCCGTCGCCCGCCCGGAGCGGCTTGGATGCGATGGACTGGGGGATCGATCCGGCCCTGCTGGCGCTGATCCGCCAGGTGCACGACACCACCGGCGTGCCGCTGCTGTCGCCGCGCGATTTCCGGGCGCTGTTCGACGCGGTGGCGGCCGATGTCGCCGCGCAGCCCTTCCAGCTCAACGACACCGGCAAGCGCGTGCGCGACCAGCTGCGCGAGACGGGCCACGACATCAGCCGCGAGTCGGTCAACTGGGTGCTGCGCGGCCTGCTGCTGTGCGGCCACGAGTTCGGCAAGGGCGAGGACGATGTGCCGACGCTGTCCTACCGGCTGGTGGGCAACCTGATCAACCTGTGCCGGCGCGAGCAGCTCGTGATGGAAGAAAGCGCTCCGGCACAGTTGCAGCGCTGGCTCACCGGCCGCACCGTGGAGGTGTGAGGACATGGGCGCTCTGATGCCTGCGGCTGCACGCGCAGCGACCCTGGTGGTGCTGGCCGGTGTGCTGGGCGGCTGCGGCACGCTGCGTGCGGTTTCCAGCCTCGAGGACGGCGCTGGCACCGAGGCCGTGCACGTGTGGAGTCGCTGGGCGGACAGCGGCGGCGACATCGCCGTGGCGGCCACCTGGGAGCGCCGCGCCGCGCCGGGCGTGACCGTCGAGCAGATCGAGCAGGCCTTCGCCAGCGTCGCCGCGGAGTACAACCTGCGCGCGGTCGGCGAGCTGCCGCTGTCGAAGGAGCTGGAGGCCCGCACGGGTCAGCCGCAGCCCTTCCTCAAGGTCTACAGCTACTGCAACCCGTCGACGGCCCGCCGCATGCTCGACTTCTCGCCGGCGATGGCCGCCTTCCTGCCCTGCCGTGTCACGGTGATGGAGCGCGAGGGCGCGCTGTGGCTCTACACGCTCGACATGGACATGATGACCCGCATGGGGCGCCGCATGCCACCCGAGCTGAAGGCCGAGACGGGCCGGGTGCGGGACGCCATCCGGGCCCTGATCGACCGTGGCGCAACCGGCGAATTCTGACCATGCGGCTCAAGCTCAAGGTCATGCTGTTGGCGATGATTCCGCTCGTCGCGTCGGGCGGGCTGGTCCTGGTGGCCCAGTACCAGCAGGAGCAGCTGCTCGCCCAGCGGCAGGAGGCGCTGGTGCGCAGTGCCTACATTGAGGCGGCGCGGGCCGATCTGCGCCACCTCACCGCGCTCGCGCTGTCCACACTCAGCCCGCTCTACAACACCGGCCGCGACGACGACGAGATCAAGGCCCAGGCCATGCGCCAGCTCGCCGCGCTCGACTACGGCAGCGACGGCTACTTCTTCCTCTACGACTTCGACGGCGTCAACCTGATGCACCCGCGCCAGCCGGGACTCGTCGGGCGCAACCTGCTCAAGCTCAAGGACGAACACGGCGGCTACCCGATCCTGGCGATGCGCGACCTGGCCCGCACCGGCGGCGGCTTCGTCGACTACAGCTGGAACAAGCCCTCGACCCAGGACCTGGCGCCCAAGATCGCCTACGTCACGCCACTGCCGCGCTGGAACTGGTGGTTCGGCACGGGGGTCTACGTCGACGACATCGACCGCGTGGTCGCCGATCTGAACCTCGCGCTGGCCGCGAGCACGGCGTCCACCATGCGCTGGATCGGCCTGATCATGGGTGGCGGACTGCTGCTGATCTTCGGCGGCGGGCTGTGGCTGAGCCTGCACGAGCTGCGCATGGCCGACGCCAAGCTGACCCTGATGGCGCGCCAGGTGGTGGGTTCGCAGGAAGCCGAGCGTGCCCACCTCTCGCGTGAACTGCACGACGGTACCAGCCAGACGCTGGTGTCGATCAAGCTGCTCACCGAGGCGGCGATGGACCGCCTGCCGCCCGAGGAGACGGTGACCCGCGCTGCACTCGGCCGGGCGGTCGACCGGCTGGCCGATGCGCTGACGGAGGTGCGCGGCATGTCGCACCGGCTGCGTCCGGTCATGCTCGACACGCTGGGTCTGAGCGCGGCGCTGGGGCAGCTCGCCGACGAGATGTGGGCGCTCTCCGGCACGCAGTTCACGATGGCGGTCAACGGCGAGACGTTCGATCTGCCGGACGACATCAAGACGGTGCTGTTCCGTGTCACGCAGGAGGCACTGACCAACATCCAGAAGCATGCCCAGGCGACCCAGGTGACGCTGGAGTTGGTGTTTTCCACGGGCGGTGTGCTGCTGCGCGTGCAGGACAATGGCACCGGCTTCGACACCGAGGCGGTGCTGCGCCACCCCAGTCGCGGCATCGGCCTGCGCAACATGCGCGAACGCCTGGCATCGATCGACGGCCAGCTGGTCGTGCAATCCCGACCAGGAACGACCGTCGTGCTGGCCGAGGTGTCCGATGCCGCGATCCGGCGCTTCGCCAGCGCCTAGCCTGCCACTCCACGGTCTCCCGACTGCGCTGCCGCCATGTCCCCTGCCCGCATTCGACTGATGATCGTCGACGACCACGCCGTCGTGCGCGATGGGCTGAAAGCCGTGTTCAGCCTGGTCGACGACCTGGAGGTCGTGGCCGAGGCGGGCAACGGCGCCGAAGCGCTCGAACGCGCCCGCAGCCACCACCCCGACGTCGTGCTGATGGACATCGGCATGAAGGGCGAGAACGGCATCGAACTCGCCGCGCGCCTGATCGACGAGAACCCGGAGCGCGCCGTGCTGATGCTGACGATGCACGATGGCGTCGAGCACGCCCAGCGCGCGCTCAAGGCCGGCGCCCGTGGCTACGTGCTCAAGGATTCGCGCTCGGCCGAGATCGTCGGTGCGATCCGCACGGTGCATGGTGGCGGCACCTACCTGAGTCCGTCGGTGGCGCAGGCGCTGTTCCGCGCACCGCAGGCCCGCCCGATGCTCTCCGACCGCGAGCAGCAGATCCTGAGCTTCCTCGGCCAGGGCCACCCGAGCAAGGTCATCGCCAGCGCGCTCGACCTGAGCGTGCGCACCGTCGAGTCGCACCGCCAGAGCATCCGCCGCAAGCTCAATCTGGCGGGGCAGGCGGAGCTGATCAAGTACGCGGTGGAGCACGCGGGGCGGGGCGGTTGATCCCCGGGAGGGTTTGTGCTGATCGGGTTTACGTTTGCGTAAAGCCGCTAGACCGGCCTGCGTAGTCAGACGGTAGCGACACACAGGGGCGACGCCCACACTCCAGCGCTGGATTCCACCTCGAACCACCGCCCGGAGACTGCCCCATGAACCCCGCTGCCAAGACCTTCCGTGTCGCCTTCACCACCCTGGCCCTGGCCAGCGCGCTGTCCCTGGCCCATGCGGCCGAGCCGATCAAGATCGGCGTGTCCGGCCCGTTCACGGGGGGGTCGTCGTCGATGGGCGTGAGCATGCGCGACGGGGTGCGTCTGGCGACGGACGAGATCAACAAGGCCGGCGGGGTGCTGGGCCGCCAGCTGCAGCTCGTCGAGCGTGACGACGAAGCCAAGAACGAGCGCGGCGTGCAGATCGCCCAGGAAATGATCAGCAAGGAGAAGGTCGCCGCCACGGTGGGCTACATCAACACCGGCGTGGCGCTGGCCTCGCAGCGCTTCTACCAGGAAGCCAAGATCCCGGTGATGAACAACGTCGCCACCGGCTCGCTGATCACCCACCAGTTCGACGACCAGTCCGAGAACTACATCTTCCGCAACGCCGCGCACGACAGCATCCAGGCGCCGATGATCGTGGAAGAGGCCATCGTGCGCCGTGGTTTCAAGAAGGTCGCCATCCTGGCCGACTCGACCAACTACGGCCAGCTCGGCCGCTCCGACCTGGAGAAGGCGCTCGAACTCAAGGGCATCAAGGCGGTGGCGGTGGAGAAGTTCAACATCAAGGATGTGGACATGACGCCCCAGCTGCTCAAGGCCAAGGAGGCCGGCGCCGAGGCCGTCCTGACCTACGCCATCGGCCCCGAGCTGGCGCAGATCGCCAACGGCATGACCAAGCTGGGCTGGAAGGTGCCGATGGTCGGCTCGTGGACGCTGTCGATGGCCAACTTCATCGACAACGCCGGCCCCGGCGGCGAGGGCGCGCGCATGCCGCAGACCTTCATCCAGGAGCCGACCACGCCCAAGCGCCAGTCCTTCATCATCAGCTACCTGAAGACCTTCAACCCGAAGAACGCCCGCATCGACTCGCCGGTGTCGGCCGCGCAGGGCTATGACTCGGTCTACCTGCTGGCTGCCGCGATCAAGCAGGCCGGCTCCACCGACGGCCCGAAGATCAAGGCCGCGCTGGAAGACCTGAAGTCGCCGGTCGACGGCGTGGTGACGACCTACAGCAAGCCCTTCACCGCCAAGGACCACGAGGCCATCACCGCCAACATCCCGGTGTTCGGCGAGGTCAAGGGCCAGCGCGTGGTCTACGCCTACGACGGTGACTTCAAGAAGGCCTCGGAAGTGCGCGTCAAGGACGTGAACGCCAAGGGCGCGCTGACCGTCAAGAAGTAAGCCCGCCGCCCGCACCCGTCGAGACACTGCCATGCAGATCTTCACCCAACTCGTGTTCAGCGGCATCGCGCTGGGCATGATCTACGCCGTCATCGCCTTCGGCTACCAGCTCACCTTCGCCACCTCCGACACGCTGAACTTCGGCCAGGGCGACGCCCTGATGCTGGGGGCGCTGGTCGGGCTGTCGCTGGTCGGCTGGGGCGTCAACTACTGGCTGATGATCCCGCTGGTGTGCCTGTTCGGCGTGGTGCAGGGGGCCGTGGTCGAACGCATCGGCGTGCGGCCCGCCATCAAGATGAAGAGCGAGTTCGGCTGGATCATGTCCACCATCGCGCTGGGCATCATCTTCAAGAACGTGGCCGAGAACGTCTGGGGCCGCGACGACCTGAAGTTCCCGTCGCCGCTGCCGGAAGCGCCGCTGCACTTCCTCGGCGCCAACGTGCTGCCGATGGAGATCCTGGTGGTGGTGGGCGCGCTGCTGATGATGCTGGCGGTGGAGCTGTTCAACCGCCGCTCGATCTACGGCAAGGCGGTCGTTGCCACCTTCAACGACCGCGACGCCGCCAAGCTCATGGGCATCAACACGGGGCTGGTGATCACGTTCTCGTACGCGCTGTCGTCGCTGACCGCCGCGTTCGCCGGCGTGCTGATCGCGCCGCTGACGCTGACCGGCGCCACGATGGGTTCGGTGCTCGGTCTCAAGGCCTTCGCGGTCGCCATCATCGGCGGCCTGACCAGCGGCATGGGCATCGTCGTCGGTGGCGTCATCCTCGGCGTGGCCGAGACGACCACCGGCTTCTATCTCTCCACCGGCTACAAGGATGTGCCCGGTCTGGTGCTGCTGCTGATCGTGCTGGCCGTCAAGCCGGCGGGTCTGTTCGGCAAGTCGGCGATCAAGAAGGTCTGAACCCATGAAGCCCCAACAACTCATCGCCGCGGCGGTCGCGGTGGCGGCGCTGGTCGCCTTCCCGGTCGCGGTCGGCAACCCGTACTACATCCACCTGGTCGAGACCATCATGATCTACGCGATCGTGCTGTTCGGCCTGGACATCGTCGTCGGCTACACCGGCCAGGTGTCGCTGGGCCACGCCGGCCTGTTCGGCATCGGCGCCTACACGGCCGGCGTGCTGGTGATGAAGCTCGGCGCGTCGCTGTGGCTCACGCTGCCCGCGGCGATCGCGCTGACCGCCGGCTTCGGCGCGCTGCTGGCGCTGCCGGCGCTGCGGGTCAGCGGGCCGTACTTGGCGATGGTGACGCTGGCCTTCGGCACCATCATCCAGATCCTCATCAACGAGATGACCTTCCTCACCGAAGGCCCGATGGGCATCACGCTGACCAAGCCCAGCCTGTTCGGCCACCGACTGGACGAGACCGAGTACTTCTGGGTCGTGACGGCGATGCTGCTGGCGTCGCTGGTCTTCGTGCACCGCGTGCTGCGCTCGCACCTGGGCCGCGCATTCGAGGCGCTGCGTGGCAGCCCGGTCGCGTCGGACTGCATGGGCGTGTCGGTCTACAAGTACAAGGTCTACGCCTTCGTCATCAGCGCCGGTCTGGCCGGTCTGGCGGGCGCGCTGTATGCGTACTCCGAGCAGTACATCTCGCCGAACACCTACAACTTCGAGCAGACCGTGCTGTTCCTGCTGGCCGTGATCATGGGCGGCCGCAAGACCCGCACCGGCGCGCTGCTGGGCGCCACCATCATCGTGCTGCTGCCCAAGCTGCTCGATGACCTGGGCCTGTTCCGCATCGTCTCGGTGCTGCTGGCGGTGGTCGTGGCGGTGGCGGTCGGGGTGGCGTACAAGCGTGGCAAGTTCACGCTGAAGGACGCGGCGATCCCGGTGGTCGGCAGCGTGGCGCTGGCCGGGCTGTCGTTCCAGCTGCAGACCATGACCGACTGGCGCCTGTCGGTGTTCGGCCTGATCACGCTGTTCGTCGTGTACTACCTGCAGGACGGCATCGTCGGCTTCGTGCGCAATGCGCTGAACCTGCGCGGCCACGGCGCCACCGACGCCGACGAGGCCGCGCAGATGGCGCCGAACGGCGACGCGCTCAGCCAGGCCGCCGGCCGTGGCGATGGCGGCACGCTGCTCGAAGCCAAGGGCATCCTGATGCAGTTCGGCGGCCTGAAGGCGCTGAACAACGTCGACCTGACGATCCGCCGCGGCACCATCCACGGCCTGATCGGCCCGAACGGCTCGGGCAAGAGCACGATGATGAACGTGCTCACCGGCATCTACGTGCCGACCGCCGGCAGCGTGCACTTCGCCGGCACCGCGCAGGTGGGCCGCACCTCGTCGGACATCGCGCTGTCGGGCATTGCACGCACGTTCCAGAACGTGCAGCTCTTCGGCGAGATGACCGCGCTGCAGAACGTGATGGTCGGCCTGCACCACACCTTCCACAGCACGCTGCCCGAGGTGGCGCTGCACCTGCCGCGCTACCTGCGCGAGAACCACGACGCCAGCGCCCGGGCGACCGGCCTGCTGCGCTTCGTCGGCCTGTCCGATCTGGCCGGCGAGGAGGCGCGCAACCTGCCCTACGGCAAGCAGCGCCTGCTGGAAATCGCCCGCGCGCTGGCACTGGACCCGCAGCTGCTGCTGCTCGACGAGCCGGCCGCCGGCCTGACCGCGCCCGACATCAAGGAGCTGCTGGCGATCATCCAGAAGATCCGCGAGCACGGCGTGACCGTGATCCTGATCGAGCACCACATGGACGTGGTGATGAGCCTGTGCGACACCGTCTCGGTGCTCGACTTCGGCCAGAAGATCGCCGAGGGCGTGCCCGCAGCGGTGCAGGCCGATGAAAAGGTCATCGAAGCCTACCTCGGTGGCCAGGCGGCCTGATCGGCATCCAGAGGACTCCACCATGTTGACCATCCAGAACCTCAGCGCCGGCTACGGCAAGGTCCAGGTGCTGCACGGCATCTCCATCGACGTCCCCCGGGGCAAGGTGGTGACGCTGATCGGCTCCAACGGCGCCGGCAAGACCACGACGATGCGCGCCATCAGCGGCATGATCGCGCCCACGGGCGGCGAGATCCATCTCAACGGCGCGCGCATCGACGGCAAGGAGCCGTTCCACATCGCCCGCCTCGGGCTGGCCCATTCGCCCGAAGGCCGGCGCGTCTTCGCGACGATGACGGTGTCGGACAACCTGCTGCTCGGCGCCTTCCCGCGCATGACCGGCGCCCGGCCGCGCGGTGACGTGGCCAAGGACCTGGAGCGGGCGATGGAGCTGTTTCCTCGCCTGAAGGAGCGCCGCCAGCAGCTCGCCGGCACGCTCTCCGGCGGCGAGCAGCAGATGCTGGCCATGGCCCGCGCGGTGATGCTGAACCCGGACGTGGTCTTGCTCGACGAGCCGTCGATGGGCCTGGCGCCGATCCTGGTCGAGGAGGTGTTCCGCATCATCGCCCGCCTGAAGAGCGAGGGCGTGACGATGCTGCTGGTCGAGCAGTTCGCCGCGGCGGCGCTGGCGGTGGCCGACTACGGCTACGTGCTGGAGAACGGCCGCATCAACGTCCACGGCCCGGCGGAGAAGCTGCGCAACGACCCGGCTGTCAAGGCGGCTTATCTGGGTGGCGGTCACTGACGACAGGCTGACAGAATGGGGCATGACCACGCCCC
>NZ_JBFPGY010000154.1:0-10237 GCF_041083715.1 Sphaerotilus sp.
GCGATCGATCCGTCGTACACCCCGTAACGTAAAGAGATCCGGTCGGGTACCAGATCGGGTGGACGGACATGGTCCTGCTTCGTATCCTCATGGCTCTCCTTCTATTTCGAGCGAGGTTGCCATGCGTTCCGTCTGTCGTTGTTCCATCATCCCGGCCGATGTGCTGGACCGCCTGTCGCACGACAAGAGCCTGACCGACGCCGAGCGACAGCATTTCACCGACATGGCCGCCAGCGAGCGCCACTGGCGCAAGGTGCGCGCGCTGCAGGCACCGGTGAATGCGGCGATGCTGGCGCTGTCCGGACAGACGGTCGTGGCGACCAAGCCGGCCATCACGGTCTTCGACTGCAAGAACGGCACGAGCCTGCCGGGCAGTGCGGTGGCCAAGCCGGGGACATCGGCCGACCTGACCGCGCAGCGCGCCTTCAACGAGACGACGGCGGTCGCCGAGTTCTACCGCACCGCCTTCGGGCGCAACTCGGTCGACAACCTCGGCATGACGCTGCAGTCGTCGATCCACTACGGCCTGCGCTACAACAACGCGTTCTGGAACGGCACCCAGATGACCTATGGCGACGGCGACGGCAACATCTTCGTGGACTTCACGAAGAGCACCGATGTCATCGCCCACGAGCTGACCCACGGCGTCACGCAGTTCACCGCGAAGCTCGGCTACACCAACGAGGCGGGCGGCCTCAACGAGAGCCTGTCGGATGTGTTCGGCTCGATGTTCCGCCAGTGGCGCCTGAACCAGACCGTCACCCAGGCCGACTGGCTGATCGGCGCGGACATCATGGGTCCCGGCGCCAAGACCCGTGGCTACACCTGTCTGCGCGACATGGCCAACCCGGCGGCCACGCACTGCCTGTCGCCGCAGCCGACGCTGTATTCCCAGTACCGCACCGGCATGGACCCGCACGAGAGCAGCGGCATTCCCAACCTGGCGTTCTGCCGTGCCGCGGTGGCGATCGGCGGCCACAGCTGGGAGAAGGCCGGCAAGATCTGGTACCAGGCGCTCACCGGCTACGCCGCCGCACCCACGCTGAAGATGAAGGCCTTCGCCACCCGCACCCGCGCGCTGGCGGCCTCGCTGTTCCCGACCGAGCCGGCGGTGGCGGCTGCGGTCGACCAGGCCTGGAAGAGTGTCGGCCTGTGAGCGGCGAACTCCACATCGAGCGGCTGGGCGGCCTCGCGGGCATGGGGCTGCCGGCCTCGCACCTGCGCAGCGAGGGCCGGCTGGCCGCCGATGCGCTGTCGGACGCGGACCGGGCGGCCGTCGATCGGCTGTTCGCCCGCCCGCCTGCCACCCGCAGCGCGGCCAGTCCGGTGCGCGATGGCTTCCGCTACCGCATCACCCGCACCTCGGCGACGGGCGTGCCTGAAATGGTCGAGCTGGCTGCGGAATCGCAGGTGCCGCAGGCGCTGCTGGACTGCATCCAGGACACGCTGCGCTGAGGGCCTGAGAGGGCCGTCGGCGACAATGGCCCTCAACTCTCCGAAAGAACCCATGAGCGCGAAGAAGACCGACCTGGTCAAACACCTGGCCCGCAAGCTGGACGGCAAGATGAAATCGGCTGGCGTGCCCCCGCGGTTTGCACAGGGTTCCGCCGATGCGGCTGCGGCCGCCAAGCGCGTCGAACGTGCCGAGAACGCTGCGCCGAAGCTGGTGTCGGTGGCCTGCCGCCTGCCAGCCGATCTGGTCAACCAGATGCGCGAGCGGGCGCTGACGCAGGAAGGTGGCGTCAACGCCGTCGTGGCGCTGGCCCTGGCGCAGTGGCTGGAGACGGTGCCCGCCAACTGACACCTGAAAGTACGACGCCCAAGCCTCGCGGTGTGTGATGCCTGGGCGTTGCAGAGACGCTGGTCCGAGCCGCAAATCGCTCAGCGCTGGGCCAGATGGTCCTTCATCTTCGACAGCGCCACGGCCATCGCCAGACCGCCCAGGGTCTTCACCAGACCAGGGTGCTCGGCGTAGAAGCCGGCCAGCTTGTCGGCGATGCCGGGCTCGGCCTGGTGGGCCTGCGTGACGATCGCTTCGGTTTCCTCCGGCGAGAGCTGCGAGGCCTGGGCGGGTGTGATCTCGGTGTTGCCCGGACCCATGACGCGGCCGAGTGCACCACCCGCCAGCGCCGCCGCGGCCGTCGGGCCGAGCGTGGCCAGGATCTGGTTGAGCATGCCGGCCTGCTGCGTGCCGGACGAGCCGCCAAACAACTGACCGACCATCGCGCCGATGTCCGGCGTCTGGTCGGAGCGGAAGGCGCTGGCCAGCCCCTGGGCCAGCAGATCGGCCGGCGCCGCCTGGGCCACCTGGTCGAATTGCTGGTGGCTGACGTCGTTGCTGCCGGTGGCCTGGGCCAGGATGTCCATGAGATTCATGTGGAGCCTCCGAAAGGGTTGTGGTTCAGCGGGTGACGCGGTTGTAGATGAACAGCAGCACGATCGCGCCGATCACCGAGGCGATGAAGCCCGCGATCTGGCCAGCCGGGTACAGCCCCAGCGCCTGGCCGATGTAGCTCGCGGCCACCGAGCCGGCAATGCCGAGCACCGAGGTCATGAGAAAACCGCCGGGCGCCTTGCCCGAGGTGAGCGATTTGGCGACCAGGCCGGCGACGAAGCCGATCAGGATGGTCCAGACGAGATGCATCATGGTGGGAACGTCCTCCGTTGAAGCGGGCCCGGATCGGGCCTTGTCGACATGGATCGTAGCGGTTCCATGTGGAATTTGTCACGACCTTTGGCTGGGCTTTACAGCAGGTACTTCCCCACCGTTCGGATGGCCACCGTGCAATTGGGACACCTTCGGGACCTGGCTGCGGTGTGCTCAGGGTTTGTCTAGACCGCGCTGGGCCGGATTTGGGTCTACATTGATTCCGCTAAATCGAACGACCGTACTTTTTGGTGCGGTCCCTCATTTCAGGAGACACCATGGCCATGATTCGTCGCATTCAATTCGGGCTGTCCGCCGTGCTGGTGGCCGCACTGGCTGCCTGCGGCGGAGGTGGGTCGGACACCGCGCCGCGCACCAGCGTCACCACGCTTCGGGTCATGGGCGACAGCCTGGCCGACGTTGGTACCTACGGATTCAAGTTCACCGTCCAGGGCAACGACCTCTATGCGGAGCGCGTGGCGCAGTCGTACGGATTGAGCAAGGGCTGCAACTTCTTCGCCTTCACCGGCACGACCTTTGCACCCAACGCCACAGCCGGCTGCACCAACTACGCGATCGGCAACAGCGTCATCAATCCGGCGAGCAATGCGTTCACGGCGGCCGATCCGCGCGGACTGGCCGTGCAGTTCGCGACCGCCACGGCGGTGGGCAACTTCGCCGCTGGAGATCTCCTGCTGGTCGATGGCGGCGGCAACGACGCATCGGCGCTGGTGGGCGCCTACCTGGCGGCAGCCAAGGACGGCGGCGCGAGCTACCTGGCACTGCTGGGCACCGTGCTGACGCCGGCCCAGGTGAGCGCGGCAGCGGGTGGCGGAGCGGCCGGACTGGCGGCGGCTGGCGGCACCTACATGACTGCGCTGGCCGACAAGTTCGCCGCGATGATCCAGACGGGGGCGCTGGACAAGGGCGCCCAGCGCATCGCGCTGCTGAACATGCCCGGCATCACCAACACGCCGCGCTTCCAGCTGGTGCTGGACAGCATCGGCAGCGCGGCCGGTGCCGCTGCGCGCGCGCAGAGCGAAGGCCTGTTCAAGAGCTGGATCGTCGCGTTCAACACCGAACTGGCGGCCAAGTTCGCGGGCAACGGCAAGGTGGCGATCGTCGATTTCTACACGGCGTTCAACGACCAGATCACCAGTCCGGCGCAGTTCAACCTGACCAACGTGAAGACCCCCGCCTGTCCGGTCACCGGCGTGGGCACGGACGGACTGCCGACCTACAGCTTTCCGACCTGCACCGATGCATCGCTCGCCGCGGCGCCGCCGGCCGGCGTGACGGGGACGGGCTGGTACAAGTCCTATGCCTTCTCGGATGGCTTCCACCCCACGCCCTACGGCCACCAGCTGACGGCCCAGCTCATCTCGCGCACGCTGGCCCAGGCTGGCTGGCTCTGAACGACCGAACCGACCGAAGGAACGACTGACATGACCCTCCGTCTCAACCCGGTCCTCTGGGCCACCGCCGCGCTGCTGCTGACCGGCACCGCCCATGCCCAATCGGCGGGCACGCTGACTGGCCGCCTCAGCGTCACGCGCATTGCGCCGGACGTCACCAGCGGCAACCTGACCTCTCCCAGCTTCGCCGGCACCCAGGCCGACATCACCGCGAACACCCAGCCCACGGGTGGTCTGACCTGGATGGTGGACGACCACGTCGCGATCGACCTGCCGCTTGCGCTGGGCTTCAGGCACGACCTGGTGGGGGCTGGTGCCATCGCCGGCGTGGGCAAGATCGGCGAGGTCCAGGCCCTGCCGATCAGCCTGCTGGCGCAGTACCGTTTCATGGAGCCGTCGGCGCAGATCCGGCCTTATGTCGGAGCCGGCCCGACCTATGCCCGGTTCTACAAGGCCCGCAGCACGGCGGTCCTCTCCGGCCTGACCGGCGGCTCGCCGGCGAACCCGACGACACTGACCGTCGACTCCAGGCTGGGCCTGACGATGCAGCTCGGGGCCTCGATCGCGGTGGCGCCGCGCTGGTCGCTGGATGTGTCGGTGCTCAAGACCCTGCTCAAGACGACCGCCCACCTGTCGTCCGGACAGACACTGGACGTGACAGTGAATCCGACCTCGTACACGGTCGGGCTCGGCTACCAGTTCTGAGCCATCAGGTGGCCGGGTGCGCGGGGGCGAGCGCTCCTGCCCCGGTCGCCGCGTGGCTGACCCAGATCGTCGGCGGTGCGCCATCCGGTGAGCGGTAGGCGGCTTCGATCGCGGCCTGCACGTCGGGGATGCGTGCATCCGGCAGCAAGACCACGACGCAGCCGCCGAAGCCGCCACCCGTCATGCGTGCGCCGCCCTCGTGTCCGACCGCCTGCTGTGCAATCTCCACGAGTTGGTCGATCGCCGGGTGCGTGATCTCGAAGTCGTCGCGCATCGACACGTGGGACGCCGCCATCAGCTCCCCCAGCCGCACCAGGTCACCAGCGGCCAGCGCTCCGGCGGCATCCACCGTGCGGGCATTCTCGGTGACGATGTGGCGCGCCCGGCGGAAGACCACCTCGTCGAGTCCGCCCCGGTCGTGCACCAGCTGCGCGGCGTCCACGTCGCGCAGCGCGGCCACGCCGTAGTGGCGTGCTGCCGCCTCGCACTGGGTGCGGCGGGTGTTGTACTCGCTGCCGACCAGCCCGCGGCGTACCCGCGAGTGGACGATCATCACGGCCACGGCCTCCGGCAGATGCACCGGCTGTCCGGACAGGCTGCGGCAATCGATCAGCAGCGCGTGACCAGCTTCGGCGCGGGCCGAGATGAGCTGGTCCATGATCCCGCAGTTGACGCCGACGAAACGGTTTTCGGCGCGCTGCGCGATCAGCGCGAGGTCGGTCTGGCTCACGCTGTCGAGGCCGAGCAGTGCCTTGAACGCCTGACCGACCGCCACCTCCAGCGAGGCCGAGGACGACAGCCCCGCACCCTGCGGCACGTTGCCGGCGATGGCCAGATCGGCGCCGCACAGTGCCAGTCCGAGCGGGGCGAGGTGTTCGGCCAGCATCATCACGGTGCCACGCACATAGTTGGCCCACTGCAGGTCCGGGTGCGGGGTGATCGGCGCATCGAGATCGAAGGTGTCCACCGCGTGACCGTAGTCCGCGGCCACGACACGCACCTGCCGGTCACCGCGCGCTTTCACGGCAATCACCGTGCGGTAGTCGATCGCGCAGGGCAGCACGAAGCCGTCGTTGTAGTCGGTGTGCTCGCCGATCAGGTTGACGCGGCCGGGGGCTTGCACCCAGAGGTCCGGGGCATGGCCGAAGGCGGACTGCAGCGCGTCGGCCGTGCGGGCGTTCAGGGTGTCGGTCATGGCGTGGCGTGTCGGTAGTGGACGTCGCTGACGGCGCGCAGTCGCTCGGCCGCCTGCTCGGGGGTCAGGTCGCGCTGCGCTTCGGCCAGCATCTCGAAGCCGACCATGAACTTGCGCACCGCCGCCGAACGCAGCAGCGGGGGATAGAAATGGGCGTGGAGCTGCCACGGCGCAGGGTCGTCCGTGCCTCTGGCGGCGCCCTCTGCGGGGAAGGGCGCGCCGTGCCAGCCCATCGAATAGGGAAAACTGCAGCGGAACAGGTTGTCGTAGCGGCTGGTGAGCTTCTTCAGGGCCTCGGCGAGGTCGGTGCGCTGCGCCGGCGTGAGCTGCGGCAGCCGCTGCACCGCGAAGCGCGGCAGCAGCAGCGTCTCGAACGGCCAGGTCGCCCAGTACGGCACCACCGCCAGCCAGTGCGCGGTCTGCACCACGGTCCGCGCGCCCGATGTGGCTTCGCGTTCCACGTAGTCCAGCAGCATCGGTCGCCCGTGGGCCGCGCAGTAGGCGCGCTGCGCGCGGTCCTCGGTGGCGGCTTCGTTGGGCAGGTGGCCGGTGGCCCAGATCTGGCCGTGCGGATGCGGCTGCGAGCAGCCCATCAGCGCCCCCTTGTTCTCGAACACCTGCACCCACGGGTGTGTGCGGCCCAGCTCGGCGCTCTGGTCGCACCAGGTGTCGACGACACCGCCGATGGCCGCCAGCGACAGCTCGGGCAGCGTGCGCGCGTGGTCGGGCGAGAAGCAGATGACGCGGCTGGTGCCCCGGGCGGCCGTGGCCTGGAACAGCGGATCGTCGCTGGCGGGGGCCTCCGGCACGTCGGGCATCAGTGCGGCGTGGTCGTTCGTGAAGACGAAGGTGCCGGTGTAGTCGGGGTTCACGTCACCGCTGACGCGCGTGTTGCCCGCGCACAGGTAGCAGCCCGGGTCGTGGGACGGCAGGGTCTCGTCGGACGTGGTTTCCTGCTGGCCCTGCCAGGGCCGTTTGGCGCGGTGCGGCGAGACGAGCACCCACTGGTCGGTCAGCGGATTGCGGCGGCGGTGGCTGTGGTCGGCGGGGTTGAACATCGGGGAAGGGGGGAGGGCGGACATGGCGGCGTGTCGGGATGACGCTGCTCAGCGCGGCGCGGGGTGGTCGAGGCTGGCGAGCGCTGCGATGGCGGCGCGGTCTGTCGCGTCGGGCAGCGGGCCGGCGGCAGCGGCCACGGCCTCCTGCACCTGCTCCGGCCGGCTCGCACCGATCAGCACCGAGGTCATCTGCGGCTGGCTCAGCACCCACTGCAGCGCGAGCTGCGCCAGGCGGATCCCGCGGGCCTGTGCCGCACCGGCCAGCCGCTCGATGGCCGCCAGGCGGGCGGGTTGCAGGTCCTCGGTGCGCAGGAACCCGACGCCCTTGGCGATGCGCGAATCTGCGGGTACCTGCGCGTGGCGGTAGCGGTCGGTCAGCAGACCCTGGGCCAGCGGCGAGAAGGCGATGCAGCCGATGCCTTCGTCGGCCAGTGCCGGCAGCAGCGTGTCCTCGGCGCTGCGGTCGAGCAGGTTGTAGCGCGGCTGGTGCAGCACGCAGGGCGTGCCGTGCCGGTGCAGCAGCGCGGCGGCCTCGCGCAGCCGGTCGGCCGGGTAGTTCGACAAGCCGATGTACAGCGCCTTGCCGCTGCGCACGAGGTCTGCCAGCGCCGACATCGTTTCCTCCAGCGGGGTGTCGGGGTCCGGGCGGTGGTGGTAGTAGAGGTCCACGTAGTCCACCCCGAGCCGCCGCAGGCTCTGGTCGAGGCTGGCGACGAGGTACTTGCGCGAGCCGCCGTCGCCGTACGGGCCAGGGCCCATGCGGTAGCCGGCCTTGGTGGAGAGGATCAGCTCGTCGCGGTGCGCAGCGAAGTCCTCGCGCAGCAGGCGGCCGAGGTTCGCTTCGGCCGAGCCGGGCGGCGGGCCGTAGTTGTTGGCCAGATCGAAGTGGGTGACACCCAGGTCGAAGGCGCAGCGCAGCGTGCGGCGCATGGTCTCCAGCCGGTCCGCGTCGCCGAAGTTGTGCCACAGCCCCAGCGACACCGCACCCAGCCGCAGACCGTGCACGCCGCAGCGGCGGTAGGCCAGCCGCTCGTAGCGCTGTGGATCCGGGTGGTAGGTCGGGCGGGTGCTCATGCGGTTTCCCGGTGCAGCGTGACGATGAAGGCGGTTTCCGCCTGGGTGCGCGGCATCGGCAGACCGGCGTGCGCCAGCCAGGCGCCGTCGAGCACGAGGCCCTCGGGCGTGTTGATGGCGTCGAAGAATGGTGCCGTGTGGTGGCGGCCGGTCGGGTGCACGGTGTCGGCGGGCCGCACTGCGTGCACGCGGTAGCGTGCGGACTCGTCCAGCATCGGCAGCCGCAGCGTCGGCGTGTAGCGGTGGCTGCTCGGCAGCGGACGCAGCACCAGCAGCACCAGATCGCTGGCCGCCTCGTCGCCGTGCAGCTGCCAGCGCAGGCCGTCGCCGCCTTCGCCGAGCCAGACGCGGCCGTGGTGCAGCCGGTCGCGCAGCTGCTTGTAGACGTTGATCCAGCCGCGCAGCTCGGCGGTGTCGGCGTCGCTCAGTTGCCGCACATCGAGTTCGACGCCGAGGTGCCCCGCCAGTGCGACAGCGGCGCGGAAGGCCATTGACTGGGTGCGCCCCGTCGTGTGCGAGGGCGCAGTGCCGACGTGGGCGCCCATGATCTCGGGCGGGAAGAACTGCAGGAAGCCGCGCTGGATGTCGACCCGCGACAGCGCGTCGATGCAGTCGCTGGTCCAGACGCGGTGGGTGTGGCGCAGCACGCCGAAGTCGATCCGGCCGCCGCCGCCGGAGCAGCTCTCGATCTCGACGTTCGGGTGCGCGGCGCGCAGGCGGTCCATCAGCGCGTAGGCGGCGTGGATCTGCGCCCGGTAGCCGGCGGTGCCGTTGGCGAGTCCGGCCGGGGCGAGGTCGCGGTTGAGGTCCCACTTGAGGTAGCCGATCGGGTGCGCGGCGAGCAGCGCGGCGATCTTCTCGAACAGGTAGTCGCTGGCCTCGGGTCGCGCGATGTCGAGCACGAGCTGGTTGCGCGCCGTCAGCAGCGGGCGGCCGGCGATCTGCAGTGCCCACTCGGAATGGGCGCGGAACAGGTCGCTGTCCGGGTTGACCATTTCTGGTTCGACCCACAGACCGAACTCCATGCCGAGCGCGTTCACGTGCGCGATCAGCTCGCCCAGGCCGTTCGGGAACTTGGTTTCATCGGGCCACCAGTCGCCCAAGGCGGCACGGTCGTGGTGGCGGCCGTGGAACCAGCCGTCGTCGAGCACGAAGCGCTCGATGCCGACCGCTGCCGCTGCGGTCGCGAGTTCCTGGACCGGGCCAGGATGCACATCGAAGTAGAAGCCTTCCCAGGTGTTCAGATGCACCGGGCGCGGCTTCATCGCGCCACCCGGCCAGTTCAGCCGGCGGCGCAGTTCGGCGTGGAAATTGGCGGCCAGTCCGTTCAGACCGGCGATCGAACAGGTGGCGACCAGCTCGGGCGAGTGCAGCGCCTGCCCCGACAGCAGCCGGCCTTCGCCAGGCGCCAGCCACTCGCCCATCTGCCACTGGTAGAGACCGTCGTGCAGCCACTCGATGGTCTGCTGGTGGTTGCCGGACCACGCCAGGTGGGCGCCGAAGACGAGGCCGGTGTCGTCGGTGGTGCCCGGCGTCGTGACGACCGCGCCAGGGAAGCAGTCGTGGCTGGTGCGTCCGCGCCGGCTTTCCTTGCGCCAGAGGCTGCGCGTGAGCGGGTCGACCTGCAGCATGAACTCGTGGACATGCTGCCCCGCGTACGAGCGCACGCCGTCGCAGTGCCCCGGCAACTGCAGCGTGCCCGCGGCCAGCCACTGCACGTCGAGCACCGCGTCGCCCAGGTTGTGCAGCACCGATTGCAGCAGCAGCACATCGGACGCCGCATCGAGCCGCAGCGTCAGGTCCAGCCGCAGCCGGGCCACGTCGTCGTGCAGGTGCAGGCAGAGGGCCGAGCCCGCCGCGTCCTGCTGCAGCCACTCAACGTCGCAGCGGGTGAAGGCCTGCGCGAAATCCTGCCCGTCGCGGTGGGCGAGCAGCGCGCTCTGGCCGAACCAGCCGACGCCGAAGGTGGGCGCCACCGTCAGCGGCTGGTCGACGTCGAGCATGAACGACGGCAGCGGGCGCGTGTCGCGCAGCGCCGCGCCGGGTGTGGCCGTGTCCGGCAGGCGTGGCCCCCAGTAGCGCCACAGCGGCGCTTCGTCGGGCGGGCATTCGAGCACGACGCTGCTGCGCCGGCTGTGGAGAG
>NZ_JBFPGY010000155.1:0-3104 GCF_041083715.1 Sphaerotilus sp.
TAGTGGTCCGGCAGCGGCACGGCGTGCTGGGCTTCCGGCGTGAGCTGCGTGTGGTCGGCCAGCGCACGGGTGTCGCCGGCGTCGATGGCCTGCTTGACGCGCTGGTCGAAGTCATCGGCCCAGGGCGCCAGACCGCGCGGTGAAGCAATCTCGTCGCGCATCGTGTCGCTCAGGTTGTGCACCACATTGCCGCTGCCCAGGATCAGCACGCCCTCGTCGCGCAGCGCCGCGAGCGCCCGGCCTGCGGCGAGGTGCCAGGCGCCGCTGCGGGCGATGTCGATCGACCACTGGAAGACGGGCACGTTGGCCGCCGGGTAGAGGTGGTGCAGCACGGTCCATGCGCCATGGTCCAGCCCGCGGTCGTCCGCCAGCCCGATGCGCTGCGGGCCGAGCCGGTGGGCAGCACGCTGCGCGAACCCGGGCGCACCAGGGGCGGGGTAGGCCATGGCGTTGAGCTGCGCCGGGAAGCCGCCGAAGTCGTGGATCGTCTGCGGCCGGGGCGCGAGCGACACCTGCACCTGGTCCTGCGTCAGCCAGTGCGCCGAGACCACGAGGATCGCCTTCGGCAAGCCCAGGTCGCGGCCCCACTGGCGCAGCGTGCGGGTGAAGTCGTTGTCCTGGATCGCGTTCATCGGGCTGCCGTGGCCGATGAAGATGGCCGGCGCGCGGCCGGTCATCAGCGGTCGGTCGTCCGGTGGCTCGGGCGGGACTGCCGCCGCGCCGGAGGTGCGCCACCAGCTCGCCAGCCCCGACGCGACGGCCAGCGCCGAGCCGCCGAGGAGGATCTGGCGGCGGGAGGCGAGGGGTTTGGAGTGGGGGTGGTCGGGCATGGTTGGACGTGGAGACTGTCCGACCATCGTAGGAGCGCCCGGGTGCCTGATCGTTCAGGCGCTTTGAATGCCCGGGATCAGATCACCTGGTCAGAACGGGATGTCGTCATCCATGTCGTCGAACCCGGTCGACGACTTCGGCGCAGGCGCCGGTGCCGGACGGGGCGCGGGCGCCCGTGGCGGCGCAGCCGGACGGGGTGCTGCCGCACGCGGAGCCGGAGCCGGCGAATAACCGCCACCGCCACCCATGTCGTCGCCGTACTCGGTGCTGCCACCGCTGCTGCGGCCACCACCACCGCCTCCGCCCTCGTCACGCCCGCCCAGCAGCTGCATCTGGTCGGCGACGATCTCGGTGGTGTAGCGGTCGTTGCCGTCCTTGTCCTGCCACTTGCGGGTCTTCAGGCGGCCTTCGATGTAGACCGGGCGGCCCTTGCGCAGGTACTCGCCGGCGACTTCGGCCAGGCGGTCGTACATGACGACCGAGTGCCATTCGGTCTCCTCGACGCGCTCTCCGGATTCCTTGCTCTTCCAGTTGCGCGTGGTGGCCAGGCGCAGGCTGCAGATGGCCGAACCGCTGGGGGTGTAGCGCATCTCGGGGTCTTTGCCGAGGTTGCCGATGAGGATGACTTTGTTGATCGAGGCCATGGCCGCGCGCTCCTGTGGGGTGCTGTGCTCTCCGGGGCCGGGGGGGTGGTCCGGGCCGGAATGTGTGACAAGTTGGGGGGCAATTGTGCCGCACCGCCACCCGGCACGGCAGGCGGTCGCTCTCCCCCATGCGGGCGAGATCGCGACCGCACGGGGCTCGCGTACCATCGGCCTCAGCCATGAATAGCCCTGCTTCCTCCTCTGCCGCCCGCCAGGTTCTCGCCGACGTCTTCGGCTATCCCGCCTTCCGCGGCCAGCAGCAGGCCATCGTCGACCAGCTCATCGGCGGCGGCGACGCGCTGGTGCTGATGCCCACCGGCGGCGGCAAGAGCCTGTGCTACCAGATCCCGGCCATCGTCCGCCACCGCGCGGGGCAGGGCGTGGCGGTGGTCGTCAGCCCGCTGATCGCGTTGATGCAGGACCAGGTGGGTGCGCTGGACGAGGTGGGCGTGGAGGCAGCCTTCCTCAATTCCACGCTGAGTCCGCAGCAGGCGGCGTCGGTCGAGCAGGGGCTGCTGTCGGGCCGGCTGACCATGCTCTACGCCGCGCCGGAGCGGCTGCTGACGCCCCGGTTCCTGGCGATGCTGGAGTCGCTGCACGAGCGTGGCCAGCTCTCGCTCTTCGCCATCGACGAGGCGCATTGCGTCAGCCAGTGGGGCCACGACTTCCGCGAGGAATACCTCGGCCTGAGCGCGCTGCACGAGCGCTTCCCCGACGTGCCGCGCATCGCGCTGACCGCCACCGCCGACGACCACACCCGCGCCGACATCATCGAGCGGCTGCAGCTGCAGGACGCGAAGCTGTTCATCAGCAGCTTCGACCGCCCGAACATCCGCTACACCATCGTCGAGCGCGACAACGCCCGCACGCAGCTGCTGCGCTTCCTGCGCGACGAGCACGAGGGCGATGCCGGTGTCGTCTACTGCGGCAGCCGCAAGAAGGTGGAAGAGACGGCGGCGTGGCTGCAGGACGAGGGCATCCCGGCGCTGCCCTACCACGCCGGTCTGGACGCCGGCGTGCGCAAGCGTCACCAGGACCGCTTCCTGCGCGAGGAAGGGTTGGTCATGGTGGCGACCATCGCCTTCGGGATGGGCATCGACAAGCCGGACGTGCGCTTCGTCGCCCACCTCGACCTGCCCAAGAACATCGAAGGCTATTACCAGGAAACCGGCCGCGGCGGCCGTGACGGCGCACCGGCGGATGCCTGGATGACCTACGGCCTGGCCGATGTCGTCAACCAGCGCCGCATGATCGACGAGAGTCCGGCGGCCGACGACTTCAAGCGCGTGCAGCGCGGCAAGCTCGACGCGCTGCTGGCGCTGGCCGAGGCCCACGACTGCCGGCGCGTGCGGCTGCTGGCGTATTTCGGCGAGGACAGCCAGCCCTGCGGCAACTGCGACAACTGCCTGCACCCGCCCGTCACCTGGGACAGCACCGACGCGGCCCGCAAGGCCTTGTCGTGCATCTACCGCTTTGCCCAGCACGGTCGCGAATCCCACGGCGCCCGCAGCTTCGGCGTGGCCTACCTGATCGACGTGCTGCGTGGCAAGCGCACCGAGAAGGTCGAGCAGTACGGCCATGCCGGCCTGAGCACCTTCGGCATCGGCACCGACCTGAGCGAGCAGCAGT
>NZ_JBFPGY010000156.1:0-3100 GCF_041083715.1 Sphaerotilus sp.
ACAATCCGTCGGCCATCATGCGCAGCGCGCCACCGCCGCCTTCTTCTGCCGGTTGAAAGATCAGGTGCAGCGTCCCGTCGAAGTCGCCGTGCGCTGCGAGGTGGCACGCCGCAGCCAGCAGCATCGCAGTGTGGCCGTCGTGTCCGCAGGCGTGCATCAGACCAGGACGGACGCTGGCCCAGGCAGCGCCGGAGGTTTCCACGATCGGCAGCGCGTCCATGTCGGCCCGCAGTCCGAGCCGCCGCGTTCCCGTGCCACGTGCCAGCCGCCCGACCACGCCTGTGCCGCCGACACCAGACTCGACGTCGTAGCCCCAGCTGGCGAGCTTGTCGGCGACCAGTGCGGCGGTGCGGTGCTCCTCGAAGGCGAGTTCGGGGTGCTGGTGGAGCTCGCGGCGCAGGCTGACGAACTCGCCGATCCGGGCGTGCAGCGCCTCGCGCAGGTACGTCATGGCGTGGGGCTCACTGGGCTTCGAGCTTGATCGCCTTGGCGATGGTGCGGAAGCTGGCGGTCTGCGACTCGTATTCGCGCGCCGCGTCGGCCACCGACAGCGGCGTGGCGACCATCAGCCCTTGCTTCTCCAGTTCGATCCGCACGACCGGGTCGGCCAGCACGGTCGCCAGCGCCTTGTTCAGCGCCTGCACGACGGGCTCCGGCGTGTCCTTCTTCACCAGGTAGCCGGTCCAGATGTTGTAGGCGAAGCCCTTGACGCTCTTGCTGTCATTGATGCTCGGGTAGGCCTTGAGAAACGGGGCCTCCACCTTGCCGGCGGGCGCCAGCGTGCCGAGGAACTTGAGACGCCCCTGGTCCACCAACCCGACGGACTGCAGTCCGGTCACCAGCACGGAGATGTCCACCAGATCCGCCCCCATGTCCTGCAACAGCGGCGCCGCACCCTTGTACGGCACATGGGTCATCTCGGCGCCGATGGTCTGCGCGAAATGGGCACCGAGCACGTGGTAGAACGAGCCGTAGCCGACACTGCCGTAGGTCAACGGCTTGCCCGCCGCGGCGGATTTCTTTGCCAGCGCGACCAGTTCGTCGACGTTGTTGGCCGGCAGGCCTCTGCGGGCGTGGATCGTGATCGGAGCAACGCCGATCATCTGCACGAGGCGGAAATCCTCCGACTTGAACTTCACCGCCGCATTGGCCAGCGGAGCGAGGATCAGCTCGTTGGGGGAACCCTGGAACACGAGGTGCCCATCCGCCGGCGCCGCCAGCACCCTCTGCGCGGCCAGCGCCCCGCTGACACCGCCGAGGTTCTCGATGATGACTTGCTGCCCGAGTGCCTTGGTCAACGGCTTTTCGACGATGCGCGCGATCACGTCCGACAGGCCACCCGCCGGGTACGGCACCATCAGGTTGACCTGTTTGCTCGGGTAGGTCTGCGCGATCGCGGAGGTACCGGCCAGGCACAGGCCGGCGAGCAGGACAAACGCGCGGCGGGGGAAGTTCTTGCGGTGCATGGGCGGTTCTCCGGGAGGCTCTTCAGGGGGGGATGCTTCATCGTAGAACTCGGCAAGTCAGGCGTCCAATGCATTGTTTTCAGACTTATGATGAATCGAAATCATGGTTCAACGCCGAGGTCCGCATGACGCTGGTTCAACTCAAGCACCTGATCGCGCTGGCGGAAAGCGGCTCGTTCAGCCGTTCGGCCGAGGTGCTGTGCCTGACCCAGCCTGCGCTCAGCCGCAGCATCCGCGCGCTCGAGGACGAGCTGGGCCAGTCGCTGTTCGACCGTCTCGGCCGCCACAGCGAACTCACGCCCTTCGGCCGCGAGGTGCTGGCGCGTGCACGGCAGGTGGTGCTGGATGCGGACGAGTTGCTCGACAGCGGCCGGCGCATGGGCGCGGGCGAGGCGGGGGTACTGCGCATCGGCCTGGGCTCCGGGCCAGGCGCCATGCTGATGACGCCACTGCTGATGACCGTGGCCGAGCGCCATCCCGGGCTGCACGTGGACATCTCGCGGGCGACGACCGCGCTGCTGGTGCAGGCGCTGCGCGAGCGGTTGCTGGATGCGCTGATCGTGGATGCGCGCTCGTTGGTCCCCGCACCGGATCTGTGCCTGGACACGGTGTCGGAGATGCGCGGAGCGTTCATGTGCAGACACGGGCACCCGCTGGCCGAGCAGGGTGCGCACACCGGGCGTGTCACCTTCGCCGAGGTGCAGCGTTTTCCGATCGCCTCGACGCCGCTGAGCGACGAAGTGGCGCGGGTGCTGATGGAGCGCTACGGTCCGCAGGCGCACCCGGCGCAGTGCGTCACGCTGCGCTGCGAGGAGATACCGAGTCTGGTGGAGGTGGCGCGGTGCAGCGACGCCGTGCTGATCGCGATCCGCGCTGCCGGGCCGCAGCTGGCGGAGTTGCCGATGCAGCCGCCTCTGGCCGCCAGTGCCCGGTTCGGGCTGGTGACGCTGGCCGGGCGCACACCGGCGCCGGGACTGGCGATCGTGCGCGAGCGGATGCAGGCCACGTTGAGGGATGCCGGGCCGATCTTGCGCGTTTGACTGGCGCGGCAGCGCCGATGGTTCGGGGGTTCAGGCGCGGACTTCGTAGACGCCCAGCTTGCGGTGCAGGGGTGCTTCATCGGCCATGAACACGAACGCGGGCTGGTCGACGGACAGGTTGCGCAGCGTCACGCCGGTGTAGCCGGGGGCGCAGCAGGTGTCGGCTTCGGCCAGCGTGAAGTTGCGCGGGCTGTGTGCATCGACGGCCACCTCGACGCGCCCTTCGATCAGGTGAAAGACGCAGGCCGGCGAGCGGGCGGGGAGCGACAGCGTCTGGCCAGGGCGCAGCATCAGGGCGTAGAAACCGAGGATGTTCTCGGCGTCCTCGCCCGTTTCGGGGTTGACGTAGGTGATCTGCACCGAGTCGAGGTCGGGCTGATCGTTGGCGAGGGCGTCAAGTGCCGCGCGGGTCTCGACCCAGGGATAGCGCAGCATCGGATAGCGCTTGCCACTGCGGCCGAACACCAGCGTCGGCACCAGGCCAGCGCGCTGGTAGGCGCGGTCGCCACGGCCGGGCTTGACCGCCTGCCGTCCGCCGTTGAGGTGGTAGCTGGCCTCCATGTAGTAGACCAGCGGCAGGTCCAGCACATCCAG
>NZ_JBFPGY010000157.1:0-10199 GCF_041083715.1 Sphaerotilus sp.
ACCGCAGGGAAACGCCGATCCATGGGCTCGACCAGGTCGGGCGCCAGATGGTGGCGCACCTGCACGCGCTGTTGCGTCCCACCACCCGGCTGCGCAACAGGGCAAGGCAGATCTGCGCACAAGCCGGACCCTTGAGGGGTCTCGACGAAGCGGCGCTGAACGAGCGCATCGCGGCCCAGGCCCGGGCCTGCCGACTGCACGGGGCCCGCGATGACCAGGCCGGCCGGCAACTGCGCGAGCAGTCCCTGGCCGTCATTGCCGTGGCGGTCGAGCGGGTTCACGGGTTCACGCCACACGTCGAGCAGGTCATGGGCGCCCTGGGCTTGCTGGAAGGCCACATGATCGAGATGGCCACGGGCGAGGGGAAAACGGTGACGGCGGCGATGGCCGCGGTGGCTGCTGCATGGCGCGGGCTGCCCTGCCATGTAGTGACCGCCAACGACTACCTGGCCCAGCGCGATGCCGAACTGGGCGGGCACCTGTTCGGGCTGTGCCGACTGTCCGTGACCAGCGTGACCGACGGCATGCCGCCGTCGAGCCGGGCAGCGGCTTACGGCCATGACGTGGTCTACACCACCGCCAAAGAGCTGCTGGCCGACTTCCTGCGCGACCAGCTCATCCTGGGCAAGACTCCGCAGCGTGCCCGCTTCTCCCTGGGGCAGGCACGGGCTGGCCACAGCGGTGTGGCCACCATGGGCAAGGAAGTCGTGCTGCGCGGACTGGCCCAGGTGATTGTGGATGAAGCCGACAGCGTGCTCATCGACGAGGCCATGACCCCGCTGATCATCTCGTCGCCACACCAGGACGATCTCCTCGCCCAGGCAGCTGGCGAAGCGGCGGCCTTGGCGAGGCAGCTGCAAAAAGACGAGGACTACACAGTCAATGCCCTGCTGCGCCACAGCGCGCTGACCGACAAGGGGCGAGAACACCTGCGGCTGCACACCCAGGGCATGTCGCCGTTCTGGCGCCATCCGGAACGCGCCCGTGAACTGGTCGAGATGGCGCTGCACGCCCAGTCGTTCCTGGTCCGCGATCTGCACTATGTGGTCGAGGACGGCAAGGTGGTGCTCATCGACGAACTCACCGGGCGGTTGGCCCGCCAGCGCACGCTCTCGCTCGGCATGCAGCAGATTCTGGAGGCGTGCGAGGCGCTGCCCATCTCCCCACCATCGCAGGTGTCGGCGCGCCTGAGTTTCCAGCGGTTCTTTCGTCTGTTCTCCCATGTGGGCGGCATGACAGGCACGGCCCAGGAAGCCCGCCGCGAGTTTGCCGCGGCCTATGGACTGGCCACGCTGCCAGTGCCCACGCACCGACCGCTGCAGCGCCGCTTCCTGTCCGACGCGCTGTGCGTGGATGAACAGGCCAAGTTCGACGCCATCGTCCGTGAGGCCCTGGGCTGCCATGCCGAAGGGCGTCCGGTGCTGATCGGCATGCGCAGCGTGCGCTCCAGCCAGATGCTGCATGCGCACCTCCAGCGCAGCCATCCGGCGCTGCAGGTCGAGGTGCTGCACGCGGTCAACCACGAACAGGAAAGCGCCATCGTCGCCCGTGCGGGCCGCCCCGGAGCAGTGACCATCGCGACCAACATGGCCGGACGTGGCACCGACATCGGGCTGGACGAGGGAGTGCGTGCCGCCGGAGGGCTGCATGTGGTCATCGGAGAGAGCAACGATTTCCGGCGCATCGACCGGCAACTCGCCGGCCGCTGTGCACGCCAGGGTGATCCTGGTTCGGTCAGGCGCCACCTGGCCTTCGATGACGAACTGATGCGGCGCTTCACCCCGCCGCGACTGCTGCAGTGCTGGCGGTGGCAACACCGGCATCTGCCCTGGCTGGACAGTACAGGCACGGCCCTCGTGCTGTGGCTGACCCAGCGCCGTGCCGAACTGCAAGCCTTCCGCCAGCGGCGCGAGACGCTGAAGCACGATCTGGAAGTCGACAAGACAGGCCTTTGAACATGGATGACAACTCTGCTTCGGCCCGGAATGCCCTGTGGCAAGCCGCCGCGATCTTCACCGGCCCACCAACCGCATTCTGGCCACTGCTGACCCAGGCTGCGGCCCATGGAGCGGGCGGCGAGCTGTGCGTGCTCTATGCGCGTGACACGGCGGCCGAGGCCGGTCCGGCGGATTGGCGGCTGCTGGCCCACTGGCCGGCCGTGGCGGTCGAGAAGCTACCGGCCCTCCAGACTTCGGTGCCGCCCGCGCTGCTGAGCCAGGCCAGATCGACCGGACTGGCCATCGGTCTGGCCGCCAACGGCCGCTGGCGGCTCGGGCTGCTGGCGTTCACGGTGGACGAAGGCCGCAGTGAGCTGGTCCTGGTCGTTCATCTGGGCCAGAACAGTGTGCCCGAGGCCGATCTTCGCCCTTATCTGGCCACCTTTCCCGCCCTGCCGATGCTCTACGAGACGCGGCGCCGGCTCGGCGCCAGCGACCGCGACGCCCAGCGTCTGGCACAAACGCTGGAATTGACAGGTCGGGTACTCGACTGTCCTGACTTTGACCAGGCCGTGCTGGCCCTGGTCAACGACCTGGCCACCCAGTTCAGCGCCGAGACGGTGTCTCTGTCCTGGCGTGCCCGCGAGGGCTTGCGCCTGCGGGTGATCAGCCATGCGGAGAAGATCGACCGCCGCACCGAGCACACCGTGCTGCTGGAGGAGGCACAGCAGGAAGCGCTCTCCCAGCGCTGCGAGCTGCGCTGGCCGAACACGGGACTGCAGGTGGTGCATGCCCATGCGCGCTACGCCCGGCTGCAACAGCCGGGCCATCTGCTCACCCTGCCGCTCAACGATGCACACGGCGATGGCCAGGGTGCCCTGACGCTGGAGCGCCAAGGGGCTGCGTTCACGGGGACGGAGCAGTGGGGATTGCGTCTGATCTGCGATCTGGTGCATCCGGTGCTGCAGCGCCAGGAAGCACGTACCCGGGCCCTGCCGCGGCGGCTGGGCGCGGAGATCGGGCACAGCCTGCCGATGTGGCTGCGACCACAGACCCCGGCCGGTCGTCGGCTTGCCACCGGTCTGGGTGCGGCAGCCTTGGCGGCCTTGTTCGTTCCGCTGCCATATGCCATCGATGCAGGCGCCACCGTCAAGGCCGATGTGATGGCTTTTGTCGGTGCCCCGTTCGATGGCTACATCGAATCCAGTCCGATCAGCCTGGGCACACAGGTCCGGGCAGGCGATGTGCTGTTCACGCTGGCCACCCGCGAGTTGGTGCTGGAGCGCGCCAACCTGCTCGCCGATCTGGCGCAACACACCCGCGAAGAAGAAAAACGCCGCAGCGCCAACCAGCTGCCGGAGATGCAGATCGCAGAAGCCCAGGCCGCCCAGACCACGGCCAAGCTGCAGCAGGTGGAGTACCGGCTGGCACAGGCGCAGGTCCGCTCGCCCATCCATGGTGTGGTGATCGAGGGGGAACCCGGCAAGAGCCTTGGAGGTGCCGTGCGGCGTGGCGAGACCACGGTGCGCATCGCCGCCCTGCAGAACCTGCATGTCGAGGCCTCGACGCCCGAGCGCGACATCAGCGAAGTGGCACTGGGCGCCGATGCCCGGGTCAAGCTCATCGCCACACCGGGAGAGGCCGTGTCGATGCAGGTGACCCGCCTGATCCCGGCCGCATCGGTCAAGGATGGGCACAACACCTTCCCCGTCCGGCTGGAGCTGCCGGCTGTGCCCGCCGCTTGGCGGCCAGGAATGACCGGGGTGGCCAAGATCGATCTCGGGTGGCGGCCCCTCGCCTGGATCGGCGTCCACCGCTTGATGGATTTCCTGCGGCTCAACCTGTGGTGGTGACGGCCCGGGCCGGGCGACTCAGACTTGGTAGCGGCGCTGCAGATACTGGGTGAGCCGCACCCAGCCCTGGACCAGCAAGGGCCGTGCAGGCAGCTGGATGCGCACCCAGCTGGTTCGACCATGGCGCAGGGGATCGACACTGGCGGTCTGCATCTCTTGTCGCGAAGGCTGCGCCACCAACTCGGCACGCAGCAGGAAAAACGGCTCGACCGCCTGGGTCGGCCCCGATTCGGTCCGCAGCACCGCCACCGAGCCACCGGCCAGCGGCGTCAGGGCGGTGGACGGCAAGGTGCTCTGGGAATGGGGCAGCAAGGTCAGGCGTGCCACTTCGCGCACCTGATCGCGCTCGCCCTCGATGCGCACGCCGGCCGATCCGGGCTGCAGCGTCGTCAGTGCCAGGGCGGCCTCCTGGCGCAGCACACCCAGGAACACGAGTTCACGGTCGTCCACCACCACACCCAGGTCGGCTCCGCGACCGACCCAACCGCCGACCCGATGCGCGGCATCCGGCATCACCCAGACCCCTGCATGCGGGGCACGGACCGTCAGCGCCGCCTGCTGGCGCAGCAGTTCGCGCTCCAGACCACCCAGCGTGCGCAAGCGCTCGCGGACAGGCACCAGGTCGACACCGCCATCGGCCAGCGCCCGCTGCTCCTGGACCCCGGCCTCGCGCAGTTGGGCACGGACCGTGACCAGCTCGCTGTCGAGTTCCGGGTTGACCAGCTGCACCAGCAACTCCCCTGCCCGTACCCACTGCCCCGAAGGAACCGAGGCCTGCTGCACCAGGCCCCCGCTGTCGGTGTTGATGTGGCTGTTCAGGCGAGCCTCGACCACCCCGTCCAGCACCCGGCTGTCAGGCATGGGCACCAGCACCAGAACGCCCAGCGACACCCCCAGGACCAGAGCGGTGCGGCGCATCAACTGCTTTTGCTGGAAGCGGAACAGCGGCTGCGCCAGCGTGACGCACATGCGCTGCAGCGGTGCCAGGAAGTTGATGACCAGCAAAGCCACCGCCACCACCAGACCGACACCCAGGTACTGGTCTGCCACGAACAGCACGATGCCGGCCATCACCGACAGGCGGTACACATTGGACACGACAAAGAACAGGCACAACCCGATGCGGCGGCGCAGACCGGGACCCGCGTCGGCATCCGCCGGCGTGCGCAGCACGAGGATGCGCCAAGCCTGCATGAACTGCTGCTGCGCCTGCTGGTGAAGGTTGGGGATTTCCAGGGCGTCCGACAGCATGTAGTAGCCATCGAACCGCATCAGTGGATTGATGTTGAACACCACCGTATAGACCACGGTCGTGAACATCAGGTTGTAGGCCAGTTCATTGACCATCCCCGGCGGCGACCACGTCCAGACCAGGGTGGCGACCGCACCGACTGCGACATCGGCGAGCATGCCCGCCCCGCCGACCAGCACCCGCTGCCAGCGGTTGCGCAGCGCCCAGCTCGCCGACAGGTCGACATAGGGCATGGGCGTGAGCATCAGCAGCATCACGCCCATGGTGCGGACCTCGGCGCCGAAGCGCTTGCAGGTCGATGCATGTGCCAGCTCGTGGAGCATGTGCGAGACCAGCGTGGCCGCGTACAGCCCCAGCAGGTTGTCCGTCTGCAGGATGTGCTCGGCCTGCGTCCAGGCGCGCGGGCCGGCCAGGGCCAGCTCCACACCGGCCCAGATCACCAGCCCCAGGGCCATCAGCAGCATCGGCAGGCTCAGCACCCAGTCGATGAGGCCCCGATGGCGGTTGAGCCACGGATCGGGATCCCACAGCGGGATGCGCATGAACAGCAGCTCGGACAGGCGGGCCAGCAGCGGCTTGCGCTGCCTGGCTTCGAAGCGCTCGGCCAGCCAGGCTTCGTCCACGTCCCCGGCCACCTGGATCAGATTGGCCCGGTACAGGCCAGTGACAAGGTCGAACACCTCGTCCTGGCCCGGCGTGTTTTCAGGATCATCGTTCACCGCCGCCCGCCAGATCTCGTCCAGGGACGCCCCCACCTGCAGGCGGCAGAGGAACCGGTAGGTTGCCGGATTGACTCGAAAGAGACCGTTGTGCGCCCGCTCGCGCAGCACATACCAAGGTTCGCCCCGATAGTGGTGCAACCGGATCGACAGACCCGGGCGCAACCCCAGGTGCAACGCGGCCACGCGGTACCAATGGTCTGAAAAGGTTCTCCGCATCGACGCGGCCACCTTAGCGCGGAAGCTCGAGACTGACAGGCGCGCCCGGGCGCACATCCGCACCCTGGCGAATCAGGTCGATCTTGACCTCGCGCAGGCCGCTGGCCGAATCGATCACCGGGGAAACAAAGGTCAGCCGACCTTGCGTCGACATCGGCGGCTGACCGACCTTCAGGCTGACCGAGGCCCCTTCACGCAGCTGTTCGCTGGCTTGGGCAGGCACGTTGATGACGGCCTGGATGCTGCTCAAATCGCACAAGCGCAGGGCCGGCTCATGGGCCTGCACGCTCTCGCCGGACGACTTGATCAAGCGCGTGACGATGCCGGCCTTGGGCGCACGCAGCGTACGGCGGTCGAGATTTTCCTTCGCGGTCAGGTAGTCCAGCCGCTCCATCTCCTTGGCCGTCTTGACGCGCTGAATCTCGGCAACCGCATTGGCATAGACCAGCTCACGGTTGTCGAGTTCCTCACGGCTGATGCCTTGCGACTGCTGGTAGATGCGCCGTGCCGCTTGCACCTGGGCCAGGGCCGTTTCGTGGCGAGCCTGGGCGATGGTCATTTCCGCCGTGCCCTGCCACTGGACATGGCGACGTTCGACGTCGAGTTCCTCGGCCCGCTGATCAAGCCGCAGCAGCACGTCACCAGCGTGCACGATCTGACCTTCACGCACACGCATTTCGGCCACGCGGCCAGCGAGCGCCAAGCCCAGACCGAGATCGGCCGCGCAACGGGTCACCCCCCGCACGCTGCTGGACGCAGCCGGGACAGCCGGTGCGCCAGGATCGGCCCGCGCTGGCAGAACACCGACACACAGCACAATGGCCAGCACGCCAATGGCGATGTCCACAGGCACAGGCATGAAGCGCACGGTGGTCATTCCAGATCCAGCTGCGACAACAGACTGCCGCTGGTCTGCGCCACCAAGTAGCTGGCGCGGGTGGCCTGGGTCTGCACATCGACGAGCGTTTCTTCCGCCGTGAGCAACTCCTGCTGCTTGCGGGCAACATCAATGGCCGAGCGGCGCCCTTCGCGCACCAGTTGTTCCTCGATCTTCAGCAGCGAGCGCTGGGCCTGGACAATCTCGCGTTGACGCTCCATTTGCTGGTGCGCCTTGTCGAACACAGTCTGGCTGGCATGAAGCTCATTGGCGATGCGTTGCTGTATCGCGCTGGCGGCCAGCTGGGCTTGACTGCGGCGATGGATGGCCACGTCGTAATCGCTGCTCTTCTTCTGGTCACCGAACAGGCCGACCTTGAGGGTCAGCCCGACCATCCAGCTGTTGTAGGGCACCTGACCACCCAAGTAGGCAGGCAGCGCACGGTTCGCCGAGGACAGGTCCTCCTTGCCGTAACGCAGGGTCATGTTCAACTCGGGTCGGGCCTGGTCAACGGCGAAATCGACCTTGCGTGCTTCGCGCTCAACCCGCAGGGTGCTGATGCGCGCTTCAGGCCGGAGCACCAGCACGGCATTCAACCCTTGACGGGGCTGGGCCTGTTCCTCTTCGGCGGGTGTGAGTGCAGCCTGCACGGGCTCGGGCAATACCAGCGAACGTTGCAATGTTTCGCCCGAAGTCCTGTCGCGGGCCGACAGAAAAACCTGCAGCGCATTGATCTGCTCTTCCAGATCCTGCTGCGCCTGCGCCAATTGCGCGTTCTTGAGCGCCAGTGACGCATGCGCTTCGGTCAGCTCGGCGGCCGAGCGCAGGCCACCGGCATGCTGGAGCGAGATCTCCTTGTCCACCACCGTGGCGACTTGGCGTGCCTGTATGCGCAAGCGCACTCGCTCTTCGGCCCGCTGCACGAGCAGGTATTGATTGATCGATTCCATGACCCGCTGGGCTGTGAGCTGGCGCACCGTCTCGCCAGCCACACGCCGATCCGCATCGGCAATGCGGATGCCCAGGCGGTTGACCTCGCCGCCGTAGCCCCGCATGAGGGGCTGGGTGACCTTCAGCCCCAGGTAACCCTTGTTCTCGGGTGACGGGGCATTGGCCAGCGCCTGCAGCGAGTTCTTGATCACGCTGGCGTTGTACGAGAACTCCAGATCGGCGCCACTGTCGACCTTGACCATCACGCCAGCCTTGAACCGGTTTTCCTGTGAATCGTAGACATCGCCAGGATTGACCCCGCGCTGTTTGGCATCGGCCGCGCTGTTGAGCACATGCATGCTCTCGCGCTCCAGGGATGTGAAGGCAAACGGCTCGAAGACGGCTTCTGCCCCGCGCAGGCCGGCATCGCCAATGGCCTGCTCCAGTCGCTGGACCCGCAGCGACTCGTCCGAGCTGGTGAGCCTGGCCACGAAATCCTTCAACGACACGCGTTGCGGCTGTGGTGCGGCCAAGGCTGCTGGCGGAACGGGTGATTCAGCCGGTGGTGGCGGCATCACCTGGGCGGACACCAGACCGGTCCAGCCCAAAGACCCACACAGGGCCAGACAGATCTTCTTCATGGTGGCAGATGCGTGTCAGTTCAATGGATCTTGCTGATCTTGGTCTCGTACTCGCCCAGCACGCGTTGCAGCGTCTCGGCCAGGTTCTTGGCCACAGACGGCGTCATGATCACGCGCGATGACAACTGGATGACGATTTCGTCACCCACTGCACCCCAGGTCTGGTTGGTACCGAACAGCAGCGTGACCTCGTCCTTGCTCATGCCGACGTTGGCTACATTGGCATAGTTCGAAGCCATCTGGCGGTCATCGAAGCGCACGCGCACGCTGCGGTCTTCCTTGTCAGCAGCAGGATTGACCGCATCCAGGGGAGATGTGGCGGCGGTGTTCAGGGGTGCATCATTTTTCTGCATTTGGGACTCCATCACTCAAGACTCATAAAGGTGGTCGGTCGTCTTCTGCTCGTCGCAGAGACGGACGCCGTGGGCGACCAATGGAGTGTCAAAGTCGTCAGTGGACGGGTCAATGGTAGAAGTGCTCGAATTTTTCATCTTTGTATTGGAGCCCTCATTTACCAACCAATTCAACCCATCAACTTCGGTCATCTCGTCCGGAGAAGAAGGTGTCGGAACAGCCATGTCATCTCCATCCTTCGGGCCACGGTCCGACGTGTCGTTCTGCCAAACGGGCAAATCGGACGGAAGCACATCAGGCCAGGCCACACCCGTCAGGCCCAATGCCGGGAGAATCTGGCCCGAACCCAGCAATCGAGCCTGCGAGGCGATCTGAATCGGACGGCTCAACAGCCCACCTTGATCACTGTCCTGTGCTTCCCGCAGTCGCAGCAAGGCGGAGTCACCGAGGACTTCGGTATCGGGAATGCTGCGGCTGCTCAAGGCAGAACGCAGATCGAACGGACGCGGATGGGTCGTGACGCGCGAGGTCAGCTGTGGGGTGAGGTTGCCCCATTGCGCATCCAGATCGACACCTGACAGATTGCTGATGACATAGATCCTCTGGCCCGGCAGATTGCTGATCAGACCCGCGCCACCCGCATGGCGCTGGTAGCGCAGACCATGCTGGGTGATGGCCCCCCCGGCGGTCAGCACGACATCGCCGGTACCGAGATTGCTGACGCCCTGGTCCCCCACGGCCAAGGCCTTGCGGTTCTGCAGGTTGATGCCTTGATCGACCGTGTTCAGGGCATTGACCACCTGGACATCGACATTGAGATTGTCTTTCCAGGGCAGTCCGATGCCATGGGCCGCTGACAGATTCAGCTCGCTGGTGACGATCAGGTTCTGCTCGGTCTGCGTGTTGTCGAGGATGGCTCCCTGCACAGAAGTCAGGCTCACGCTGTCCCCGGCACGGATCAGATCAAGCAGGATGCTGTCGACCGTGCGGATGACCACCGCCCGGCCGGCATCGACCAGGGTCCGGGCATCGGCCATCACCAGGCCACCTTGCCGGGCGATATCGAGGCGGACGGTGTCGTGCGCTGAAAGCGTGGCATCGTCCCGCAGGTTCACATTGCCCTGGTCCACCTGCAGATCGAGGTTCGTTCCGGCGGCCAGGGTAGTTTGGCCATTCAGGTCAACCTGTCCGGTACCGATCGTCAACAGGAGGTTGTTCCCGGCAACCACCGTGCTGCTCCCGGCCATCGACAGGTCGCCCGTGCCGACGTTCGCGGTGAAGTTGCCACCACTGTTCAGCAGCGTCGTGCCGCTGAGCGCGAGGTCGCCTTGGCCGACCGTGATCGCCGTGCTGCCGCTGGCCATCACCGTGCTGGTGCCAGCCATCGACAGATCACCCGTGCCGATGTTCATGGTGA
>NZ_JBFPGY010000158.1:0-3084 GCF_041083715.1 Sphaerotilus sp.
TGCCTTCGGTCAGGTCCACCACCTTGACCACCTCGATCAGGCGGTTCAGGTGCTTGGTGATCTGCTCGATGACCTCGTCGGAGCCGCTGGTGACGATGGTCATGCGCGACAGCGAGGCGTCCTCGGTGGGCGCGACCGTCAGGCTCTCGATGTTGTAGCCGCGGGCCGAAAACAGGCCCACCACGCGCGACAACGCGCCAGCTTCGTTCTCCAGCAGCAGGGCAATGATGTGTTTCATGTCGGTCTCCTGGCCATGAGCCGTGCACCGGCAGCGGTAACCGCCGGGCACCTCATGCGCCTGTCAACAATCAGTCGAAGGGAAGGGACGAGCCCCGGTGCGTCACAGATCCTCGGAGCCCAGCAGCATCTCGGAGATGCCCTTGCCTGCCTTGACCATCGGCCAGACGTTTTCCGTCCGGTCGGTGCGCACGTCAAGAAACACGGTCCGGTCCTTCAGGCGGACCATCTCCTTCAGGGCGGGTTCGACCTCGGAAGGCTTTTCGATCTTGATGCCGACGTGGCCATAGGCCTCGGCGAGCTTCACGAAGTCCGGCAGCGCATCCATGTAGCTGTGCGAGTAGCGGCCCTGGTAGTCCAGTTCCTGCCACTGCCGCACCATGCCCAGGTAGCGGTTGTTCAGCGAGATGACCTTGACCGCCGTGCCGTACTGCTGGCAGGTGGACAACTCCTGGATGCACATCTGGATCGAGCCTTCGCCGGTGATGCAGAACACATCCGACTCGGGCTTGGCCAGCTTGATGCCCATCGCGTAGGGCAGGCCCACGCCCATCGTGCCCAGGCCGCCGGAGTTGATCCAGCGGCGCGGCTCGTCGAAGCCGAAGTACTGCGCCGCCCACATCTGGTGCTGGCCCACGTCGGACGTGATGTAGGTGTCACGGCCGCGGGTCAGGTTCCACAGGGTCTCGACGACGTACTGCGGCTTGATGACCTCGTCGGAATTCTTGTACTTCAGACACTCGCGACCGCGCCATTCGTTGATCTGCGACCACCAGGCGTTCATCGCGGCCGGCTCGGCGCGCTGCTGGTGCTCGCGGATCTGGGTGATCAGCTCCTGCAGCACGTCCTTCACGTCGCCGACGATGGGGATGTCCACCTTGACGCGCTTGGAGATCGACGACGGGTCGATGTCGATGTGGATGATCTTGCGCTCGACCGAGGCGAAGTGCTTCGGGTTGCCGATCACGCGGTCATCGAAGCGTGCGCCCACCGCCAGCAGGACGTCGCAGTTCTGCATCGTCATGTTGGCTTCGTAGGTGCCGTGCATGCCCAGCATGCCGAGGAAGCGCGGATCGGTGGATGGCGTCGCACCCAAGCCCATCAGCGTGTTCGTGACCGGATAGCCCAGCAGGTCGACCAGCTCGCGCAGCTCCGCCGAGGCATTGCCCAGGATCACGCCGCCGCCGGTGTAGATGTAGGGGCGCTTGGCCGACAGCAGCAGCGCGACAGCCTTGCGGATCTGACCGCCATGGCCCTTGCGCACCGGGTTGTACGAGCGCATCTCGACTGTTTCCGGGTACTGGAACGTCGCGGTCTTGAGCGACACGTCCTTCGGGATGTCCACGACCACAGGGCCAGGGCGGCCGGTGCGGGCGATGTGGAACGCCTTCTTGAGCGTCATGGCCAGGTCGCGCACGTCCTTGACCAGGAAATTGTGCTTGACGATCGGGCGCGTGATACCGACGGTGTCGCACTCCTGGAACGCATCCAGGCCGATCGCGGGCGTAGGCACCTGGCCAGTGATCACGACCATCGGGATCGAGTCCATGTAGGCCGTGGCGATGCCAGTCACCGCGTTGGTGACACCGGGGCCGGACGTGACCAGCGCAACGCCGACCTTGCCGGTAGCGCGTGCGTAACCGTCAGCGGCGTGCACGGCTGCCTGCTCATGGCGCACCAGGACGTGCTGGATCGTCTCTTGCTTGTAGAGCGCGTCGTAGATGTAGAGCACCGAACCACCGGGATAGCCCCAGATGAATTCGACGTTTTCGGCCTGCAGACTGCGGACCAGGATTTCCGAGCCGTTCAGCTCGGGAGCGGAGTTGTCCATGTGAATGAACCTTTCGGGTTTTCTCTGACGAAAATCGATCGGTGCACCTCCCCTCGCCCTTGTGAGGTGGGATTGGCGCCGGGGGGTCATTGACGCCGTCACCCGGGTCGGGCGAGCGGCGCAGACCATTGCATGCTTCGTGCGAAGGCGGGATTATCGCACTCTTGCGCCGCGCTGCGGTGCAAAGGCAGCGGGTGCCATAATCGCTGCCGCTGACCTCAACGCCCCAGGCTCCCCGCTCACGCTGCACGCCGCACCACCCGGCGCAACTTCCTTGGCCGCAGATCAAGAACTCTCCGACTTCCTGCAAAGTGTCGAAAAACGCGCCTTCAAGCGCACTGTCTACATGGTGCGCGATGAGGACGCCGCGCTTGACATTGTTCAGGACTCCATGATCCGACTGGCTCAGCGGTATGGAGATCGTCCCACCAGCGAGTGGCCGATGCTGTTCCAGCGCATCCTGTCGAACGCGACGATGGACTGGTTCCGCCACCAGAAGGTACGCAATGCCGTCCTGAAGAACTTCTCCGATTTCGAAGGACATGACGGCGACGCAGACTTCGATCTGCTGGAGCACCTGGCCACCGAAACCACCGCAGGCGACACCGAAAGCGCCGACAGTTCCTTTGCACGGGTACAGACCTTGCAACACATCGAAGAAGCGATCTCGACGCTGCCAGCTCGTCAACGTGAAGCCTTCCTTATGCGTTATTGGGAGGAAATGGATGTTGCCGAGACAGCCGCGGCCATGGGTTGCTCGGAAGGTAGTGTCAAAACGCACTGTTCGCGCGCAGTGCATGCATTGGCCAAAGTACTCAAAGCCAAGGGAATTTCACTGTGAACACCGTGTCGACTGCACGAACCCTACTGCCCACAGAAGCAGATGCCTTGGAGGCACGCTTCGCGTTGCGCTTGACCGCCCGTCTCGAAGTTGGCGCCCAATCGCTGCCACACGACATTGGCGAGCGATTGCGTGTGGCACGCATGCAGGCGCTGGCGCAAGCTCGCCATCATCA
>NZ_JBFPGY010000159.1:0-3079 GCF_041083715.1 Sphaerotilus sp.
GTCTCCCGGCCGAGCTTCGAGGTCTCCGCCCCGGCCCAACCGTACCAGAGCGTCAGGCTGAAGGCCCACAGCAGCAGCAAGTAGCGCTGACCATTCCACCCCTTGCGGCTGATGCGGTAGAACAGCATGCCCGCCACGAACAGCGGCGCCCAGCGCGCGTCCAGCCAGAACTCCAGCGGATACGTGCGGCGCACCGCGTTGACGCTGGACACCAGCAGCCAGGCGGCGATCCACCACTCGACCCGACGCATCTGGCCAAAGTGCAGCAAGGCGATCACCAGCAGGTAGAACTGCAGCTCCACCGCCAGCGACCAGTACGCGCCGTCCACGAACTCGACATGGGCCCAGTGCGGCACCATCGTCAGGTTGGCCAGCACCTGCACCGGTGTCACCGCGAACACCTCGCTGCCCGACCACCACGCCACGGCTGCCGTCAGCAGCACACCGACCCAGAACGCCGGATACAGCCGCGACACCCGCGAGGCGATGAAGCTCCGCACCGTCGCGCCTTCGGCCGTCATCAGGATCACGAACCCGCTGATCATGAAGAACAGGTGCACCCCGAGGTGCCCCAGCTCCGCCACCGACTGCAGCCACGGCAGTGCCGGGTCGACCAGCCAGCCGCCTTGCTGCCCGCGGTGCAGGAAATGGAAGGCGACCACGCTCAGGCAAGCGAAGCCTCGGAGAAAATCGATCTGGTGGAAGCGGTGGACGGCATTCATTTGCTGATCATGTCGGCCTCTTTTCGCTGGAATCGATGACAGATTTTGCAATTCCACGCAGAACGTGAATTTCTTCCACCGTCAATTGCGTCCGATTGCACAACTGGTTCAATCTTGGCAACAGCTTGCGCGGAACGTCCGGATTCAGGAAACCGATGCGGACCAGCGCCTGCTCCCAATGCGCCAGCGCCCCCTGCACCATGTCCACCGATGCCAGCCGCGCGTCGCGGGTGCGCGGTGTCACCCCGAAACCGCCGAGCGCCTGCCGCCAGTCGTAGGACAGCAGCTGCACCGCCTGCGCCAGGTTGAGCGAGCCATAGTCCGGATTGGTCGGAATCGACAGGCAGACGTGGCAGCGGTAGACATCCTCGTTGGACAGGCCGTAGCGTTCGCTGCCGAAGACGAAGGCCACGCTGGCCGCGCCGGCCGCAAGTTCCTCGAAGCACGGCCGCGGCGCCACGGTCGGCGGGCCGAAATCGCGCGGCGTCATGGCCGTGGCGCAGGCGACCTGCATGCCGTCGAGGGCCTCGTCCAGTGTCGCGACGATGCGCGCCCGCACGAGGATGTCGGCCGCACCGCTGGCCATCGCCACCGTTTCCTCCTGGCTGAGCACGTTGCCGAAGCGCGGCGCGACGAGCACCAGATCGGTGAATCCCATCACCTTCATGGCCCGCGCAGTGGCACCGACGTTGCCCGGGTGGCTGGTGTTCACCAGCACGAATCGGGTGGAATCGGGCGTCGAAACCGGGGTGGTTGGTGTGGAATCTGGCATGGGATGGTCAAGGAGTGGTCAAAGCACCGTAAAATGGACGGTTATCTTAGGCCTGCAGGCCTGCACTGCCCGCCACCGCTCTTTCCCACCGCCAGCCCCTTGCCCTGTCGCCGCGCGCACCGCGCCGCGACCATCTGCCGTTCGAGCCCCCGGAGTCCCATCGCCATGTCGCAGACCAATTTGCATCCCATGCTCAACATCGCCATCAAGGCCGCGCGTGCGGCCGGGGCGATCATCAACCGGGCCAGTCTCGACGTCGACCGCCTGACCGTCACCAGCAAGGGGCCGAACGACTTCGTCACCGAAGTCGACCAGGCGGCCGAGCGCGCCGTCATCGAGACGCTGCTGGCCGCCTACCCGGACCACGCCATCCTCGCCGAGGAATCGGGCCGCTCCATGGGCTCGCAGACCAGCGACTACGTCTGGATCATCGATCCGCTCGACGGCACCACCAACTTCATCCACGGCTTCCCGCAGTACGCGGTGTCGATCGCGCTGGCGTTCAAGGGCAAGGTCGAGCAGGCCGTCGTCTATGACCCGGCGCGCAACGACCTGTTCTACGCCACCAAGGGCCGTGGCGCGTTCATGAACGACAAGCGCCTGCGCGTGTCCAAGCGCATCCGGCTGGCCGACGCGCTCATCGGCACCGGCTTCCCCTTCCGCAAGGGCGACAACTTCAAGCGCTACATGAAGATCTTCGAGGAGCTGATGCCCCTGTGCGCCGGCCTGCGCCGCCCGGGTGCCGCCGCTCTCGACCTGTGCTACGTGGCGGCCGGCTGGTATGACGCCTTCTTCGAGACCGGCCTGCACCCGTGGGATGTGGCCGCCGGCTCGCTGATCGTCACCGAAGCGGGTGGCCTGGTCGGCAACTTCACCGGCGAAGCCGATTTCCTGTACCAGCGCGAAGTGCTGGCCGGCTCGCCCAAGGTCTACGCGCAGCTGGTGCCGATCCTGGCGCCGTACACCCGCGTGATCACCGAGGACGACGCAGCGCCCGCTGCTGCTGCCACGCCGGCTGCGGTCACACCCAAGGCCCGCTCCACCAAGGTCCGCGCCAAGACCTCCACGACCGGCACCGACACCATCGCCCCGGCACGCAGCAGCAGTTCCACCACGCTGACGCCACTGGACGTGTTCATTGCCGAGACGCAGCCGGAACTGGTCGCCGAGCTTGCCGCCGAGGAAGCCGCTGAACAGGCTACCGAGACGCAGGCGTTCGACATCCCGCTGTCGCCCGCCGCCGCGCTGGCCGCCGCATTCGAGCCAATGCCCGACGCCGAGGCCGCACCGGCCCCGGTCGTGACGATCCGCAAGCCCACGCGCATCAAGAAGGAAGACATGCCGCCGAAGGAAGAGCCGGCGCCGGAGCGCAAGCGCAGCCGCCGCGACGACGCGCCGTTCTGATCGCCGAAGGGTTCTGACGTGGCCAGCACCGACCAGCACACGCCGATGATGCAGCAGTACCGGGGCCTGAAAGCCGACTTCCCCGACACCCTCCTGTTCTACCGGATGGGCGACTTCTACGAGGTCTTCTTCGACGACGCCCGCAAGGCGCACCGCCTGCTCGACATCACGCTCACCACCC
>NZ_JBFPGY010000160.1:0-10127 GCF_041083715.1 Sphaerotilus sp.
TGGCCACTGGCGACGAACTGCCGCGAGGTGGCGAGCATGCCGGCGATCAGCAACCGAAGCTCGTCCGACCGATGCACATAGAGCCACGCCATCCCTGCGCCGTACACCAGGCCCAGCGTGAGGCAGGCCAAGCCACCGCAGCCATGGGGCCGAGAGCGTCGGCTCCGCCATCACCAGCAGCAGGGCGGACAGGAATGTGACCAAGTCGCTGACGGCACAGGCATTGCATGGCCCTTCGGAACATTGCCCACCGGAGACCCCATGCGCCGCCGCCCCTTGATCGCCTTGACCCTGTTCGCCGCCATCGCGTCCGGCACCCCGGCCGCGCACGCCTGGCCCGACAAGCCGATCCGGCTGGTCGTCACCTTCGCCGCCGGCGGCGCCAGCGACATCGTCGCCCGCGTGATCGCCGAGCCGCTGTCCAGGGCGCTCGGCCAACCGGTGGTCGTGGACAACAAGCCCGGCGCTGGGGGCACCATCGGTGGCCTCGACGTGGTGCGTGCCGCACCGGACGGGTACACGCTGATGCTGTCCAACTCCACGCCCACGTCGATCGGCCCCTTCACCGTGCCGAAGCCGCCCTACGACCCGGTCAGGCAGTTCACCCACGTGGCGATGCTCGGCGTCGCACCCGTGCTGATCATGGCCAATCCGAAGAGCGGCCCGGCGACGCTGAAGGACCTGCCCAGGGCCGCTGCCACGCCCGGCTACGTCTTCGGTTCGGGCGGCCCTGGCTCGATCGGCCACATCGTCGGCGAGATGGCCAAGGACGCGATGAAGATCGAGATGGCGCATGTGCCCTACCGCGGGGGGGCGCCGATGACCACCGATCTGATCTCGGGTCAGATCCCCGTCGGCATCGACGTGATCACCGCCTTTGTGCCGATCGTCAAGTCCGGCCAGATCCGCGCGCTGGCCGTGACGACGCCCACGCGCTCGCCACTGCTGCCGGACGTGCCGACGGTGACCGAGCTGGGCCTGCCGCAACTGGTGGCGGAGAACTACTTCGGCGTCTCCGGCCCGGCTGGCCTGCCGCGCGAGGTGACCGAGCGGCTGGCGCGCGCGCTGGCCGAGATCGAGTCCGACCCGGCCATCGTCAAGCGCTTCGCCGAACTCGGCATCACGCCGCGCAAGGCGACGCCGGCCGAGTTCACCGCCTTCGTGGCCAAACAGGTGGCGGACTGGCAGCCGGCGATCAAGGCCGCGGATCTGAAGCCCTGAACCCGGTGGCGCAGGGCATCGAGGCCGTCAGCTGTCCTGGCCGTCGGCCTTGAACATCGCCTTGATCCCGCGCACCGCTTGCCGGATCCGCCCCTCGTTCTCGATCAGCGCGAACCGCACATGGTCATCGCCGTGGTCGCCGAAGCCGATGCCGGGCGACACGCAGACCTTGGCCTTCTCCATCAGCAGCTTGGCGAACTCCAGCGAGCCCATCGCCGCATAGTGCGCTGGGATCTTCGCCCAGATGTACATCGACGCCTTCGGGCACTCGACCGGCCAGCCCGCCTCGCGCAGGCCCTTGACCAGCACGTCGCGGCGCTTCTGGTAGGTCGCGGCGATGTCCTTGACGCACTGCTGATCGCCTTCCAGCGCGGCGATGGCGGCGACCTGCAGCGGCGTGAAGGTGCCGTAGTCGTGGTAGCTCTTGATGCGCGCGAGCGCGGCGACCAGATCGGGGTTGCCGACCATGAAGCCGATGCGCCAGCCGGCCATGTTGTAGCTCTTGCTCAGCGTGAAGAACTCGACCGCGATGTCCTTGGCGCCCGGCACCTGCATGATCGACGGCGCCTTCCAGCCGTCGAAGCAGATGTCGGCGTAGGCGAGGTCATGCACGACGAGGATCTCGTGTTTCTTGGCCAGCGCGATGACCCGCTCGAAGAACTCCAGCTCGACGCACTGCGCCGTCGGGTTGCTCGGGAAGCCGAGCACCATCATCTTCGGCTTCGGGTAGCTGCCGCGGATCGCCTTTTCCAGCTCGGCGAAGAAGTCCACGCCGGGCACGTTCGGCACCGAGCGGATGTCCGCGCCGGCGATCACCGCGCCGTAGATGTGGATCGGGTAGCTCGGGTCGGGGACGAGCACGGTGTCGCCCCGGTCGAGCGTGGCGAGCATCAGGTGCGCCAGCCCTTCCTTCGAGCCGATGGTGACGATGGCTTCGCTGTCCGGGTCGATGTCGACGGCGTAGCGGTCCTTGTACCAGTGGCTGATCGCGCGGCGCAGACGCGGGATGCCCTTGCTGGCCGAGTAGCCGTGGGTGTCGGGCCTTTGCGCGACCTCGGTGAGCTTGGCGACGATGTGCGCGGGGGTGGCGCCGTCGGGGTTGCCCATGCTGAGGTCGATGATGTCCTCGCCACGGCGGCGGGCGGCGAGCTTCAGCTCGGCCGTGATGTTGAAGACGTAGGGAGGAAGGCGATCGATGCGCGCAAAGCGGCGCTTGCCCGAAGTGGAGGCAGGAGAAGACATTGGCAGTGGCTTTCACGTGAGCGCCCGGAACCGTCCGAGCGACGTTGGCTGCAGGGCAGCCGGGGCCATGTTAGCAGCGGAGCGGGCGTGTTTGCCATCCCATCCGCGGCTTACCGTATCGCCGCGACCACCTGCCACAGCGCCAGCCCCGCCAGCATCACCGCCGCGACCCGGTTGATCCTGCGCCGCCATGTGCCATCCAGCCGTGCCCGCCAGCGCCCCACCCCCGCGCACAGCACCCCCCACCACAGCGCCGACCCGCAGAACACGCCGGCGATCACCGGCCCCGGGGCCGCCGGCATGGCGCTGCCCGCGGCGAGCGCGCCGAAGATCGCCATGAACGAGAAGATGGTGGACGGGTTGGACAGCGTCAGCACGAAGGTGCCGGCGAAGAGCTGGCCGAGCTGCCCTCCGTCCGGCAGTGGCGCGGCGCGGGCGGCCGGTGGTGCGCGCCACAGCGACCACGCCATCCACAGCAGCACCGCGCAGCCCAGCACCAGCAGCACCGGCCGCGCCTGTGCCAGCGCGTCGATCACCAGCCGCGAGCCGAAGGCGCCGAGCGCGCCGTAGCAGGCGTCCGCTGCTGCCGCGCCCAGCCCGGTGGCCAGGCCGGCGCGGGTGCCCCGCTCCAGCGTGCGCTGGATCGTCAGCAGGCCGATCGGCCCCACCGGCGCGGCGATCGACAGGCCGATCCAGAGCGACTGGAGAAACAGCGGCCACGGGGCAGGCGAAGCGACGTCCATGGCACGGGCCTCAAGCCATCCGCTGGCGGTACTGCACGAAGCCGCTCCTGTCGGCGATCCGGTCGTACAGCTGCATCGCGTCGTGGTTGGTCTCGTGGGTCAGCCAGTGGACACGCGAGGCCCCGGCCCGCGCCGCCTCGGCGTAGACATGCTCGATCAGCGCCCGGCCGATGCCCTGGCCGCGGTGCTCGGGTGCAGCGTAGAGGTCCTGCAGGTAGCAGTAGTCGCCGGTGGTCCAGCAGCTGCGGTGGAAGATGTAGTGGACGATCCCGACCAGTTGGCCACCGAGTTCGGCGACCGCGCAGTGCATTGGCTCGTCCGCCGTGTGGAAGCGCTGCCACGTCCGGTCGGTGACGTGGTCGGGCAGGTCGGCGCGGTAGAACGCCTGGTAGCCCTTCCAGAGCGGGAGCCACTGGGCGTGGTCATCGGGGCGGGCGGGTCGGATCAGCATGCGGCACCTTGGAACCTTCAGGTAGGGGGATGTCATGGTAGCGAGCCGCCCGCCGGCACCTCGATCGGCAGCCGCCCCTGCGCCTTCACCTCCCGCAGCACCATGCTCGACTGCACATGCGTGACGCCAGGCAGCTTGAACACCGTGTCGTGCAGGAAGCGGTCGTACGCCTTGATGTCGCGCACCAGCACGCGCATCACGTAGTCGCTCTGCCCGGTCGTGCTGTAGCAGCTCACGATCGGCGGACAGGCGGCGACCTCGCGCTCGAAGCGCTGCACCGTGTCCTCGGTGTGCGGCGACAGGTTGACCTCGGCGATCACGCACAGCCCGAGCCCGACCTGCTCGCGGTCCACCAGCGCGGTGTAGCCGGTGACGACACCGCGTGCTTCCAGCTCGCGCAGCCGCTTCCAGCACGGGGTCGTGGACAGGCCCGTGCGCTCGGCGATCTGGGCAATGGACTGGCGCGAGTCGCGCTGCAGCTCGGTCAGGATCAGGGCGTCCCGGCGGTCAAGTTCATTCATTCGCATGTCTCCGCAGCAATGGGTCTGCACATTCCAATTTATAGCGAAACCAAGGGAAGAAAAGAACCAATCGACGGGCGCTGGCCTCTAAAGTTTTCCGACAAGAACGATCCATCCGATCGACGGAGACTCGAATGACCGCCCTGCTGAACCCGGCCCCTGCGCTGCGCACCGACTACCGCCTGACCGACAACCTGTGGGGCACCACAGGCACCGTGTTCCTGACCGGCACGCAGGCACTGGTGCGGCTGATGGCGATGCAGAAAACGCTGGATGTGCAGCGCGGTCTGCACACCGCCGGCTTCATCAGCGGCTACCGCGGCTCGCCACTCGGCATGGTCGATCAGCAGGTGTGGAAGGCGCAGCCGCGGCTGGATGAACTCGGCATCCGCTTCCTGCCGGCGATCAACGAGGAGCTGGCCGCCACCGCCGTGCTCGGCACACAGCGTGTCGAGTCCGACCCGCAGCGCACGGTCGAGGGCGTGTTCGCGCTCTGGTATGGCAAGGGACCGGGCGTGGACCGCGCGGGCGACGCGCTCAAGCACGGCAACGCCTACGGCTCGTCCCCGCACGGCGGCGTGCTCGTCGTCGCGGGCGATGACCACGGCTGCGTGTCGTCCTCGACGCCGCACCAGAGCGACCAGGCCTTCCAGGCGTGGAGTGTGCCGACCGTGTCGCCCGCGACGGTGGCGGAGATGCTGGAGTTCGGGCTGTACGGCTGGGCGCTGTCGCGCTTCTCGGGCGCGTGGGTCGGGTTCACGGCGCTGTCGGAGGTGGTGGAAAGCGGCACCACCGTCGATCTCGACCCGCTCGCCCAGCGCGTGTCGGCCTGGCAGGACGGCGACACCGTGCGCGCCCGCACCGGCTACACACCCCCCGCCGACGGGCTGCACTACCGCTGGCCCGACCTGCCCTCGCTGACCATCGAGGCGCGGCTGCACGCCAAGCTCGACGCGGTGCGCGCCTTCGCCCGCGTCAACCCGATCGACCGCACGGTGATCGCCTCGCAGCGCGCCACGTTCGGCATCGTCACGGCCGGCAAGGCGCACGTCGATCTGATGGAGGTCTTCCGCCGGCTCGACCTGTCGCCGGACGATCTCGCCGCAGCCGGCCTGCGGCTCTACAAGGTCGGGCTGACCTACCCGGTGGAGCCGACGCGGCTGACCGACTTCGCCACCGGACTGCGCGAGATCCTCGTCATCGAGGAAAAGGGGCCGGTGGTGGAGACGCAGTTGCGCGAGCTGTTCTACAACGCCTCCGCCGACCAGCGCCCTGCCCTCCTCGGCAAGCGTGATGCGGCTGGCCAGCCGCTGGTGTCGGCGCTTGGCGAGTTGCGGCCGTCGCGGCTGATCGAACTGGTCGCGCGCTGGGTGGCCGAGCGGTTTCCGGCGCTGGACCGGCGCCACCTCGTCGTCGATTTCACGCTGCCGGCGCTGCTGCACAACGACGCGGACGGTGTGCGGCGGGCGCCGTATTTCTGCGCCGGCTGTCCGCACAACACGTCCACGAAGGTGCCCGAGGGCTCGCGGGCGCAGGCCGGCATTGGCTGCCACTTCATGGCGACCTGGATGGACCGCGACACCGAGGGCCTGATCCAGATGGGCGGCGAGGGCGTGGACTGGGTCTCGCACGCGATGTTCACCCGCGAGCCGCACGTCTTCCAGAACCTCGGCGACGGCACCTACTACCACTCCGGCTACCTTGCGGTCCGGCAGGCGGTGGCGGCCAAGGCGACGCTGACCTACAAGATCCTCTACAACGATGCGGTGGCGATGACCGGTGGCCAGCCGGTGGACGGCGTCACCAGCGTGGACCGCATCGCGCGGCAGGTCGAGGCCGAGGGCGTGCGGCAGGTGGTCGTGCTGAGCGACGACATCACCAAGTACGACGGCCAGCATGGCCAGTTCCCGCCCGGCACCACCTTCCACGACCGCAGCGAACTCGATGCCGTGCAGCGCCGCCTGCGCGAAGTGCCCGGCGTCACGGTGCTGATCTACGAGCAGACCTGCGCAGCGGAAAAGCGGCGGCGGCGCAAGAAGAAGGAACTGGTCGATCCGCCGAAGCGCTTGTTCATCAACCAGGCGGTGTGCGAGGGCTGCGGCGACTGCACGGTGCAGTCCAACTGCGTCGCCGTGCTGCCCGAGGAGACGGCCTTCGGCCGCAAGCGGCGCATCGACCAGTCGAGCTGCAACAAGGACTACGCGTGCGCCAAGGGCTTCTGCCCGAGCTTCGTCGGCGTGGTCGGCGGGCGGCTGAAGAAACACGTCGGCACGCTGGTCGGTGCGGCCGGCGCGGACAGCCCGTTCCGCCGCCGCATCGACGCGCTGCCGCTGCCCGCCGCGCATGTCTGGGCGGCGCCCTACGACCTGCTCGTCACCGGCGTCGGCGGCACGGGCGTGGTCACGGTCGGCGCGCTGATCGCGATGGCCGCACACCTCGAAGGCAAGGCGGCCAGCGTGCTCGACTTCATGGGCTTCGCGCAGAAGGGCGGCGCGGTGCTGAGCTTCGTGCGGCTGGCGGACCGGCCCGAGCGGCTGCACCAGGTGCGCATCGATGCGCAGCAGGCAGACGCGCTGCTGGCCTGCGACCTGGTGGTCGGCGCTTCGGCGGAGGCGCTGCAGACCGTGCGCCACGGCCGCACCCGCGTGCTGGCGAACACGCACGAGACGCCGGTCGCCGAGTCGCTGCACAACCCCGATGCGAGCCTGAAGGCGCCGCTGCTGCTGCAGAAGATCGAACACGCGGCCGGCGCCGGGCAGGTGCGCACGCTGGATGCACAGCGGCTGGCGCAGGATTTCCTCGGCGACGCGATCGTGTCGAACATCGTCGCGCTCGGCTTCGCGTGGCAGGCCGGGCTGGTGCCGGTGAGCCTGGCGGCGATGCAACGGGCCATCGCGCTGAACGGCGTGGCGGTGGAGAACAACCTGAACGCCTTCGCGCTCGGGCGGCTGGCGGCGGCGGACCCGGTGGCCTGCCGCGCGCTGCTGGACGAGCCGGCCGAGGACGCACCCGCGGTCGAGCCGCTGGAGGCGCTGATCGCCCGTGGCGTGGCGCACCTCACCGGTTACCAGAACGCCGCATGGGCGCAGCGCTGGCACGCACTGGTGGACGAGGTGGGCGCCGTCGAGGCCGGTCTGCCGGACAGCGCCGCCCGGCCGCTGACCCGCGCCGTCGCGACGCAGGCGCTGCGGCTGATGTCCTACAAGGACGAGTACGAAGTTGCCCGGCTCTACACGGACCCCGCGTTCCGGCAGGGGCTGGAGGCGCAGTTCGAAGGGGACTTCCGGCTCGAATTCCACATGGCCCCGCCGCTGCTCGCCCGCCCGAAGGACGGCCAGCCGCCGCGCAAGCTCCGCATCGGCGCGTGGCTGTTGCCGGCGATGCGCTGGCTCGCCAAGGGCAAGGTGCTGCGCGGCACCGCGTTCGACCTGTTCGGCCACACGGACGAGCGCCGCACCGAACGCGAACTGATCGCCCGCTACGAAGCCCGCGTGCGCGAACTGCTCACCGCACTGGCGGCGGATGCCTCACCAAAGCAGCGTGCGCTGGCCGTGCAGATCGCCAGCGTGCCGCACACGGTGCGCGGCTACGGGCATGTGAAGTTGGCCAACCTCGCGCTGGCGCGGGTGCGGGAGGCGGAGTTGCTGCATCGCTTCGATCCGGTGGGTTATCCACAGCCTGCAGGGGCGGGCTTGCCGGTGGCGGGGCAGTTCAAGGGGATTCGGGTGACGGCGGGGTGAGCGGGGGGATTTTCCTCAATCGCACAGATATCTAGTTAGATCAGATGGGATTAACCGTCTTGAATGACTAGAATTCTGTGCAAATGAATCCTGACTGCACGATCCAGCTTTTCACTGCAGGCGCCTGGCGCGACGTGGGCAGTGTCAGCCTGTTTGCACCTCCGCAGCAGGGCTGGCGCGCTCGCAGCTACACCGGGTACGACGTGGCCTGGGCTGTCGAGCATGAGGGCGCGCGCGATGCCCATGCGTTCACCTGCCGCTTTCCGGTCGGGCTTGCACCCCTGGAATTGCCGCACTGGCCAGTGTTCCTGATCGACCTGTTGCCGCAAGGTTTCGGCCGGGAGGAGATGCTGCGGCGGCTGAACCTGCCGGAGACGGCGGCCGAGCCGGCGGATTGGCCGCTGCTGCTGGCTGGGGCGGCGAATCCGGTCGGGCACCTGCGCATCCGCGAGGCGGCCGAGTGGCTGGCCGACCGGGCGGGTGAGTGCTGCGGCTTCACGGATGCAGAAGTCGCCGAGCGCGGTGGCGACTTCACCGATCACCTGGGGGCACATGGCCTGTTCGTGGCGGGTTCGTCTGGTGTGCAGGGCGAGTGGCCGAAGCTGCTGCTGACAAGGGCAGCAGATGGCCTGCTGTACCTGGACCACACGCTGCCCGACGCCGAGGCGCACATGCACTACATCGTCAAGTTCGGCCGGGGGCGCAGCGAGCCGCTGGCCGAGATCCTGCGCCACGAGGCGGTCTACATGGGGTTGGCGCAGCGGCTCGGGTTGCGGGTGCATGCGCCGCTGGTGCTGCGCGAGCGGGCGTTGTTCATCCCCCGGTTTGATCGCCGCGTCGGTGCGAACGGGGTCGAGCGGCTGGCCCAGGAAAGCATCGCCTCGCTGACCGGCACAGCCGGGTTCGGTACCGCACCGAGCCATGACGCGGTCTGTCGGCAGCTTGTGCGGCGCTGCACAGATCCACAGGCCGAGGTACTCGAATACCTGCGGCGCGACGTGGCGAATCTGGCGCTGGGCAACAAGGACAACCACGCCCGCAACACGGCACTGCAGCGGGATTTCAGCGGGCACGTCGCGCTGTCGCCACTGTTCGACTTCGCACCGATGTTCCTGCACCCGGATGGCATCGGGCGGCGGATGCGCTGGGTGGACAACGATGCGGGGCGGCCGGACTGGTCGCGGGTGCTGGATGCCGTTTGCCAGGACAGCAAGCCTGGGCCGGACAGGCGACACGCGGCGCTGGACCGCACGCTGTTGCGCGACGGGCTGCGGCAGATGGCCCCGACGCTGGCTGACATCGGGCGCGAGGGCGAGGCGATGGGGCTGTCTGCAGCGGTCCACACCCTGCTGCGTTCCGGGATCGAGTCTCTGGCCCGCCAGCTCGACGGACTGCGCTGAACCGACCATGGACAAGCGCTACCACCCTCTACCCGTCAGCGAACAGGTGCGGCTGCGCCGCCAGGCCATCGAGGCCGTGCTTGCCCACCCCGAGTGGACGCTGGCCGACGCGATCCGCCACCTGAAGACGACCATGCGCCTGACCAGTGCCGAGCTGGCGAGGCTGGCGGGTGTTTCGCACCGCACGGTGCAGGACATCGAGCAAGGCCGCAGCGAAGGCACGGTGCAGACGATGAACCGGCTGCTGGGGATCGTCGGGCTGAAGCTGGGGGTGGTGCGGCGGGTGTCGGGGGATCAGGGCGGGGATTGATCGGGCCACTGCGTCCGTTCAAGACCCGATAGAAAAATCCCCAACTGAGGACTTGTCGCCCGCACTTTCCAAGGTACCGGAGAGAGGGAAGGAGGGAGCGAAGGGGCAAGCCTCGACCCAGCACGCCGCGGCGGTGAAGCCAAGCAGGCGCGTCGGGCTGGCCCCTGGCGGAACGGCGTGACGCGCACCATCGGTCGGTCAGTCGGTCGCTACGGGGATCGCGGGCGGTTTCGACGCCCGCGACAGGCTGCATTCAAGGCCCGAACGCCCCACCACACCCGTTGCAGCTCGCGCCTCTGGGTCGCCGGTCTCGTGGTTCCCGCTCTACCGGCGTGGGTGGCCCGCACGCCGAGCCGGGACGCGCACAGGGGGCGACAAGTCCGTGGAAGAGAACCCCTGTGGCGTGACGTGCAAGCGTGCGAGCGCCGACGTGCGCCCCGCAGTGGGGGCGCTCGGTGTCGGTCAGTCCGTCGTGGGCGGGGTCAGCTCAGGCGGGGTG
>NZ_JBFPGY010000161.1:0-10100 GCF_041083715.1 Sphaerotilus sp.
GATTGGCGCCGAGGCGTTCGCGGGTCGCCTGCACCACTTCGGGGTTGAACGGCAGGTTGCTCGGGCTGAGCGTGTCGAGCCACTGCCGTGCCATCGTCCGCACCACCTCGCTGTGGTGGCGCGTCAGGCCGGGCAGCTGGGTGGCGTCGTCCCACCACCGCGCGCTCTGCTGGTAGGCATGCACCACACCCGGCCACGGCCATTGCTGCCAGGCGGGACTGGCGAAGCGGGGGTCCGGTGTCGCTGCGGTGTCGCCGGGCGTGCATGCGCCACTCGCGCAGTGGCCCATCCACTCGGTCATGCCCGCCTGCGCCTGCGCGGCGAGCCGCAGTCCCTGGCCCGGCTGGCTCATCAGGTGCTGGATCCAGTCCTGCCAGGCCAGGGACAGCGAGATCGGCGACAGACCGCTGGTCAGCGCCGCAGCGCGGGCATAGACCATCTGGTCGAAGGCCAGGGCCGCCTGGAGGGCGGACGGGATGCGTGGCTGCAGCGGGGACGCGGCAGCAGCCGTGGCGTTGTCGGACACGGTGGACGATCGGAGGGCTTGCAGCACGTTCTTCCAGTCACGGCGGTGGACACGGTGTCCATTGAACCGCGGACCCACCGTTCCTGTGATGACACCACACGCTCCGCTTGATCCGCGTCAACCTGCCGCCAGCAGTGTCCACGCGGCCTGTGCGGCCACCCGGCCCTCGTCGGTCGGAACCACCCAGACCTCGACTGCGCTGGCGGGGGCATGGAGGGCGGCGATGCGGTCCCCGCGGGCGGCTGCGTTGGCGGCACTGTCCAGCGCCACGCCCAGGTAGTGCAGTGCCTGCGCCAGCGCGGCGCGCGTGGCGGCGTCGTGCTCGCCGATGCCGCCGGTGCAGACCAGCACGTCCACGCCGCCCAGCACCGCCGCCAGCGCGCCCGCCTCGCGCTGCAGCCGGTAGGTGAACAGGTCGATGGCGGTGCGCGCCTGCGCGTTGCCATCGTCCGCGGCGCGGCGCAGCAGACGCATGTCGGCGGACAGGCCGGAGACGCCGAGCAGACCGCTTTCCTTGTAGAGCAGTTGCTCGACCTGCGCCTCGGTCCAGCCCTCGCGCCACAGGTGCAGCACGACGCCCGGATCGAGCTGGCCGCAGCGGCTGCCCATCACCAGTCCGTCCAGTGCCGAGAAGCCCATCGAGGTCGCGACGCTGCGGCCCTCGCGTGCGCCGCACAGGCTGGCGCCGCTGCCCAGGTGCGCCATCAGCACGCGGCCGTCGGCACGGGAGCTGCAGCCGCGCAGTACCTGCATCACGTAGTCGTAGGACAGCCCGTGGAAGCCGTAGCGGCGCACGCCCTCGTCGTACAGCGCCTGCGGCAGCGCGTAGCGTGTTTCCAGCTCGGGCATGCCGGCGTGGAAGGCGGTGTCGAAGCAGCCGATCTGCGGCAGCGCGGGAAACGCCTTGCGCAGCGCCCGCACGCCGGCGAGGTTGTGCGGCTGGTGCAGCGGCGCGAGCGGGTTCAGGCTGGCCAGCAGCATCATGGCCGTGTCGTCGAGCCGGATCGGCGCGCGGTAGTAGCGCCCGCCGTGCACGATCCGGTGGGCCACTGCGGCGATGCGCGTCCCCGGTGCCACGGCCGCGACATGCGCCTGCACCGCCTGCAGCGCCACATCGAAACGCTGCGCCTCGTCCGCCGGTTCGGACAGCTCCACCGGGTCCGCGTCCGACGGACACAGCCGCAGCCGCCCGCCCGGCTGCAAGCCGTCGATCTGGCCAGCCGCGAAGGACGGGTGCGCGGCGATCTCGCCGGGCGTGTCGCCGCAGCGCGGGTAGAGCGCGAACTTCAGCGTCGAGGAGCCGGCGTTGATGACGAGGATGGTGTTCATGGTCGCTGCGTCCGCCACGCCAGCGCGAGCCGCGCCGCCAGCGCGGCCGAGGCCAGCCGCGAGGCCTCCCCATCCGCCCGGCTCGTCAGTGCGATCGGCACCCGCACGCCCAGCACGATGCCGCAGCTCGCCGCGCCGGCCAGGTATTCGAGCTGCTTGGCCAGCATGTTGCCCGCCTCCAGATCCGGCACCATCAGGATGTCGGCGTCGCCGGCCACCTCGGAGCGGATGCCCTTGATGCGCGCGGCTTCGGCCGAGATCGCGTTGTCGAAGGCGAGCGGGCCGTCGAGCAGGCCGCCGGCGATCTGGCCGCGGTCGGCCATCTTGCACAGCGCGGCGGCGTCCAGCGTCGAGGCCATCTTCGTGCTCACCGTCTCGACCGCCGCCAGGATCGCCACCTTCGGCCGCGCCACGCCCAGCACCCGCGCCAGGTCGATGGCGTTGCCGATGATGTCGGCCTTCTCTTCGAGCGTCGGGGCGATGTTGATGGCCGCGTCGGTGATGAGCAGGGGCTTGGGGTAGGCGGGCACGTCGAAGCGGAAGACGTGCGAGATGCGGCGCTTGGTGCGCAGCGCGGGGGTGGCGATGACGGCGTGCATCAGCTCGTCGGTGTGCAGGCTGCCCTTGATGAGCATCTCGACCGTGCCGGCTGCGGCCAGCTCGGCCGCACGCGCTGCGGCAGCGTGGCTGTGTTCGACCGCTTCGATGTGCACGCCGGTCAGGTCCAGTCCGAGTCCGGTCGCGACCGCCCGGATGCGCGCTTCCGGTCCGATCAGCCACGGCACGATCAGCCCGCGCCGCGCCGCGGCCATCGCGCCACCCAGCGAAGCTTCGTCACACGGATGCACGACCCCACAGGGCACCGGCGGCTGTCCGGCCAGCGCTGCCGCCCAGCCATCGACCCACTCGGCCAGCCGCGCCGCGGGGTCGAACAGGTGCATGGTGGGCATCGCGGCCCGCAGGCGGCTGATCTTCTGCAGCGGTGCACGCACCATCGCGTCGCCGCTGACGACCACCGCACCGGCCTGGTTCGTGACCACGCAGTCGAGCGTCAGGCGGTGGCGTTCGTCGTCGCGGGCGGTGACGGTGGCCTGGATCGTCAGCGTGTCGCCCGCACGCACCGGCAGGTGGAAGCGCAGCATCTGCGCTTCGTAGATCGTGCCGGGGCCGGGGAAGTGGGTGCCCAGCAGCGTCGAGATCAGCGCGCCGGCCCACATGCCGTGGGCGATGGTGCCGTGGAAGCGGGTGGCATTGGCGTACTCGGCGTCGACGTGGGCCGGGTTGACATCGCCAGAGACGAGCGCGAAGGCGAGGATGTCGTCCTGCGTCAGCGTGCGCACGATGCTGGCGCTGGCGCCGATGGGCAGCTCGTCGTAGGTGCGGTTGGTGATCACGGTGTCGTCCGTGCCGGGGGTGGGGGTTGTCATGCTGAGGTGGTCCATCGTGTGTCCGGGTTCCGGGTCAGCGCACGGCGTGGAAGCCGGCGTCCACATAGATCGTCTGGCCCGTCATGCCGCTGGCGCCAGGGCCGACGAGGAACGCGGTCAGCGCACCGATCTCGTCGAGCGTGACCAGCCGCCGGAGCGGCGATTCCCGGGCTGCCGTCGCCATCAGACCGCCAAAGTCCTCGATGCCCGAGGCGGCACGCGTGGGCACCGGCCCGGGCGAAACGGCGTGGACGCGCACGCCCCTGGCACCGAGTTCGACCGCCAGGTAACGCACGGTCGATTCCAGCGCCGCCTTCACCGGCCCCATCAGCCCGTAGTGCGGGACGGCCTCTTCGGCGCCGTGGTAGGTCATCGTCACCAGCGCGGAGCCAGGGCCCAGGTGCGGCTCGCACAGTTTCGCGAGCGCCGCCAGCGAGTGGCAGGACACCGTCATCGCGCGGGCAAAGCCGGCGGCGCTGCTGTCGATGACGCGGCCGTGCAGTTCGGCCAGCGGCGCCCAGGCGATGGAGTGGACGATGAAGTCCAGCCCGCCCAGCGTCTCGACCGCCCGGGCGACCAGCCGCTCCAGATCGCCTGCGACCTCGATGTCGCAATCGACCAGTGGCGCGCCGAGCGTGTCGGCCAGCGGCTGGACCCAGGTGCGGGCCTTGTCGTTGAGGCAGGACAGCACCAGTGCGGCGCCCTGTGCATGGAGGGCCCGGGCGCATCCCCAGGCGATGCTGTGTTCGTTGGCCAGGCCCAGGACCAGACCGCGGCGGCCTGAAAGGGGAAGCAGGGAATCGGCGGGGGACGTACGGGACATGTCTGGAATCTCCTGTGCACGAGCATGCACGCAGCGTTCGCGATCGCCATGACCGTGCCATGACGCAGTGCAGCATTCTTGATGTGGCGCAATCTTCGGCGGTGCGTCCCGCGGACTGAATTTTCACTGTGACAGTTCAGAGACCTGCTGGCTCACGGGGTGAGCTGTCACGAGATTGACACATGGCCGCACCACAGTGGCGCCGGTGCCGGGCTCGACAACGTGCTGGCACTTCCTTCACCGTTTTTCTCCTCCGGCGCTTTTCCCCACATGCACCACATCTTCATCGGGCTCGGTGGCACCGGCGTGCGCGTCTGGCAGGCGATGGAGCGTCGCCGCCAGATCGATGCGGCCGCTGTCGCAGTCCCAGGGTCGGTGCGAGCACGCACGGCGGTCGCCATCCCGGCCGCACCCGTGCTGCTCATCGATACCGATGCCAGTCTGCATGACGACGAGGCGCCTGGCTGGTGCCTGGCCGGCCGCAGTCTGGCGCCACCACGGGCGCAGCGTCTGCTGCTGGCCTCGCCGCCGTTCGAGGCCAGCCGCGCCGAGCTGCTTGCGGCGCTGTCGAGCGTCATCCGCACCGCCGAGGCCGCGCGCACCCTGTGCATGGTGCACTTGATCGCGCACCCTGGGGAGCCGGTGGGCGCCGGGCTGCTGGTCGGTGTGCTCGACGCCCTGTGTGACACGGTGCCCCCCGCCCGCCTCCAGTTGCACCTGACGCTGTCGGAGCAGACGCCCGTGCTGGCCGTGCTGCAGCAGCGCGCCGAGGCCGTGCCGCCGCGGTTCGACCGCTGCTGGCTGTCCACGCCGGTCGATGAGGGCGGCGCGCGCGAGACCGATGCCGCTCTGCGCCAGGAGCGGCAGGCGCAGTGGCTGCTGCAAGCCTGGGCCGAAGATGCGCCGGTTGCCGCCCGACCTGCGGTCGCTCCGCGCGGAGAGTTCGCGCTCTGGGGCATCGCGGAGTGGCGCAGCGATCTGGTGGCGGTGCAGCGCCACCTGGGGCATGCGCTGATGCTGCGGCTGCTGGCACAGCTGCGTTTCGACCACTGGCGCCCGAGCCTGGGCTATGTCAACCATCCTGCCGCGCTCCGGACGGTGGCGGGCGATGTGCTGCCGGAGGATCCGTTGAGCTGGCCGGGGGTGTCGCCCGGCGATGCGGCCGGCCCGCCGCCGCCGACCCTGGCCGCCGCGCAACAGGCGTGGCAGCGCCTGGCAGCGCACTACCTGCAACTGGTGCAGCACTGCGCGCCGGCGCAGCGCCGGGCGGAATTGCGCCGGCTGTTCGCGCTCGGACTCTCGGAACGGTTTGGCGGTGCGGGGGTCGCGGCGGTGTTCGATGTGCCGGCCGCCGCGTTGCGGCAGCGCGCCATGGACGTGCGGACCCATGTCGAGGTGGCGCTGTGGCACGACTGGCGGCTCGGCAGCGTGTCGCTGCGGGACGGCGTGGCCCGGGTGGCGGCGCTGGTCGAGCAGGCCGAGGCCCGACAGCACGACCTCGAAGGCCGGCAGGCCCGCGACGACCGGCTCGTGACGAGTCTGCGGCTGCAGATCGATGCCGAGGCGGCGCTGTCGCCCGCGGCGGGCCGGTGGTTCGGACCGCGCGAAGACGATCTGCACCCGTTCGCGCTGCGTCTGCAGGCCTGGGCACAGGCGACGACCGCGCAGGCGCACACCGCGCTGCTGGGCCGGCAATGGGCGGCGCTCCGCACGGAGCTGGCCGACTTGCAGGACATGGTCGAGGCCGCGGATCTGGCACTGGCTGCGCTGGCTGGCGAGGCGGACGAGACAGCGGCGGCGGTCCTGGCCCCGCCCGTGTCCGGCGACGGGTTCTCGCTGCGCCTCGACACCCGCGAGCAGGTGCGCGCGCTCGGCAAGACCTGGGTGCTGGCGGAGGCGGTGCAGCGCGAGTCGGTGGCGTTCCTGCGCGCTGATCTGTTCATGCGGCTGGGTGACGGTGCGGGCTTTCGTCTGCTGGCGCAGCACCTGGGCGAGCGGGCTGGCTGCGCCCGCCTGCTGGCCGCCAGCACCCAGCGGCTGGCGCCGTCGGTGGTCGCGTCGGCCGCGCAGAGCGCCATGCTCGCGCTGGCGCGGGCCTGGCAGGAGGATCCGGCCGCCCGGCCCGTGGCGCTGCAGCGTCTGCGTTCGCGGGCTGGCGGGGGCGCGTGGTCGGTCGAGTCGGCGGGAGCGGCGCCCGCCATCGCGGACACGCTGCGGTTGCCGCTCCCGCTGCTGCCTGCGTTGTCGCTGCCGCCCGCGGCCGATGTGGCGGACCCCATCGATCCGGCAGAGGCGCAGCGGGCAGCGACCGCTGCGCTGCGCAGGTCCTTGCAGGCAGCCCCGATGCCGTGGCCGACCGGTGCCGTCGACGTCCTGCTCGCGGCTCCGGGCAGTCCGGCCGCCAACAGCCTGGTCTGGTGCCGCCAGATCGCACCGGTGCCGCTGGCGGCGCTGTGCGGCCTGCAGGCGCCTGAGCCCGCCGCCGCGGACCACGCCCCCGACAGCCGTCCCGGCCTGCTGCTGCTGGGCGATGCGCTGGGGCTGGTGCGCGAGGACCTTGGCGCCGGTGTGGTGCTGGTGCGGCTGGACGGCGAGGGCTTCGAGGCCGACCGTGTACCGCTGGGCGCGCACTGGGATGCCGCCGCGACCGGCATGCCCGAGCCGGTGCGGTGCTGGCTCCAGGAGGATGTGGATGCCGCATTGCGGTCGTCTCCGATCCGCCCGGACCGGTTGCGCGAGGTGATGCAGCGCCGCGTGGCGCAGGTGCTCGCCGCCGCATCGCCCGATGACGCCGACGGTGTCGGCCAGCGCTGGCCTGCGGCCATCCAGACCGCCATGCATCTTCTTCCCGCTTGATCCCGACCGAAACAGGACCCACGCCATGACCCAGATCCAGACACACGGTGTCTGCACCAACCTTCCCGAGTCCTGCCGGCTTGCCGCCAGCCGCCAGCCGCAGGCGCTCGACACGGGCGGCGGACGCTGCAGCGAATGTGGCGCCACGTTGATGGCCCCTGCCGGCGCGGTGCGGTCCGCGGCACCGGTGCGGTGGCTACTGCCCCTGCTGGCGCTGCTGCTGGTCGGCTCGGCGCTGTGGTGGTGGCTGCACCGCACACCGGCGTCGCCGGTCGCGCCCGCGGCGGCCGTCACGGCGGTGGTGGCGGTGGCATCGGCCTCCGGCCCGCCGGTCACGGGGGAGGCAGGCAGCAGCACGATCCGCCTGCACGGCTCCAACACGGTCGGTGCTGCGCTGGCACCGGCACTGGTCAAGGCCTTCCTGGCCCGCGAGGGCTACACCAGCGTCGAGCGCCAGCCCGGCGCCAACGCCGAGGAGAGTGTCCTGATCGGCCGCCGTGCCGACGGTGCCAGCCTGCGCGTCGAACTGCAGGCCCACGGCACGGCGACGGCGTTCCAGTCGCTGGCTGCGGGCGCTGCGGACATCGGCATGGCCTCGCGCGCCGTCAAGGCGGACGAACTGGCCGCCACCAGCGTGCTGGGCGACCTGTCCGCCGAAGGCAGCGAGTACGTCATCGCGCTGGATGGCGTGGCGCTCATCGTCCACCCCAGCAATCCGCTGCAACGCCTGTCGATCGCGCAGATCCGCGACCTGTTCAGCGGCCGCGTCACCGACTGGGCGGCCGTGGGCGGCCCGGCCGGCCCGGTCACCGTCTACGCCCGCGACGACAAGTCCGGCACCTGGGACACCTTCCGCGCGCTGGTGCTCGACAAGCAGCCGCTGGTGGCGTCGGCCCACCGCCACGAGGACAGCCGCGAACTCTCGGACGCGGTGGCTGCCGACCCGCAGGCGATCGGCTTCGTCGGGCTGCCCTACGCCCGCCAGGCCAAGACGCTGGCGGTGGCCGACGGCAGTGCCAACGCGCTGCGCCCGAGCCGCTTCACCGTCGCGACCGAGGACTACGCGCTTTCGCGCCGGCTGTATTTCTACGTGGCGCGCAATGCGCCGCCGCTGGTGCGCAAGCTGGCCGACTTCGCCGTCTCGGATGAAGCGCAGAAGATCGCACAGGCCGAGGGCTACATCGGCCAGATTCCCGAAGCCGACGAGGGCGTCGGGGCCGCCGCTGCCGAGGCGCTGCCGACCGAGTACACCCGCTTGACCCACGGTGCGCGCCGTCTGGCGGTCAACCTGCGCTTCAAGCCGGGTGTGGACAAGCTCGACAACAAGGCCCTGCGCGACATGGCCCGGATCTCGCGGCTGCTGGAAAGCCGCCTCGGCCCGTCGCAGCACCTGATGCTGCTGGGCTTCTCGGACGGGCAGGGTGATCCATGCGCCAACCTGACGATCTCGGTGCAGCGCGCACAGTCAGTGGCCCGCGACCTGGGCACCTACGGGCTCAAGGCGGCTGCAGTCCAGGGCTACGGTTCGGCTGCGCCGGTGGCGAGCAATGACACGTCGTCCGGGCGCGAGCGCAACCGCCGCGTCGAGGTCTGGATGAGCGATCGGGCGATCGAACCGGTCGCGCCGGCCCGTTGCCAGAACGGTGTGCGTGGCGAGTAGTACCGAGAACGGGCGTCAACCTCCCTGAATGAGGGGCTTCGGGGTGGTGGACTTGCGGCGTCTTGGTCTCGGCAGTGGTTCAATCCGGTTCCTCGGATCGGCCTGGATCGGGGGAGCGGGGGCTCCCGGATCCAGCGACGGTTTTCCGAGATTGGGGGATTCCACTACATGACTGTCCATGGTCAGGAGCCGGGCTGTCCTAGCCTGCACATTTCACCGCACTGTCCGGGCTGGGCCTCGACGTTCGACCAGGACGCCTGGGGTCACTGGGCCGAGCTGACGATAGGCTCCGTGTCGCAGCGGCTGCGCTACATCGCGGCCGGTGTGTTCGACATGGGCTCGCCTGCCAGCGAACCCGGTCGCAGGCAGGATGAAGTGCTCCGCACGGTCGGCATCGAGCAGCCGTTCTGGCTGGCGGACACCGCCTGCAGCCAGGCGTTCTGGCAGGTGGTCACCGGCCAGCAGCCCAGTCGGTTTCGCGGCGACGATCTGCCGGTGGAGCAGGTGAGCTGGGATGCGGTGAACGTGCGCTTTCTCTCCGAACTCAACCGCCGTGTGCCGGGCCTGAACGCCATGCTGCCGACCGAGGCCCAGTGGGAATACGCCTGCCGTGCCGGCACGGACACCGTGTACCACTGGGGTGACGGGCCCGTTGCGCCCGAACTGGCCCACCATGCGACCCGCCAGCCGCGTCAGACGGTGCCCGTGCGCTCGTTCGAACCCAACACCTGGGGGCTGTACCAGATGCACGGCAACGTCATGGAGTGGTGCGCCCAGAGCGGGCGCAGCGAAGACCGCGTGGTGCGCGGAGGTTCATGGAGCGGCCATGCACGCACGTTGCGCTCGGCCTGCCGCCTGGAGCGCAACCGCTCCTCGGCGCGCAACGACCTGGGGTTTCGTCTGGCGGTTCCGGTCCTCTGAATACCAATCCTCACCGATTCGGTCGGCGATCCTCCGTAACATCCGGCACCACCACAGCACCCTCGGGAGACCTCCCCCATGCCCAGCCCGTCCTGCCTCGTCGCGCCGACGATCGCCCTGCTGGTGGCCGGCTGGATCGGCCACGGCATCGGCGCTGCCCGCTTGGAAGACACCCGCGCGAAGCTGCTCGCGCTGGAGGCATCCGGTCGAACCGCACTGGCCGCACAGACCGCTGCTCGCCAGCAACTCGCCGATGCGCTGGAGGCCCAGCGCCGGACCTTCGATGAGCAGAAAGCCGAAATGGCCGAAGCGTTCGACGAGGTGCAGGAACGGCCGGTCGTGCGCAGTGGCCAGCGCCTGTCCAACGACCTCGCACGCAAGGCCGGCCTGAACTGCATGCAGGCACCCGTGCCGCACGACGCCGTGACCCGGCTCAACCGTGTCAGCGTCAGCCGATTGGCGGTCCGCTGATCACCGTGGTGGCGACGATGCACCGTGTCTTCCTTTCCATGCTGGTTGCGGGGTCCCTGGCCGGCTGCGCCACGCACCCCGTTGCGC
>NZ_JBFPGY010000162.1:0-10091 GCF_041083715.1 Sphaerotilus sp.
AGGTAGGCGACGATGAAGCCGATGTTCTCCGGGTCGAGCAGTGCCAGCAGCGAGCCCTTCAGATCGGGCATGCCGTCGAAGCTGACCGCGAAGACCACCAGCGTGGCGCGTCCCCACAGCATCTCCAGCACCAGCAGCACGAAGCCGAAGATGGCCATCTGGCCGATGTGCTCGTCCCAGGCGGTCAGTGAGTCGCCGAAATCGGGCACGAGGCCGCGTTCCAGCCGCATCGACATCTGGTAGAGACCCATGCAGAGAAATGGCCCCATCAGCAGGAAGCCGGCCGACATGGCCAGCGTGTAGGCCGGGGCGTTTTCGTAGATCTTCATCAGCGTCCAGCCCATCGCCATGAAGCACACGCCGTAGAACAGGCTGATGGCGGGGTGGGCGAGGTAATCGTTCAGACCGCGCGCCAGCCAGTGCAGCGGGTCGCCGAAGCGGATCCTGCGCAGACGGATGGGTGGGGCGTCGCGGGTGGCGGGGGCGGTGTCGTCAGGGCGCGCGTCGGGGGTGTCGTCCGCAGTGGGATGGATCGGGCTCATGGTCGGAAGGCGCTCCTGGTTCGGATCCCCACGATAGGAGCCGCCAGGCCTGCCCGCCATCCGGGGATCACCCGAACCGGAGGCCCACGTCGATCAACTGCGGCGCACCCGCAACAATTCGTCGAGGATCAGGCCGATCGCCCCCGCCGTGATGGCGCAGTCGGCGAGGTTGAAGGACGGGAAATAGCCGCCCGGAAACAGCGGGGCCAGCCAGTTCCAGTGGAATTGCAGGAAGTCGACCACGTAGCCATGCCAGGCGCGGTCCGCCACGTTGCCGATCGCGCCGCCGAGCAGCATGGCCACGCTGAAGCTGAACAGCCGCTGCTGGGCGTGGTTCTTGAGCATCCAGAGAAACATGGTGGAGGCCGCAGCGCCGAGGCCGATGAAGAACCAGCGCTGCCAGCCCGCCGCCTGTGCGAGAAACGAGAACGCCGCGCCAGTGTTGTGGACCCGCATCAGATTGAAGAAGCTGGTGACCATGTGGCCGTCCCCGAGCTGGAAGCGCTGGAGGATCAGCCATTTCGTGGCTTGGTCCGCGGCGATGACCAGCAGCGCCAGCGCCAACCAGGGCGTCAGCGACGCCGAGGAAGAGCGGGACAGGGATGAACGGGACTTGGAACGCATCGGCGGCCACCTGAGAGAGCTGAGGGAGGTCTGGGGAGATCAGGGCGGCACTGTAAACGCGAAAGCAGACGGGCATGTCCGTGTCCGGCTGACGGGTCGTCGACAGCGCACGGATTCAGGGCGCCAGATGCGGCGACCTTAATAGCCAAATATGCAAAAAACTGAAAAAATAATCCGTGAAATTTTGCCAATTTTGGTGATTGATGTCCAATTGTTGACCTGCACTGGCTTGCCCAAGAGCTTGAAGGGTCGGCAAAGTGCAGAAGAAAGCCCGGACGGTGATGACCGCGCCGGGGCAGTGGGGGTGGATCCTGTCTGCGTGTCATCGCGGACACCGGATCGACCAGAAAATCAACAAACAGCAGATTGCACTCGATGTCGGCCCTGGCGAAAAAACTGTTCTATTCCAAGCGCTTCAACCGGATGGCGGTGCGGATGTATTCCGTGCTGAAGCCTCCGCCGTACCAGCGGCCGAACATGGAATTCGACCATGACGTCTGGAATGGCATCTGCACCTTCCACTCGCATGACGGTCGCCAGATCGGTGAAAACAACACCGGCCCGGACATCTACAAGGAAGTGATCGAGACCGAGCACAAGATCTGCAAGTTCGAGGGATCGCGCAACGGCCTGCCGATCAATGTGACCGCCCTGCGCCAGGTGATGGCGGTCTGGACCGATGCGCTGCAATTCACCACCCTGCTGCGCAATGACTACATTCGCCGTCGCGGCCTGTCCGGCCCACGGCTGACGCTGCGCCAGGGCTATGTCTTCTCGAAGCTTGGCGCGGCCTACCCCGCTTATCTGGCACGCAAGCGCAGCAACCCGATCACGTCGCTGCCGGCGCTCGAGACCGCATTTTTCACGCTGGGTGTCGGGCCGTTCATGATCGTGCGCACGTTCATGGAGCGGGGCGATCTGGCCGTGCTGCACGACGGCCCGCTGACGGCCGCTGAACTCTACGAGATGGCCGATGGTTCCGGCACGCTGATCTCCGCCGGCGGCAAGGGCTGTGCGGGGAGCAAGAAGCTGATCCTCGACTTCCTGGACGTGACGATGAACGGCACCTTCGAGAAGCCGCTGGATTCGGCGGATGCCCTGCGTGCGCTGAACAGCATCGGCGACTGGGACGAGTTTTATGCCTACGTCTACGCCACGTCCCGCCTGGAATTGCTGGTTCGCCTGACGCAATATCTTTGCGCGCAGTCGTTGTGGAGCCTCCAATCTCGCGACGGTGTGCTGAACGCGGCCGAGCAGGTGCTGGTGTCGGACTGCCTGGAAAAGTGCTACCACGTGCCCGGCGAGGGGTATGACGACCGCACGGTGATGGGCAATTTCATCCAGGTGGCGCTGGCGCTGCTGGATGAGCTGGATTTTCCCGAGGTGCGCACGGCGCTGGTGAACGCCAGTCTGGTGAATTCGGGCCACGGCGGCTACCTGATCGACCAGGTCGGCGGTGATGCACGGGTGTCGGCCGCACGCCGCTTGCGGCTGGCCACGGAGCTGGTGTTTCCGTTCTGCAAGCAGGAGCTGGATGCCACCCACCACGCCCTGCAGCGCTACCAGTCGACGACGATCACGCTGGACGAGCTGCGCACCCGCGCCTGCGGCCCGTCCTTGCTGCCCTTGCTGGCGTTGCTGGAAACCCGACCGAATCTGCATGGCGCACCGGTTGGTGTGCCAGCATGAGCGCGCCCTCCACGCCACTTGAAGTTCCGTTCGGTCCCAGTGGCGCTGTCGTGTTGCGCAAGATGGTGCTCGACGAGGATGTGCCGCTGCTGCATGACTGGTTCAGCCGCGACTACGCCCGCTTCTGGGGCCTGCAGGGAAAGACGGTCGAAGAGATCCGCGAGAAGTTCGCCGGGATCGAGGCCAGCGGCACCTGCGACGTGGTCTTCGGCATCCTGGCGTCCACCGGCGAGCGGCTGTTCATGTTCGAGTCGTATGACGTGAAGGCGGATGTGCTGAGCCGGCACTATCCCGTGCAGCCGGGGGACCGTGGATTCCATTTCATGATCGGTCCTGCAGACCGTCCCCGGCCCGCAGTGGCTTACTACGCGCTGCAGGCAGTCTGCGCTTGGATCTTTCGGGATGCTACGGTGTGCCGCATCGTGTGCGAACCGGATGTCCGCAATGAAAAGGCGATGAAGCGGCTGGTACAGGCCGGTTTCAGCGGTGCGAAGGTGGTGCATCTGCCTTACAAATCGGCCCTGCTGATGCGTCGCTCGCGGGTAGCCTTCGAGGCTGCACGGACTCAGCCTCCACCGCCGAATCCGGCCAAGGCACCCCTGACAGGACTATCCTTGAAATACCACCTGCTGGTCAGCCGCATCGGGCGACGGATCGGCTTGATCGAGCGGCACTGGTGACGCAATGCCGACACGCCTTCAGCGTCGGCACAGGTCCAGGCGGGAACTTGCCCCTGGCCGAAACGGTCTAACCGCCGTTCAAGGTGGACGTTGAAAGGAGTTTTCTCATGGAAACCGAACTGCCCCGCTCCAGCGCCGATCGTCCGGCGAGCATCAACATGCTGAGCAGCGCCGACATCGCGTACTGGTGCCGTGTCTTCGATGTGGACATGACCGAACTGCGCCGAGCGGTCCAGCAGGTCGGACCGCAGGCGCAGTCGGTGCGTGGCTACCTGGCCCGCCAACCGAGAACTTCGGGCTGATTCTTCCGGCGGTCCTGCCGGTCTCCGCGCGCAGTTCAAGCCACCGTGCGCGGCTCTCCATGTCCATGCAGATTGCTGTCGCACCGCCCGCAGATCGTCGGATGGGCCGGATTGACCCCCACATCGTCGCAGTAGTGCCAGCACCGCTCGCATTTCACCGCCGCACTCGGCGTCACGGTGATCTGCAGCGCGTCGCCGACCGCCAGGCTCGCCGCCGAGGTGATCAGCACGAACTTCAGGTCATCGCCCAGCGACGCCAGCAGGTCGAACTCCGCCTGCGGGGCGGTGATCGCAACGGTCGCCTGCAGCGACGAACCGACCGTGCCTCCGCTGCGCACGTGCTCGATCTCCTTGTTCACCGCCTCGCGCACCGCCCGCACCTGCGCCCACTTCGCCAGCAGCGCCTCGTCCGCCGTGCCCAGGTCGGCGTAGGTCTCGAAGAAGATCGATCCTTTTGACGCGTCGCCCGCGAAATGGCCCCAGGCCTCTTCGGCCGTGAAGCTCAGGAACGGCGCCATCCAGCGCAGCATCGCGTTCGTGATGCGCCACAGCGCGGTCTGCGCCGAACGGCGGGCCAGTGACTTCGGCGCGGTCGTGTAGAGCCGGTCCTTGAGCACGTCGAGGTAGAACGCGCCCAGGTCTTCCGAGCAGTAGACCTGCAGCTTGGACACCACCGGGTGAAATTCGTAGACCTGATAGTGCGCCAGGATTTCCGCCTGCAACTGCGCGGCGCGGGCCAGCGCGTAGCGGTCGATTTCCAGCAGATCCGCATCCGCCACCAGGTCCGTCGCCGGGTCGAAATCGCTCGTGTTGGCCAGCAGGAAGCGCACCGTGTTGCGGATACGGCGGTACGCATCGACCACGCGGGCCAGGATCTTGTCGTCGATGTTCAGGTCGCCCGAGTAGTCGGTCGAGGCCACCCACAGCCGCACGATCTCGGCGCCGAGCTTGTTGCTCACCGTCTGCGGCTCGACCGTGTTGCCCAGGCTCTTGCTCATCTTCAGGCCCTTGCCGTCCGTGGCGAAGCCGTGGGTCAGCAGGCCGCGGTACGGCGCCCGGTCGTACAGCGCGCAGCCCAGCAGCAGCGACGAATGGAACCAGCCGCGGTGCTGGTCATGGCCTTCCAGATACAGATCCGCTTCCGGGCCTTCGCCGTGGAAACACGGGCCGGGGTAGGCGTGTGCGTGGCTGCCGCGCAGGACGTGCTGGAAGGTCGAGCCGGAGTCGAACCAGACTTCCAGGATGTCGGTGCTCTTGGTGTAGTGCGGTGCGTCCTCCAGGCCGAGGATCTCCTCCACCGTCACGCGGCTCCACGCCTCGATGCCGCCACGCTCCACGATGTCCGCCGCCTGATCGACGATCTCCATCGTGCGCGGGTGCAGCTCGCCCGAGTCCTTGTGCAGGAAGAACGGCACCGGCACGCCCCACGACCGCTGCCGCGAGATGCACCAGTCCGGCCGGTTGGCGATCATGTCGCGCAGGCGGGTGCGGCCGTTCTCGGGGTAGAACTGGGTCTGGTCGATGGCGTCGAGCGCGAGCTGGCGCAGCGTCTTCGGCGCCTTGTCCTTGGTGAACACGCCGTCGCCCTCGTCCATGCGCACGAACCACTGCGCCGCGGCGCGGTAGATCACCGGCGTCTTGTGGCGCCAGCAGTGCGGGTAGCTGTGCGTGATCGGCTGCGTGGCCATCAGGCGCCCGTGCTGGCGCAGCGTGTCGATGATGACGGGGCACGCCTTCCAGATGTTCAGGCTGCCGAACAGCGGCAGATCCTCGGCGTACTGGCCGTTGCCCTGCACGGGGTTGAGGATCTCGTCGTACTTCAGGCCGTTGGCGATGCAGGAGTTGAAGTCGTCCACGCCGTAGGCCGGCGCCGAGTGGACGATGCCGGTGCCGTCGCCGGCCGTCACGTAGTCGGCGAGGTAGAGCGGCGACAGGCGCTGGTAGCCGGCGTCCACGTCGTGCAGCGGGTGGCGGAAGTTCAGGCCGCGCAGGTTCTCGCCCAGCGTCGTGGCGATGACCGTGCCGTCGAGCTGGTAGCGTTCCAGGCACTTCTCCACCAGCGACTCGGCCAGCATCAGCACGCCGCGCGGCGTGTCCACCAGCGCGTAGACGAGTTCCGGATGTGCGTTCAGCGCCTGGTTGGCGGGGATGGTCCACGCGGTCGTGGTCCAGATCACCGCGAACGCCTTCTTGGCCTCGGGCAGCGCGGCGAGGCCGAACGCGGCAGCCAGCGCGGCAGCGTCATTCGCCTCGAACGCCACGTCCAGCGTGTCGCTCTTCTTGTCCGCGTACTCGATCTCGAACTCGGCCAGCGACGAGCCGCAGTCGAAGCACCAGTACACCGGCTTCAGCCCGCGGTAGACGAAGCCCCGCTCGATCACCCGCTTGAACGCCCGCAGCTCGCCCGCTTCATTCGCGAAGTCCATCGTCCGGTACGGCCGCTCCCAGTCGCCGAGCACGCCCAGGCGCTTGAAGTCCTCGCGCTGCTGGTTGATCTGCTCGGTGGCGAAGGCACGGCTCTTGGCCTGCATGTCGTCGCGAGAGAGCTTGCGGCCGTGCAGCTTCTCGATCGCGTTCTCGATCGGCAGGCCGTGGCAGTCCCAGCCGGGGATGTACTGCGCGTCGAAGCCGCCGAGCTGGCGCGACTTGACGATCATGTCCTTGAGCACCTTGTTCAGTGCGTGGCCGATGTGGAGCTTGCCGTTGGCGTAGGGTGGGCCGTCGTGCAGCACGAACAGCGGCCGGCCCTGGCGGGCGACGCGCAGGCGCTGGTACAGGCCGCCCTCGTTCCAGTCCTTCACCCAGCCCGCTTCGCGCTTGGGCAGGTCGCCGCGCATGGGGAAGGGCGTGTCGGCGAGGTTGAGCGTCGCGCGGTAGTCGGTGGGGGACGCGGGGGAGGTCGAATCGGTCATGGCCACGACGCGCCGGGCAGGGCGCGTTCCTGAAAAAGAAGGACGTGAGGAGCAGGGTGAACGCCGGCGAACGCGGCGTTCAAATTCGGTCGCGCGTGGTCTGGCGACGGTCGGCGGCGTGGGTGTCGAACCACGCACGCGCGTTCACCACGTCCTGGCGGATCGCGGCGGTGAGGGCGTCGAGGCCGTCGTAGCGGGCCTCGTCTCGCAGTTTGTGCAGTAGTTCCACGCGCACGAGTTTACCGTAGCCCCCTTCGCGCCCCAGTTCGGCCGGCCAGTCGAGGCAGTGCGTCTCCAGCAGGATGCGGCCGGCGTCCTCGATGGTCGGTCGCACGCCCAGGCTGGCCACGCCGTCGATCGCCTGCCCGGTCAGCCCGTGGACGCGCACGACGTAGATCCCCGCCGCCGCCGAGCGACTGAACGGGAAGCGCAGGTTGAGCGTGCGGAAACCGTCGTCACCCCCTTCGGTGGAGGCACCCAGCCCGCGTCCGAGCTTGCGCCCGTGCGTCACATGGCCGCTGACGCTGTAGGGGCGGCCGAGCAGCTCGGCGGCGTGTTCCATGTCGCCGCAGGCCAGCGCGTCGCGCACAGCGGAGCTGGACACGCGCAGGCCATGCACCTCGTAGCTCAGCATCCGTGCGACGTCGAAGCCGGCGACACCACCCGCGGCGTCCAGCATCGCGTAGTCTCCGGCCCGCCTGGCGCCGAAGCAGAAGTCGTCGCCCACGAGCACGTAGCGCGCGTGCAGTCCGCGCGCCAGCACCTCGTCGATGAACGCCTGCGGCGACTGGCTGGCGAACTGCGCATCGAAGCGCATCAGCACGACCTGGTCGACGCCGCAGCGCTCCAGTTCCTGCAGCTTGTCGCGCAGCGTGGCGATGCGCGCCGGTGCCTTCTCGGGCGTGCCGGCCTTCATCGCGAAGAAGTCGCGCGGGTGCGGCTCGAAGGTCATCACGCAGCTCGGCAGGCCGCGGTGGCGCGCCTCGTTGATGAGCAGCGCGAGCATGGCCTGGTGGCCGCGGTGCACGCCGTCGAAATTGCCGATCGTCAGGGCGCAGGCGGGCGCCAGATCAGGGTGGTGGATGCCACGGAAGACTCGCATGGCGTCGCTCAGATGTCCTGCGGGTCGATCCAGCACCACTGCCCCGGCGCCAGTGCGTCGGGGATCGTGATGCGGCCGAACGAGCGGCGGTGCAGCGACTCGACATGGTTGCCCACGGCGGCGACCATGCGCTTGACCTGGTGGTACTTGCCCTCGGTCAGCATCATGCGCAGCGTGAACTCGCCGGTTGCCTCGCATTCTTCCGAGCGCACCGGCACCGGATCGTCGTTGAGCACCACCCCCGCGCGCAGCTGCGCCACCTGCTCGGGCGTGACCGGGCGGGCGCAGGTGATCTCGTAGACCTTGTCGACGTGCTTCTTCGGGTGCGTCAGCTTGTGGATCAGCGCGCCGTCGTCGGTCAGCAGCAGCACGCCGGTGGTGTCCTGGTCGAGCCGGCCGACAGGCTGCACGTCGCCGCCGCTGCGCCACCGGAGTGGCGTGGGCAGGAGCGTCATCACGCTCGGCCAGTGCTTGGGCTTCTGCGAGCATTCGTAGCCGGTCGGCTTGTTCAGCAGCACCAGTGCAAATTCGCGCCACGGCCAGTCGCGGCCCTCGACGGTCAGCACCAGCCCCTCGGGCGAGACCAGTGCATCGGGATCGTCGGCGACACGGCCGGCGATGGACACCAGCCCGTTCAGCACGAGACCGTCGCAGTCGCGGCGCGTGCCGAAGCCCTGGGTGAACAGCGCGTGCGACAGCGTGATGTCGCGGGTGGCGGCGGATTTCTTGGAGGATTTCTTCGACATGAGGCCGCCAGTGTAGGACGGGCGGCCTCTCGCCCGCAGCGGGTCAGGCGAACACGCCCGCCGTGTCCTGCATCCGGGCACTGACCTCGCCGAGGTGGTGGAGGGTGTCGCCCCACTGCAGCTCCATGCAGGTCAGCCGCTTGAAGTAGTGGCTGCCGACGTATTCGTCCGTCACGCCGATGCCGCCGTGCAGTTGCACGCACTGCTGCCCGACGAAGCGCATCGACTGGCCGAGCTGCACCTTGGCCTGCGCGATGGCCCGCCGGCGCACGTCCGGCGCATCGCCCAGCCGCAGCGTGGCCAGATAGCTCATCGAGCGGCCGAGTTCGAGCTGCATCTTGCAGTCCGCCAGCCGGTGGCGCAGCGCCTGGAAGCTGGCGATGGCCACGCCGAACTGCTTGCGCGTGTTCATGTAGTCGGCGGTGAGCCGGACCAGGAAGTCCATGGCACCGACCGCTTCCGCACACAGCGCCGCGGTGCCGACATCGGCCGCGTGTTCGAGCACGGCCAGCGCATCGGTGTCGGTGAGCAGTGTCGCTGCTGTGGCGTGGAACTGCACCTCGGCGGCACGACCACCGTCCTGCGTCAGGTAGCCCCGGGTGGTGACGCCCGCCGCAGCACGCTCCACCAGCCACAGGCCCAGCGTGTCCCCCGCGCGGGCGCTGACGACGTAGGCCTCGGCGGTGTCACCGACCGGCACGAGGCTCTTCGTGCCGTTGAGCTGCCAGCCGCCACTGGTCCGGGTGGCGGTGGTGTCCGCCTTGTCCAGGCGGTAGCGCGCTGCGCGTTCCTGGTGGGCCAGCACGACCCGCGCCTCGCCCGACGCCATCTTCGGCAGCCACGCGGCCTGCACGGGCTCGGGTGCCGCCGACAGCAGCGTCGGTGCCACCAGCGCGGCGGCCGCGTAGGGCGCAAGCACCAGCCCGCGGCCGAGTTCCTCCATCACCACCATTGCCTCGACCGCGCCCCAGCCCATGCCGCCATGCGCCTCCGGCACCGCCAGCCCGGTCAGCCCCAGATCGGCCAGCGCCTGCCACACCTCGCGGCTGTCGCCTCCTGCCTTCACGATGGCGCGGTGCTGCTCGAAGCCGTGGCCCTTGTCCACCCACCGCCGCACGGCATCGCGCAGCTGTTCCTGGTCGTCGCTGAAATCGAAATCCATGTCTGTCTCCTGATCGGCGATGGCCGGATTCAACCGAACAGCGTCTGCGCGACGATGTTGCGCTGCACTTCGTTGCTGCCGCCGTAGATCGTCGTCTTGCGGTAGTTGAAATAGGTCGCGGTCAGCGGTGCGCAGTGCGCCGCTCCGCCCGGCCACAGGCCGCCGAGCGCCTGGTCGCCCTGCCAGCCGGCGTCCATCGCCTCGTGGATGAACGGCAGGCTGTAGGGACCGCCGGCCAGCATCATCAGCTCGGTGTAGCGCTGCTGGACCTCGCTGCCGCGGATCTTCAGCAGCCCGGCGATGTCCAGCGACTTCTTGCCGCCCCGCTCGGC
>NZ_JBFPGY010000163.1:0-3021 GCF_041083715.1 Sphaerotilus sp.
TGTACCTGCTCGAAGAAGGCGCCGCAGCGGTCACGCCACGCGTCAACCTGCTGGGTTCGGGCACGATCCTGCGCGAGTCGATCGCGGCGAAGAAGCTGCTGGAAGCGGACTGGGGCGTCGCAGCCAATGTGTGGAGCTGCCCGAGCTTCAACGAGCTGGGCCGCGATGGCCAGGCCGCCGAACGCTACAACCTGCTGCACCCGATGGAGGCGGCGCAAGTCCCGTTCGTCACGCAGCAACTGCAGCCGCACGCCGGCCCGGTCATCGCCTCGACCGACTACATGAAGAGCTACGCCGAGCAGATCCGCGCCTTCATCCCGCAAGGCCGCGCCTACAAGGTGCTGGGCACGGACGGTTTCGGTCGCAGCGACTTCCGCGGCAAGCTGCGCGAGCACTTCGAGATCAACCGCCACTACATCGTCGTCGCCGCCCTGCGCGCGCTGGCGGATGAAGGCGCGGTGCCGATGTCGAAGGTGGCTGAAGCGATCGCCCAGTACGGCATCAAGGCCGACAAGATCAACCCGCTGTACGCCTGACCCCCAGCAGCACACGGAGACACAACATGGCATTGATCGAAGTGAAAGTCCCGGACATCGGCGACTTCAAGGACGTGGCGATCATCGAGGTGCTCGTCAAGGTGGGTGACACCATCAAGGCGGAGCAGAGCCTGCTGACGGTCGAGTCGGACAAGGCGTCGATGGAGATCCCGTCGTCGCATGCGGGCGTGGTGCGTGAGCTGAAGGTCGCGCTGGGCGACAAGGTGAACGAGGGCACGGTCGTGGTGATGCTGGAGGTGGCCGGAGCGGTGGCTGCGGCACCTGCGCTTGCACCGGTGGCCGCGCCTGCCGCGGTGGTTCCCCCTCCCCAACCCTCCCCCGCTGGGGGAGGGAGTAATGCGGCTGCGGCTTCGGGTCCGGTCGAGGTGTTCGTGCCGGACATCGGTGACTTCGACGAAGTGGCCGTCATCGAGCTGCTGGTCAAGGTCGGCGACAAGGTGTCGGCCGAGCAGAGCCTGATCACGGTCGAGTCGGACAAGGCGTCGATGGAGATCCCGTCGTCGCACGCTGGCGTCGTGAAAGAGCTGAAGGTCGCGCTCGGCGACAAGGTGAAGAAGGGGTCGCTGGTCGTGGTGCTGGAAGGCGTGGCGGGGGCTGTCGCGGCTCCGGCTGCCGCTGCACCCGCACCGGCTGCGGCGCCTGCGGTGGCGGTGGCGGCTGCTCCGGCACCGGTTGCGGCGGCTGCACCTGTGGCCGCTCCGGCTGCTGCTGTGGTGCCCGCACATGACCCGACCGCCCCGGCACTCAACCTGCCGCACGCCTCGCCGTCGATGCGCAAGTTCGCCCGCGAACTGGGCGTGCCGCTGGCCGAGGTCAAGGGCAGTGGTCCGAAGGGCCGCATCACCGAGACCGACATCCAGGGCTTCGTGAAGGGCGTGATGGCGGGTGCCGTGCAGACCGCTGCCCAGAAGGCCGCAGCGCCCGCACCGGCTCCCGCAGCGGCGGCCGCTGGCGGCGCCTTCCCCGGCCTGCTGGCCTGGCCGAAGGTGGACTTCGCCAAGTTCGGCCCGGTCGAGCGCAAGGATCTGTCGCGCATCAAGAAGATCTCGGGCGCCAACCTGCACCGCAACTGGGTCGTCATCCCGCACGTCACCAACCACGACGACGCGGACATCACCGACCTCGAAGCCTTCCGCGTGGCGACGAACAAGGAAAACGAGAAGTCCGGCGTCAAGGTCACGATGCTGGCCTTCATGATCAAGGCGGCGGTCGCGGCGCTGAAGAAGTTCCCCGAGTTCAACGCCTCGCTGGACGGCGACACGCTGGTGCTGAAGAACTACTTCCACATTGGCTTCGCGGCGGACACGCCGAACGGCCTGATGGTTCCGGTCATCAAGGACTGCGACAAGAAGGGCATCTTCCAGATCAGCCAGGAGATGGGCGAACTGGCCAAGAAGGCCCGCGACGGCAAGCTTGGTCCCGCCGAGATGAGCGGCGGCTGCTTCTCGATCTCGTCGCTGGGCGGCATTGGCGGGCGCTACTTCACGCCGATCATCAACGCACCGGAAGTCGCGATCATGGGCGTCTGCAAGAGCGCCATCGAGCCGAAGTGGGACGGCAAGCAGTTCCAGCCGCGCCTGATGCTGCCGCTGTCGCTGTCGTGGGACCACCGCGTCATCGATGGCGCGGCGGCGGCCCGCTTCAACGTTTACTTCGCATCGCTGCTGGCGGACTTCCGCCGCATCGTGCTGTGATCGGGAGTCACTGACATGGCATTGATCGAAGTACAAGTCCCGGACATCGGCGACTTCAAGGACGTGGCGATCATCGAGTTGCTGGTGGCTGTCGGCGACACGGTGAAGGCCGAGCAGAGCTTGCTCACGGTCGAATCCGACAAGGCGTCGATGGAGATTCCGTCGAGCCACTCGGGCGTGGTCAAGGAACTGAAGGTCGCGATCGGCGACAAGATGAACCAGGGCAGCGTGATCCTGGTGCTGGACAGCGCGGAGGCGGCGGCTGCTGCACCCGCGCCGGCACCGGCACCGGCCGCAGCAGCTCCGGTTGCTGCGCCGGCGCCGGCCGCTGTCGCAGCCGGCCCGGCGAGCAGCTACACCGGTGCAGCCGATGTCGAGTGCGACCTGCTCGTGCTCGGCGCCGGTCCTGGCGGCTACTCGGCGGCATTTCGCGCCGCCGACCTGGGCCTGAAGGTCGTCATCGTCGAGCGTTACGCGACGCTGGGCGGCGTGTGCCTGAACGTGGGCTGCATCCCGTCGAAGGCGCTCCTGCACGTCGCGGCGGTGATGGACGAGGTGAGCCACCTGGGCGCGCTGGGTGTCGAGTTCGGCGCGCCGAGCCTGGACATCGACAAGCTGCGCGGCCACAAGGACAAGGTCATCGGCAAGCTGACCGGCGGCCTCGCCGCGATGGCCAAGATGCGCAAGGTCACCACCGTGCGCGGCGTCGGCCAGTTCCTCGACCCGTACCACGTCCAGGTCGAAGAGACCACGGGCGCGGGCACGGAGCG
>NZ_JBFPGY010000164.1:0-9914 GCF_041083715.1 Sphaerotilus sp.
CGATCTGCTACGAGCAGCTGGTCGGCGCGTCCAGCCTGAAACCCGAGCTGATCGCGGGTCTGGACATCCTGATCATCCGCGAGCTGACGGGCGACATCTACTTCGGCCAGCCGCGCGGCCGCCGCATCGCCACCGATGGCCATTTCCCCGGCGCGGAAGAGGCCTTCGACACGATGCGCTACAGCCGCCCGGAGATCGAGCGCATCGCCCACGTTGCCTTCCAGGCCGCCCGCCAGCGCAGCAAGCGCGTGACGAGCGTGGACAAGGCCAATGTGCTGGAAACCTTCCAGTTCTGGAAGGACGTGGTCACCGAAGTGCACAAGGACTATCCGGACGTCGCGCTCGACCACATGTACGTGGACAACGCGGCCATGCAGCTCGTCAAGGCGCCCAAGAAGTTCGACGTGCTCTTCACCGGCAACATGTTCGGCGACATCCTCTCGGACGAGGCGGCGATGCTGACTGGATCGATCGGCATGCTCCCTTCGGCGTCGCTGAACGCGAAGGGCCAGGGCCTGTACGAACCCAGCCACGGCAGCGCGCCGGACATCGCCGGCAAGGGGGTGGCCAATCCTCTGGCTACAATCCTGTCCGCTGCCATGATGCTCCGATATTCACTCCAACAGCCCGAGGCCGCCGACCGCATCGAGTCGGCTGTCCGTGCTGTGCTGGCCGAAGGCTATCGCACGCCCGACATCTGGTCGGAGGGAACGACGCGAGTGGGCACGCGCGAGATGGGGGACGCGGTCGTGGCCGCCATCACCCAGGGCATTGAAGGCATTACCAAGAGCTGACCAGCTCCGCCTCGTCTCGCCCAGACCTTTCAACCCCGGCGATGCGAGTCGACGGGGAAGGTCGAATATCCGGAAAAGGGCATCACATGAAACTCGTAGGATTGGTCGGATGGCGCGGCATGGTCGGCTCCGTCCTGATGGACCGCATGCAGGCCGAGGGCGATTTCGGCCTGATCGAGCCGCTGTTCTTCTCGACGTCCAATGCCGGTGGCGCTGCCCCGGCGATGGCGAAGAACGAGACGAAACTCCAGAACGCGTATGACATCGAGGCGCTCAGGCGCTGCGAGATCATCATCACCGCGCAGGGCGGCGACTACACCACCGAGGTGTTCCCCAAGCTGCGTGCGGCGGGCTGGAACGGCCACTGGATCGACGCGGCCTCGACGCTGCGCATGGAATCCGACGCCGTCATCATCCTCGACCCGGTCAACATGCCCGTCATCCAGGACGCGCTGGCCAAGGGCGGCAAGAACTGGGTCGGCGGCAACTGCACCGTGAGCTGCATGCTGATGGGTGTGGGCGCGCTCTACAAGGCCGGTCTGGTCGAGTGGATGAGCACCCAGACCTACCAGGCGGCTTCCGGTGGTGGCGCCCAGCACATGCGCGAACTGCTGACGCAGTACGGCACGCTCAACGCCGAAGTGCGTGCACTGCTGGACGATCCGAAGAGCGCCATCCTGGAGATCGACCGCAAGGTGATCGCCAAGCAGCGTGCCCTGACCGGTGCCGAGACCGCGAACTTCGGCGTGCCGCTGGGCGGCTCGCTGATTCCGTGGATCGACAAGGATCTGGGCAACGGCCAGTCCAAGGAAGAGTGGAAGGGCATGGCCGAGACCAACAAGATCCTGGGTCTGGGCGAAGGGTTTGACTTGGCCCCGATTCCGGTCGATGGTTTCTGCGTGCGTGTCGGTGCGATGCGCTGCCACAGCCAGGCGCTGACCTTCAAGTTGAAGAAGGACGTGCCGGTGGCCGACCTGGAAGCCATGATCGCTGCTGACAACCAGTGGGTGAAGGTGGTGCCGAATACCCGCGAGGCCACCATCCGCGATCTGACGCCGGTGGCGGTGACTGGCACGATGACGATTCCGGTCGGCCGCATCCGCAAGCTGGCGATGGGTCCGGAGTATGTCGGGGCATTCACCATCGGTGACCAGTTGCTGTGGGGCGCTGCCGAGCCGCTGCGCCGCATGCTGCGCATCCTGCTGGATGCCTGATCGGTATTGACTGGTGCCCGTTGCCGACTGGCAACGGGCATATTTTCAGTGACGGTAATCGTGCGAGATGCTCGGAATGTCAGGCAGAGCATGAGCTTGTCTTTGTATCTGCTTGATGCTATTGTCTTTTCAGACATTTTGAGCGGTTATTGCTCGTATTGACTGGTGCGAAAAAACGGAATGGTTCCATGATTCGCAGCTTGGGAGACGCCTTGAATACCCAGACGAAGCGCACGGGGCGTTTGGCTCTGAGAGAAGTGGCGGCCGTGGTCGCGGTGGTTGCAGCACTTGGTGCGGCGCCATCGGCCTGGTCCTTGAGTCTCGGCCGCTTGAGCGTTCAATCCGCCTTGGGCGAATCGCTGCGGGCCGAGATCGACGTCACCAGCCTCACGCCGGACGAATCCGCCAATCTGCGGGTGCGTGTTGCACCGCCGGATGCCTACCGGATTGCCGGCGTTGACTACAACGCCGTTCTGCCATCCACCGCGGTGTCGCTGCAGCGCCGTGCCGATGGCACACCCTATCTGAGAATCAGCAGCGATCGTTCCGTCCAGGAACCGTTTGTCGATGTGATCCTGGAATTGTCCTGGTCCAGCGGCCGTCTGCTGCGCGAATACACGTTGCTGTTCGATCCGCCGTCGGTGGCACGTGCGCCAGCGGCTCCGGCGACGCCGGCCGTGGTGGCAGCAGTGCCCGCACGGCCGACGAAGGCAGAACTGGCTGCATCCGCCGCGGCCGAAGCAACCGCTCGCGCCGAAGCGATGAAGCGGGCGACACCAGCGCCGGTTCCCAGCGAAGCGACCGAGCCGGTGCCGCTCACCAAGGCGCCTGGCCGCCGACCGGCGGCCCCTGCCCCAGCGCCTGCTGCGGACGTCGCAACAGCGGGCACCGGGACGGCATACCGCGTCAAGTCGGGCGACACCCTGTCGAACGTCGCCAGCAAGTTGCAGGTTGAGGGCATTTCCCTGGACCAGATGCTGGTGGGCCTGTACCAGGGCAATACACAAGCCTTCATCGGCAACAACATGAACCGGCTGCGCTCCGGGGCTGTGCTGACGGTTCCGTCGGCACAGCAACTCGGCAGCGTCGATGCCCGCGAGGCCCGGCGCCTCGTCCATGTGCAGAGTGCCAATTTCAACGCATATCGCCAGCGGCTGGCAGGTGCTGTGCCCGAGCAGACCAAACCGGTCGAGCCGACCCGCAAGTCAGGCGGCCAGGTCCGTACGGAAGTGGTCGAAAGTGGTGCGGCCGGTGCGGCCAAGCCGGATCGACTGCAACTCGACAAGCCGAAGACCACTGGCAAGGGCCAGGCTGCGACGCCCGAAGAGACTGTTGTCAAGCAACGGGCCGAAAAGGAAGCCAGTTCGCGTGTCAATGAACTCGCCCGGAATCTGGATGAGCTGAAAAAACTGCAGGCCGCTTCGGGCGCGGCAGCCGCAGGCACCGGCAAGGCTGCTGCTTCCGGCCCGGCAGTCGTGGCCAAGGCCCCTGAAAAACCGGTCGAGCCGGCTTCCACACCCGTGGCGGCGAAGCCCGTGGTTCCGGCCTCTGCGCCGATGGTGGTCGCTGCGGCGTCTGCCAAGGAGCCGCTGCCGATCGTGGCCTCTGCACCCGCTCCGGCAGTCGTGGCCAGCGCTGCCTCCGCGCCGACTGTGGCGCCTGCGGCATCACGTCCGGCTGTGCCGATGGACACGGCGCCGGCCGAAGAGCCGTCGCTGATCGAATCGCTGTCCGAGAATCCGATGCTGCTGCCGGGGGCCGGTCTGATCCTGGCGATCCTGGCCGGGCTGGGCTATTACCGTCTGCGTGGCAAGAACAAGGACGAAGCCGGCGTCACGTCGTTCCTGGAAAGCCGTCTCCAGCCGGATTCGTTCTTCGGTGCCAGCGGCGGTCAGCGTGTCGACACCCGCGATGCTGCGGGCACGCCGTCGTCGATGAGTTACTCGCTCAGCCAGATCGACGCGATCGGCGATGTCGATCCGGTTGCCGAGGCGGATGTGTATCTGGCCTATGGCCGCGATCTTCAGGCCGAGGAAATCCTCAAGGAAGCGATGCGTGCCAATCCGGAGCGCCTCGCCATCCGCACCAAGCTGCTGGAGGTCTACGCCAAGCGCCGCGACACCAAGGGCTATGAGCTGCTGGCGGGTGAGCTGTACGGCCTGACCGGCGGTCAGGGCGAAGACTGGGTGCGGGCACAGGAGCTTGGCCGGTCGATCGATCCGGACAATCCGCTGTACGAGCAGGGTGGCCAACCGAATTCCGGCTATGCGTCGGAGTCCGGTGGTGGCGAGATGCTGGGTGCCAGCACCATGCCGCAATCGGTGGTTCCGGCACCCTCCCGGTTCGAGAACAGCGCGATGCCCGATCTTGATCTGGGTGCCGACACGCCGTCGGGCAGCTCGGCCTCCATTGACCTCGACATCTCGGTGCCGGGTCCGATGGACTCGCTGCCGCCGGTGTCGCGACCCATGTCGACCGGGCATGGTGTGCTCGGTGCGGCTGCCACCGCTGCTGGTGCGTTTGGCGTTGCGGGCCTGTCCAGCTCGCTGGATGCGCCGGCCGACTCGGGCCACAGCAGCCTGGATTTCGAACTCCACGATCTGCCCGAGATCAGTGAGCCGATCACGGAAGCCGGTGATCTGCAGAAGATCGACATGGGCGGCCTGTCGCTCGACTTCGATCTGCAGCCGACGACCTCGTCGGGCGGCATGGATGCCTATCCGATGCTGGTCGATGGCGAAGACGGTGATCCGCTGTCACGCAAGATCGAACTCGCCAAGGAATTCCTCGATTTCGGCGACGCCGAGTCTGCGCGCGACATGCTGCAGGAAGTGATCGAGAAGTCCGACGGGGATCTGCGCGCCAAGGCGCAGGCCATGCTGGACAAGCTGGCGTGAGGCAGTGGCCGGTGTCGTCTCTGGCGGGTGAGTGGCCTTGCGCCTCGCGCTAGGCATCACCTACCGCGGCACCGCCTACCACGGCTGGCAAAGCCAGCCAGACGGTCGCACGGTTCAGGACCACCTGGAAAAGGCGCTTTCGCAGTTTGCGGTGGCGCCCATCCAGACCGTGTGCGCTGGTCGCACGGACACGGGCGTCCACGGTCTCAACCAGGTTGTCCACTTCGACACCGACCGGGCCCGTGATCCCTTCTCCTGGGTGCGCGGCACCAACCGCTACCTGCCCGGCGACATCGCAGTGCAGTGGTGTCACCCGGTGGCCGACGACTTCCATGCGCGCAACCTGGCCCGCGGCCGGCGCTATGCCTACATCCTGGTTGAATCTCCGGTCAAGCCGTCGATCGACCGCAGTTCGGTGGGCTGGACATTCCGGCCACTCGATGCCGAGGCCATGCGCCGTGCCGCCACGCACCTGATCGGCGAGCACGATTTCTCCGCTTTCCGCTCGGCCGACTGCCAGGCGCTGTCGCCGGTGAAGCTGATGCGCGAGATCGCCATCGAGCGCCACGGGGCCTACTGGCGTTTCGATTTCGAGGCGGTGGCCTTCCTCCACCACATGATCCGCAACCTCATGGGTTGCCTGATCGCCGTCGGCACGGGCACCCGGTCCAGTGACTGGGTGGCCGAGGTGCTTGCCTCGCGCCAGCGCGAACGCGCCGCTCCGACCTTTGCCGCAGACGGGCTGTACTTTCTCGGACCCCGCTACGATGCGCACCATGGCCTGCCGACCCGCACGGCAGGATTTGACTGGCTGCCCGGCGGCTCGCAGCGCTGAGCGCTGGCCGCCCGGTTTTCACTTTCTCGCTGGTGACGTCCGATGAGCGTTTCGATTGATTTCCCGCCGTCGGGTCTGACCGTGCGGACCCGCATCAAGATCTGTGGCCTGACCCGCGATCGGGATGTCGACGACGCCGTGGCGGCTGGCGCCGATGCCATCGGGCTGGTGTTCTATGCCCGCAGCCCGCGGCACGTGTCGCTGGACCGTGCGGTGCAACTGGTGCGGCGCCTGCCGCCGTTCGTGACGCCGGTCGGGCTGTTCGTCAACGCCGGACCCGCGCAGATCGCCGAAGCCTGCGCAGCCATCCCGACCTTGCTGCTGCAGTTCCACGGAGATGAAACTCTCGCGCAGTGCGAAGCCCCTGCGCGCCCCTATCTGCGCGCCGCGCGCATGACGCCGGGCTTCGATTTGTTAAACTTTGCACAGTCCTACTGCAGCGCCCAGGCCATCCTGCTCGACGCCCACGTCGAAGGGTATGGCGGTGGCGGAAAGGTTTTCGATTGGTCTCTCATTCCGTCAGGCGTGCCCCGTCCGGTCGTTTTGTCTGGTGGGTTGAATCATGCCAATGTGACCGATGGCGTGCTTCGCGTGCGGCCCTGTGCCGTGGACGTGAGTTCCGGCGTTGAAATCGGCAAGGGCGTCAAGGACGCTGCGCTGATGCGCCAATTCTGCGAAGCGGTCCGCGAAGCCGATGCCCGACGGGCAGATGCCGACAGCGGATACTGAAATTCCCGAGAGCCACCATGTTTTCATACGACCAACCCGATGCCCGTGGGCATTTCGGGGTCTACGGCGGCAGCTTTGTCGCTGAAACCCTCAGCCACGCGCTCGATGAATTGCGCGGAGCGTACGAGCACTACCGCCACGACCCCCAGTTCATCGCCGAATTCCGGCGCGAGCTGAAGCATTTTGTCGGCCGCCCCAGCCCGGTGTACCACGCCGACCGCATGAGCCGCGAGATGGGCGGCGCGCAGATCTACCTCAAGCGCGAGGACCTGAACCACACCGGCGCGCACAAGGTCAACAACACCATCGGCCAGGCGCTGCTGGCCAAGCGCATGGGCAAGCCACGGGTCATCGCCGAGACTGGCGCGGGCCAGCACGGTGTGGCGACGGCAACGATCTGTGCGCGCTATGGCATGGAGTGCGTGGTCTACATGGGCTCGGAAGACGTCAAGCGCCAGAGTCCGAACGTCTACCGCATGCACCTGCTCGGCGCCAAGGTGGTGCCGGTCGAATCCGGCAGCAAGACGCTGAAGGACGCGCTCAACGAGGCGATGCGCGACTGGGTCACCAACGTCGAGAACACGTTCTACATCATCGGCACGGTGGCGGGCCCGCACCCGTACCCGGCGATGGTGCGCGATTTCCAGAGCGTCATCGGCACCGAGTGCCTGACGCAGATACCGGAGATGATCGCCGAGCTGGGCGGGCCAGCGGGCCGGCAGCCGGACGCGGTGATTGCCTGCGTGGGCGGCGGCAGCAACGCGATGGGCATCTTCTATCCCTACATTCCGCATGAAGGCACGCGCCTGATCGGCGTCGAGGCAGCGGGCGAGGGCATGGACACGAACAAGCACTCCGCGTCGCTGCAGCTCGGCAAGCCCGGTGTGCTGCACGGCAACCGCACCTACATCCTGCAGGATGCCAACGGCCAGATCACCGAGACGCACTCTGTCTCGGCGGGCCTGGACTACCCCGGCGTGGGCCCGGAACACGCTTACCTGAAGGACATCGGCCGCGCCGAGTACGTCGGCATCACCGACAAGGAAGCGCTGGAGGCCTTCCACTACCTCTGCCGCACCGAGGGCATCATCCCGGCGCTGGAGTCGAGCCATGCGGTTGCCTACGCGATGAAGCTGGCGAAGACGATGCGCCCGGACCAGCACATCCTGGTCAACCTGTCCGGTCGTGGCGACAAGGACATCGGCACCGTGGCCGACCTGTCGGGAGCCGATTTCTACTGCCGCCCGTCGTGCCGCGGGCAGAGCGTCAAGGGAGGTGCGCTGTGAGCCGCATCCAGACCACCTTCGCGCGCCTGGCTGCGCAGGGCCGCAAGGCGCTGATTCCCTATGTCACGGCGGGCGATCCGTACGCCGACGTGACCGTGGACCTGATGCACGGCATGGTCGAGGCCGGTGCCGACGTGATCGAACTCGGGGTGCCGTTCTCGGACCCGATGGCCGATGGTCCCGTGATCCAGCGCGCCAGCGAGCGGGCGCTGCTCAAGCACATCAGCACGGTGCATGTGCTGGCGATGGTGCGTGCCTTCCGCGAGACCGACGCCACCACGCCGGTCGTGCTGATGGGCTATGCCAATCCGGTCGAGTGCCATGGCCCGGACCGCTTCGTCGATGATGCGAAGGCGGCTGGGGTCGATGGCGTGCTGGTGGTGGACTACCCGCCACAGGAGTGCGAGGCCTTTGCCGCACGGCTGCACGCCGCCGACATGGATGCGATCTTCCTGCTCGCGCCGACCTCGACCGATGCGCGCATGGCCGAGGTCGGCCGCATCGCCACGGGCTACGTCTACTACGTCTCGCTCAAGGGTGTGACCGGCGCCGGCCACCTCGATACCGACGCCGTGGCGCGCATGGTGCCGCGCATCCGGGCGCAGGTGCACGTGCCTGTGGGCGTCGGTTTCGGCATCCGCGACGCGGAAACGGCCGTCGCCGTGGCCCGGGTATCGGACGCAGTGGTGATCGGTTCCCGTATCATCCAGTTGATCGAAAACGAACCGCGCGAGCGGGTGGTACCGGTGGCTGCCGGTTTCCTCCGCGAGATCCGTGCGGCATTGGACACGCTCCAAGGAGAAACCGCATGAGTTGGCTCGACAAGCTGCTGCCCCCCAAGATCCAGCAGACCAAACCCAGCGAGCGCCGCACGGTGCCGGAAGGTCTGTGGGTCAAGTGCGCGTCCTGCGAGACGGTGCTCTACAAGACCGACCTGGAAGGCAACCTCAATGTCTGCCCGAAGTGTGGTCACCACCACCGCATCGACGCCCGCGCCCGCCTGAATGGCTTCCTCGATGACGAAGGCCGCTACGAGATCGGCCAGGAAGTCCTGCCGGTCGATGCGCTGAAGTTCAAGGACAGCAAGAAGTACCCTGATCGCCTCAAGGAGGCGATGGAGGCCACCGGCGAAACCGATGCGCTGGTGTGCATGGGGGGCTCGGTGATGAGCATCCCGCTGGTTGTGGCTGCGTTCGAGTTCGACTTCATGGGCGGCTCGATGGGATCTGTGGTCGGCGAGCGCTTCGTGCGCGCGGTCGAGACAGCCATCGAGCAGAAGGTGCCGTTCGTCTGCTTCACTGCCACGGGTGGTGCCCGGATGCAGGAAGGCCTGCTGTCGCTGATGCAGATGGCCAAGACCAATGCGTCGCTGACCCGTCTTGGCAAGGCCAAGCTGCCCTACATCAGCGTGCTGACCGACCCGACGATGGGCGGCGTCTCGGCCGGTTTCGCCTTCGTGGGCGATGTGGTCATTGCCGAGCCCAAGGCGCTGATCGGTTTCGCAGGCCCGCGCGTGATCGAGAACACCGTGCGCGAGAAGCTGCCGGAGGGCTTCCAGCGTTCGGAGTTCCTGATCGAGAAGGGCGCGCTGGACATGATCGTGGACCGCCGCGAACTGCGTGAAACCGTCGCCCGCCTGCTGGCCATGCTGCAGCGCCAGAGCGCTGACGCAGTGTCCTGAGTCCTCGGGCTTCGCTCCGTGCTCCCGGGGGGCGTCGCAAGACGCCCCCTTCGATTTTCCGAAGAGATCTTCATGCCCCAGACCCTGTCCGACTGGCTCGCCCACTGCGAGCGCCTGCACCCCGTGACCATCGAACTCGGTCTGGACCGGGTGCAGCGCGTGCGCGAGCGGCTGGGTCTGCAGTTCGACGTGCCCGTCTACACGGTGGCCGGCACGAATGGCAAAGGGTCGACCTGCGCCATGCTCGAAGCCATCCTGCTGCAGGGCGGCTACCGCACGGCGGTCTACGGCTCGCCGCACCTGGTGCATTTCGAGGAGCGGCTGCGGCTGAATGGCGATGTTGTCCAGGCGGATGTGCTGCTGCCGCATTTCGCGGCGGTCGAGGCGGCGCGCGAAGGCGAGTCGCTGACCTATTTCGAGTTCACGACGCTGGCCATCCTGCACTGCATCGCCGCACAGCCGCTGGACGTGGTGATCC
>NZ_JBFPGY010000165.1:0-3003 GCF_041083715.1 Sphaerotilus sp.
GCCAGCCACTGGGCACCACGACCGGCACGCGGTTGATGGAGCGCCATGCCCGCGGCGACGGCTCGGCCGGTGTCCAGGTGGAAGTGCGCGACGCCAGCTGCAGGAACACCACCAGTTTGACCCAGGTTGTGTTCAACGGCTTCGGCCGGGCACAGACCGACCCTGTCCCGATCCGCTGCATCGTGATCACCCACCCTGGCAGCACCACCACCAGGACACTGCATGTGATGCTGAACACCGGCGGCTCGGCGCGCACCTGCGATCCGGCCGCCACCGACCCGCTCGACACCCGTCGCTGCCTGGTGAATTGAGGAGGCCTGCGTGACCACCCGCCACACCACCCGCGCACAACCCCGGGCACCGAGACCCAACGGGTTTGTCCTTCTGGAAGCGCTGATCGCACTGCTCATCTTCGCGTTGGCCGTGCTCGGACTGGTCGGGCTGCAGGCGTCGATGACCCGCGCGAGCAGCGGTGCCAAGTACCGCGCCGATGCGGCCTACCTCGCCAGCGACCTGGTCGGCCTGATGTGGACCGACAGCCGGAATCTGGCGCTCTACGACGCCAGCGCCTGCGCCGGCCACCCACCCTGCCAGCGCTGGCGCGAGCGCGTGAGCGAACGCCTGCCAACCGGTGTCGGCCAGGCCCTGGTGTCGAAGACCGAACCCGGCCAGGTCACGGTCAAGGTGATCTGGAAGGCGCCAAGTGACGACCTGCACCAGTTCGAGACCACGACCGCGATCAACCCGAACCCCGTCCTGCCCTGACCCGAACGCCATGACCGCGTCCCCCGTCTCTCCTGCCGCGCAGCGCGGTGTCACGCTGATCGAACTGATGATCGGCATGGTCATCGGCCTGCTCGCCGTGCTCGTGATCGCGCAGGTCACCACCGTCTATGAAGGCCGCAAACGCACCATCACCGCCGGCTCCGATGCCCAGGTCAATGGCGCGCTGGCCCTGCAGACCCTGCAGCGCGATGTGCAAGCCAGCGGTTACGGCATGACCGAAGGCGGCGCCACTGGCTGCCGCATGGTCGGCCAGCGTGCCGGCGTGGCCGGTCAGTTCGAGCACACGCTGGCACCCGTGGCCATCACCGACGGTGCCAACGGCGCCCCCGACAGCCTCGACGTGCTGATGAGCAACCACGCGGACTTCGCGCTGCCCACCCGGGTCGCGGGTGGCCACACCCGGGGCAGCAACGTCTTCGTCATCGGCGCCAACACCGACCTGGGACACCACAAGGGCGACCTGCTGCTGGCAGTGCCCACGCCGACACCGGACCAGACCGACCCGTCCCGCTACTGCAGCCTGTTCAACCTGAGCGCCGAGCCCGTGGCCGGCAGCGGCCAGCTTTTCCACGATGCTGGCGCCGACGGCCCGTGGAACCAGGATCTCGGCACCACCGTCTTTCCGGGCATCCAGAGCACGGACGTGTCCTATCCAGCTGGCAGCCTCCTGCTCGACCTCGGTACGCTGGTCAGCCGCCGCTACTGCCTGACCGGACTGGCCGACGCACAGTGCGACACGCCAGCCCCCCAGGCCCCCTACCACCTGCGGCAGATTTCCTTCGACAGCAGCACCGGCCAGAGCACCGCCGCCGACCTGTATCCGCAGATCGTGCAGTTGCAGGCGGTCTACGGCATCGACACCAGCACGCCCCCGGACCAGGTGGCTGACGTCTGGACCGCCGTGTCGCCGACCACGGCCAAGGGCTGGCAACGGGTGGTGGCTGTGCGGGTGGCCGTGGTCGCCCGCAGCACACAGAACGAGCAGCGCCCAGGCAAGGCCGCCACCGACTGGGTCACGCCGACCCTGCCGGTCTGGTATCCGGACGGCGTCACGGCCGAACCGATCCACGTGGAAAAGTCACCGCCCGGCGCAGGCGATGACTGGCGCAACTACCGCTACAAGGTCTTCGAAACCGTGATCCCGCTGCGCAACCTGCTCTGGCAGCCCGCGTGAACCGTCCATGGACCACCCCGCGATGAACCGCACTCCATCCCTCCCACCCCACAGCCGGCAGCGCGGCGTCTCGCTGCTGTTCGCCATGATCACGGTGGTGGCACTGTCGCTGGCGGCCGTGGCGATGATCCGCTCGGTCGACACCGGCACAACCATCCTCGGCAACCTGAGCTTCAAGCAAGACACGCTGCTGGCCGCGGACGAGGCCACCCGACTGGCCATCCAATGGCTCGAAGCGCAGCAGAAAACCGACCCGGACGGACTGAACCTCACCCAGCGGGACCAGGGCTACTGGGCGAAACTCGTCCCCGAACTCGACCCCACGTCGACCAGCACCTCCGCCAAGCGGGTTGCCATCGACTGGAACAACGACAGCTGCCGCTCGCAGCGTGGCCCGACGCCCGTCGACTGCCTGCCTGCGCAGACCAAATCGCTGGCCAACCAGATCACGGCGCGGTTCCTGATCGTGCGGCTGTGCTCGGAGGTCGGCAGCTCGACCATCAGCACCAACCAGTGCCCACGCCCACTGAACGCCAGCAGCCAGGTCACCGGCGAGCGCGGCGAAATCAACAGCCAGAACCCGGTGCGCATCGGGTCCACCACCATGGCCGAGTACTACCGCATCGTCGTGCGCGCCCAGGGCGCACGCAACACGGTCAGCACCATCGAAACGCTGGTGCATTTCTGAGCCCCGAGCCAAACCGCCATGAGATCCATGACCTTGTGCCATCAACCTCCCGCCCGACTGGCGCTCGCCGCGGCGCTGGCCTGTGGAACGATCGGTGGCGGCGCCCATGCAGCGCTGATCGATGTCTCCAACGTCCCGCTGAACGCCTCGCTGTCCCAGGTCAAGCCGAACATCATGTTCATCCTGGACGATTCCGGCTCGATGGGTTTTTCCTACATGCCGGACGAAGTCGGCATCCCCGACTGGACCGGCAAAGACTTCGAGAACTACGGCGCCTATTCTCCCCATTGCAATGGTCTGGCCTTCAACCCAGCGCTGCCCTACACGCCGCCAGTTCGCCCGGATGGCACGTCCT
>NZ_JBFPGY010000166.1:0-3001 GCF_041083715.1 Sphaerotilus sp.
AGCTGCCGGCCCTCGTTGACCAGCTTGCCCTTGACGCGGATGGTGCCGGTGGTGGCGTCCACGCCGCTGTCGATGAAGCTCACGTTGCCGGGCAGCGCGACCGCTGGCTGGCCGCGTCGCTCGCCGGCCAGCTGCACGGTCAGCGGCACGCCGCCTTCCTTGGCGAGTTCCCTGTCGGCCTTGCGCAGGAGGCCGAGCTGTGCTTCTGGCAGCGTGAAGCTCACACCGATCGGGTCCATCTGCGTCAGGGTGACCATGGCTGCCGTGCCCGGCTGCACCAGGCTGCCCTTGACGACGCTCACCGCGCCGGCCCGTCCGCTCATCGGGGCCTTCAGCACACTGTTGCTCAGCGAGACCTCGGTGGACTGGATGCCGGCCTGGCTTGCGCGGACCGCCGCGATCTGCGCGTCGAGCTGCGTCTGCAGCGAGTCGACGGCGTTGCGCGCGATGAAGTTCTGCTCGAACAGTTCCTTGGCGCGGGCGAGCTGTCGTTCCAGGTCCGACTGCGTGGCCTTGTCGCGGGCCAGCTGGGCCTTGGCCTTTTCAAGATTGGCGCGGTCGGCGCGGTCGTCGAGCTTGAACAGCAGGTCGCCGCGCTTGACGGTCTGGCCTTCCTGCACCGCCACGTCCGTGACGACACCCGTGGCCTGGGGCCGGATCTCGACGCTGTCGAGGGCCACCACACTGCCGGCAGCCTCGATCGAGACGGGCACGTCACGCTGCTGCGCGAGGGCGACGCTGACCGTCTGCGGTCCGCCCTTGGCGCCGCTGGCCGGTGTGGACGCACCACCGGATGATGATCCGGCCGCCATGGGCGCATCGGCAACGGTTGTCGCAGGGGATTTCTTGAGCCACCAGTACGTTCCGCCGGCTGCACCGGCAACGATCAGGAGGGCTGCAATTGTTTTTGTCTTCATGTCTCTTCCAGCAGGGAGCCGCGGTGCGCAGGGGACGGGCGCGAGCGGGGTGCAATCTATCACTGCAACGTTAAGGTTGTGTCAATGGTTCTACTGACCTTGCGCGCCGTGCGGTGCGCATCGGCCATGGGTTTCCTGGTCCCGGGGATGCGTCCGCGGGCCCCCGGTCTCCGGGGCGCTGTCCGTCCTCGGCATGTCCGATCCGGAAATCACGGGAGCAATCGGAAAATCCGGCCCCTGCCACCTTCCGAATGAACGATTGATGCCTTTGGCCAGGCTCTGCATCCTGCCGCTTGATTCGTGAACTATGACCGTGCACGACTGCACGGTTGTCCTGACGGACGTTCGCGAGCGGAACCAGGAGCAGAGATGAAGTCGATCGGGTGGGTAGCGGCAGCGGGCGGGTTGATGGTGCTGGCGGCGTGCGGCGGCGGGTCATCGGGCGCAGGCGCCAGCGTCGCGGAGAGCGCTGCACCGGTGCGGATCAGCGGGGTGGTGGCGCGTGGTGCCGCGTTGGTGGAGGCCAAGGTGACCGCCCGGTGCGCGTCCGGGCCGACCGGTTCGGCGACAAGTGGCTCCAGCGGTGCCTACACGCTGGAGGTGGAGGCGAGCGCCTTGCCTTGCGTATTGGAAGCGCTGTCGGCGGATGGCGTCTGGACACTGCACTCGGTGGCCCTCGGCAGTGCCGGCGCATCCGGCGTGACCGCGCACATCACCACGCTGACCGAGCTGCTCGTGGCGCAGATGGCCGGTACACAGCCGTCCAGCTTCATGGCAAAGGCGAACGCCCTCACGCTGGGCGCCACGATCACCCCGGCCAACATCGCGAACGCCCAGGCGACCGTCGGCAGCGTGCTGAAGCTGATGGGTGTGAACCCGGCGCCGATCACCGATGTGCTGACCCAGCCGCTCGTGGCCGCCTCCGCTGTCCAGCGTGGGAATGCCCACGACAAGGTGCTGGACGCGCTGGCCGTGTCCATGCGGGGCGCCGGGGCGACGCTGGCGGATCTGGTCGGGCTGGTGACCAGCCGCGCCCGGACGCTCGGAGACGGCGTCGGCCATCCCGGCTGAAGTTCGGAACAGGGGCTGAACTCCGCTGCTTCTGTGTCGAAAGGTTTCGCGGGTCGGCGGTGATAGTGGAGATCATCCTTCTATCCCGGATCGCGCCATGCCACAACTTCGCCTGCTTTCTGCTTCCATCATTCTTGCACTGGGCCTGTCGGCTTGTGGCGGTGGCGGAGACTCCACTTCTGCAGCGTCGCAAGCCGTCACGCCCGGCGTCTCCGCCAGCGCACAGGGCGGTGTGCTGGTCGACGACCTGATCGTTGGGGCCACTGTCTTCTGTGACGCGAATGACAACGGGGTTCTCGATGCCGGCGAGTCCAGCGCGACCACCGGCGCCGATGGCACGTACACCTTCGACACGGCCTGTTTCGCGCCGATGGTCTCGATCGCCGGGACGGGCTACGACAAGACCACACTGAAGGCACCGAAGGGCCAGTACAAGGCGCTGGCCGGCAGCCTGGTGGTGTCGCCGTTCACGACCATGCGGGCTGTCAGCGGCTTGACCGATGACGAATTCAAGGCAGTGCTGACCAAGCTGGGTCTGGGTGGCATCGACGTTGCAGCCTTCGACCCGACCAAGGATGCGGCCCGCGCCACGACGGCAGCGGCCCTCGCCAAGATCCTCAACGACATCTCGGAAATCGTTGCGGCCGCGGGTGGTGACCCGGCGGCGGCCTTCAAGGCGGCAACCATCGCCATGGCCCAGCACGTGAAGGCCAGCACCGGCACGGCCTTCGGCAGCGACACCGATCTGAGCGACCTCGTCGGTGCTGCCGCCGACGCGGGTCTGAGCGCTGGCAACAGGAACAGCGCCGGTGCCGCGATCTGGACCGACAAGGCAATGGGCAACGCCAAGTCGCTGGCCACGGCCGGCATCGCCACACTGGCGGGTAACATCAAGCGGCGGGCCTCGCTGGCCGATGCCCGCGATGACCTGAGCAGCGGCGCCGCCGTGAACATCGTTGGCGACACGGACCTGGAAGACGACACCAAGGTCGCCGAAAGCCGTGGCAAGGCCA